>JADLBT010000201.1 GCA_020847555.1 Gemmataceae bacterium
CCGCACACGCGCCTGGTGGGCACCATCCCGGCCGACCAGTTGCCGCTGCTGCTGCAGGATCTGCGCAACCAGCCTTCCGGCTGGCTCGGCCCGCGCATCCTCCCGGCGGACCTGCCCCCGCCGCTGCGCGAGACGACGCCCGTCGTCGTCACCGAGATCCTCCCCGGCGCCGTGCCTCCGACCGAGTTGACGTTTCCGCCCCCGCGCGGCGCCGCCGATCTGAACAAGATCGCGGACGACCTGTGGGCTCTCGTCGCTGGCAAGGCCACCCAGGACGAGGTGGTTCGCCTGGAGGTGATCCTCGCGTACACGCCGGACGACCGCGACCGCTCGTGGCAAGACGCCCTGACCGCCGCCGCCCCGAGCCTCTTCGTCGAGGGCCGGCTGGGGGCATACGTCACCGGCCTGGCCCGCGCCGGGCAGGCGCGCGGGCTGGCCGCGCTGCCGCTCGTGTCCGTCGTCCGCCTGGCCCGCCCGCCGCGCGTGGCCGTCGATCCAGGCGTCCGCGTCGCGGCTGACAACGCGCGGGCGCTGGGGGAGAGTGGGTTGACCGCGCTGCACCGGCGCGGATTTCGCGGGCGCGGGGTGCGCGTCGTCGTCATCGACGGCGACTTCCACGGCCACGAGGAGCTGATCTCGACCGGCCGCCTCCCAGCCGGCACGCGACACGTTGATCTGACCGCCCAGCGCAGCGCCGAGCTGTTCCCGGACCCGCTCCCGCCCGATCCGAAGCGTCTCGGCCACGGCACCCGATGCGCGCTGGCGCTCGCCCTGGCCGCCCCCGAGGCGGAGTTGACGCTCCTGCGGATCGACCCGGCAGCCCCGCACATGCTCCGCGAGGCGGCGGCCTACCTCAACGGCGAGCCGGTCACGTCCGCGTACCTGGAGCTGCGCCGCGATGAGCTGGTGGTCGCCGCCAACGAACTCAAGGCTCGCCGCGCGGCGCTGCTGGCCGAGCGGCGGCGCGTCCTGGAGACGTTCGAGGACGAGGCGGACTTCGACCGGCAGTTCGGTATCCTCGGGCCGGTCGGGGCGTGGCTGTACAGCGCCCGGCGCTGGCACGCCCTGCGGCTTGCGGAGTTCGAGCGCGACGAGCAGCGCTTCCGCCAGCGCGAGCTGCGTTACCTGCGGCTGATGGAGGATCTGCTCGCCCTCCGGGGGACGCACGTTGTCTCCTGCTCGCTGGCGTGGGCGGACGGCTACCCGCTGGGGGGCAGCAGTCCGCTGAGCCGGTGGTTCGACGACTTCTCCCGATACCGGGCGCTGTGGTTCCAGTCGGCCGGGAACACCGGCGGCCAGACGTGGGCCGGCCCGTTCCGCGACGACGACGGCAACGGGGCGATGGAGTTCGCCGGACCCGGTGCGATGCCGCCTGGCCGGTGGACGCGGGAGCTGAACTTCCTCGGTTGGCGGCCGTTCGGCGGCGATACGGTCCCGGACCTGCCGGCCGGCGTGAAGGCGCGCGTGGCGGTGCAGTGGCGCGAGCCGCACGACCCGGATTATTTCATCCGGCCGGGGGAGGAGGATCGCTACCGCATCCCGCTCGCGGAACTGCGGCTGATCGTGTTGCGGCAGCGCGACCCGGCGGGAAAGGCGCTCCCCGCGGACGCCCTGGACGTGGTCGCGGTTTCCTACGGCACCCCGCGCCGCCTGGACAACCAGCCGAACCGCTCGACCTACGAGATGGCGGTGGAGTTTCCCATCGCCAAGGACGGGCGGTACGCGGTACGGCTGGAGCGGCAAGTTCCCGCGCGCTGGACGCTCCTGGTAGACCCGCGCAGCGGTCGCGAGTGGGTGGGACAGGTGTCGGGGCTGACGCCGACCGGCCTGCGCCCGCTCGGGGTGGCCACGTTGCCGGCGCTGGAGAAACGGTGGGAGCTGAGCCCGCGGCTGTTCGTCACCGTGGCCGACGACGCGGCAGGTGGGAAGGGCCAGGTGGTGTTTCTCGATTTCCCGACCACGCTGGGCAACGTCGGTATGCCGGGGGACGCACGCTCACTGGTGACCGTGGGCGCGGCCGACCTGGCGGGGCGCCCCGAGCCGTACAGCGCCAAGGGGCCGCCGCCGAATCTGGAGAACCTGCTCTCCCCCGACGTGTTCGCCTACGACCGCCTCGATCTGGGCAAGGATCAGGCAGGCGTCGCGTTCGGCACCAGCCTGGCGACGCCGTTCGCCGCCGGCCTCGCTGCCAGCCGCCTCAGCGCGGGCACGACGCGCGACCAGTTCCTGTCCTCGCTGCCCCGCCGGCCGGGCGGGCTCCTCACCATCCCCCGTTGATCGGATGCAAGGGATGAGCCGAAGCGACGACCGCAAGCGGCAGGAAGAACCGCCACGGCGAATCGGTATCGGAGCCCAGAGAAAGCCTGGGCTGGGTCGCGCGTCAGGGATCCCGGCAATCCCCGCAGAGCCACGTCTGCACACTCCCTGTTTTGAATCCGCACATCGCCGCAGCGCGGCTTGCGGGGTGGTGCCGCGGGCCGCTCCCTTCCATACAGTGTCTCCGCGCCATCCCTCAACCCGGAGGTTCGTCATGTCTCGCCTGCTCCCGTTCCTGCTCCTCGCCCTGCTGGGAGTCCGTGCCACGCCCGCCAGCGAGGCGCGGGCGGAGGAGGGGGACGTTTTCGTGTCCGGCAAGGACGGCTACCACACGTTCCGCATCCCGGCCGCGATCCTCACCCGCAAGGGGACGCTTCTGGCCTTCTGCGAGGGCCGCAAGAACGGCCGCAGCGACACCGGCAACATCGACGTGGTGTTGCGGCGCAGCACGGACGGCGGCAAGACGTGGGGGCCGCTGCAGGTCGTCGCCGACTTCGGACCGGACACGGTCGGCAACCCGTGCCCGGTGGTGGATCGGACAACCGGCACCATCTGGCTGCCGCTGACGAAGAACCTCGGCAACGAAACCGAGAAGGTGATCCGCGACGGCACCAGCAAGGGCGGTCGAACGGTGTGGCTCACGAAGAGCACCGACGACGGCGCCACCTGGGCGAAGCCGGTCGAGATCTCCATGACCACGCGCCGCCCCAACTGGACCTGGTACGCGACCGGCCCCGGATGCGGCATCCAGCTGCGGAGCGGACGCCTGGTCATCCCGTGCGACCACAACCTGCTCGGCAACCGGGCGCGGCACGCGCACGTCATCTATAGCGACGACAACGGCAAAACGTGGCAGGTCGGCGGGGTGCTGGGCGAGCACACGAACGAGTGTCAGGTGATCGAGCGCGCCGACGGCGCGCTCCTGATCAACATGCGCAGCTACCACGGCAAGAACCGCCGGGCCGTCGCGACGAGCAAGGACGGCGGGCTGACGTGGGGGCCGGTGAAGCTGGACAACGCGCTGATCGAGCCGGTCTGCCAGGCGAGCCTGCTGCGCTACACCCTGGCGAAGGACGGCGGCAAGGACCGGCTGCTGTTCAGCAACCCGGCGAGCACGAAGCGCGAGAAGATGACGGTGCGCCTGAGCTACGACGAGGGCGCGACGTGGCCGGTCGCCCGGGAGCTGGCGGCGGGGCCGGCGGCGTACTCGGCCCTGGTGGTCCTGCCGGACCGCACGATCGGCTGCCTGTACGAGCGCGGGCAGAAGTCGCCCTACGAAAAGATCGCGTTCGCGCGGTTTAACCTGGAGTGGCTCACGAGCGGCCAGGACGCCCTCAAGGCAAGGTGAGCAGATCCAGGAGGGCGGCACCGAGGCGCCAGGAAGTGGTTGCCAAACTAACCCCGAGTGCCAGCGCGGGGCGGCCCTGCGCTGGCGCTCGGGGTTAGTCGGCAGGTTTGGCAACCGCTGCTAACATTTGTCGGTCCCGACGTGCTCCGGCTGGCCGGCGGGGCAGTGCTCGCCCGCGCCGGGCTCGCCATGTTCGGTGTGTGCGGCCTCCTTGCGATACTGCAGTCGCGAGCCAAAGCGGTTCGCGTACACCTCGGTTAGCTCCGCGCCGAAGAACACGATCTGCGCGGAGTAGTACACCCAGATGAGGAACACGGCGAGCGAACCGGCCGCTCCGTAGGTCGAGTCGAAGCTGCTGCTGCCCAGGTACAGCCCGATCAGGTACTTGCCCAGCGTGAACAGCGCGGCCGTCAGCGCCGCCCCCACCCACACGTCCCCCCAGGTGATCTGAACGTCCGGGAGGAACTTGTAGATCATCGCGAACAGCAGGGTGAGCACGCCGAAAGACACGACCAGCTCAAGGGCACGCCAGAGGCCCGCCGGGCCGGCGCCGCCGAAGAAATTGCTCACCGCGGCCAGCACCGCACTCAGCACCAGCGAGATCAGCAGCAGGAAGCCGATGCCCAGGACCATGGCGAACGACAGGAGCCGGCTCTTGATCATGTTCCACACCCCGCTCGTCTGGCGCGGGGGCACGTCCCAGATGATATTTAGCGAGTCCTTCAGTTCGACGAATACCCCGGTCGCACCGACGAGGAGGACGACGACGCTGATGCTGGTGGCCCAGATCCCGACGGTCGGTTGGTAAGCGTTGGCCAGCATGGTCTGCACGGCGCTGGCCCCCTCCGGGCCGATCATGCTTTCGATCTGGTTGACCAGTTCCCCACGGGCCGCCTCCTCGCCGAACGCCATGCCGGCGGACGCGACCACCACCACCAGGAGCGGTGCGAGCGAGAGCATGGTGTAAAACGCCAGCGACGCCCCCAACCGCGGCGCGTTGTCGTTGCTCCACTCGGAGGCGGTCTGCTTGAGGACGTCCCACAAGACTTTCAGCTTCGCGATCATGGCTTCCTCTCGCGTCGCGGCGGGCAAGCTGCCCCTGAGAAGACGCAGAGGTGCAACCCGCGTGCCATTCTGTCGCTCGCCCGGCGCGGTTGTATGCCCGCCGGCCCTTCCCTATAGTGTAAAACGGGCGTCGTGGGAGAGGGTATCGGGTGGCGCGCCGCCTGATCGAAATTACTGGGATCGTCCAGGGGGTCGGCTTCCGGCCCTACGTCTACGGCCTGGCCCGGCGGCTGGGTCTGGGCGGGTCGGTACGGAACGAGACGGGCGGCGTGCGCATCGAGGTCGAGGGCGAGCCGGCCGCGCTCGATTCCTTTCAGACCGAACTGACCGCCCGCCCGCCGCCCGCGGCCCGCATCGCCAGCGTGTCCTGGCAGCCGACCCCGCCCCGCGGCGAGAAGACATTCTGCATTGACGCAAGCACCGAGGACGAGGCCGGTCCGGTCTTCGTCGCGCCCGACCTGGCGACCTGTGCCGCCTGCCTGGCCGAGCTTTTCGACCCGGCCGACCGCCGCTACCGCTACCCGTTCCTGAACTGCACCGACTGCGGCCCACGGCTGACGATCGTCCGCGCCGTCCCCTACGACCGGCCGCGCACCACGATGGCCGGCTTCGCCATGTGCCCCGCCTGTCGGGCCGAGTACGACGACCCGGCCGACCGCCGTTTCCACGCCCAGCCGACTGCCTGCCCCACCTGCGGCCCGCGCCTGCACCTGCTCGACGCCCACGGCGCCCCGATCGATGGTGATCCCCTGACGCACGCGGTCGCGGCGCTGCGCGGCGGCGCCATTCTTGCCGTCAAGGGACTGGGCGGCTATCACCTCGCCTGCCGCGCCGACGACGCCCAGGCAGTGGGCGAGTTGCGGCGCCGCAAGCAGCGCGACGAGAAACCGTTTGCCGTCATGGTCCCGGACGTGACCGCGGCCGAGCAACTGTGTGTCGTTGAGGCGGACGAGCGCGAACTGCTGCTCACGCCGCGCCGGCCCATCGTGCTGCTCCCCCGACTGGCGAACGCTGCGGTCGCGGAAGGGGTGGCACCGGGCAACCCACACCTGGGGGTGATGCTGCCGTACACGCCCCTGCACCACCTGCTCCTGCACGACCTCGGCGGCGCTCCGCTGGTGATGACCAGCGGGAACCGCTCCGACGAGCCGATTGCCTACGAGGATCGCGATGCCCTGGACCGGCTGCACGGAATCGCGGAGTTGTTCCTGACGCACGACCGGCCGATCCACCTGCGCTGCGACGACTCGGTGACGCGCATCGTCGCCGGCGCCGAGCTGCCGCTGCGCCGCGCGCGCGGCCACGCCCCGGAGCCGCTGCCGCTGCCGTTCGCGTGCGCGCGGCCGGTCCTCGCCGTCGGCGGACAACTCAAGGCGGTGTTCGCCCTCGCGCGCGGCCGCCACGCCTTCCTCAGCCACCACCTCGGCGACCTCGATCACTACCAGGCGAACCGGGCCTACGTCGAGGCGGTCCGGCACTACCAGGGGCTGTTCGATCTCACGCCCGAGGCGGTCGTCCACGACCTGCACCCGGAGTACGTCTCGACCCGCTACGCCGTGGAGTGGGCGGCGGCGCGCGGGCTGCGGCGGCTGGCGGTACAGCACCACCACGCCCACATGGCGAGCTGCATGGCGGAGCACGGCCTGGAGGGCGATGTCATCGGGGTGTCACTCGACGGGACCGGGTACGGGACGGACGGGGCAATCTGGGGGGGCGAGTTCCTGGTCGGCGGGTATCGTGCGTACCGGCGTGCGGCGCACCTGCGCTACGTCGCGCTGCCGGGCGGGGACCAGGCGGTGCGCGAGCCGTGGCGCGTGGCACTTGCCCACCTCGCCGACGCGGGGCTGGAATACGAGGCGCTGCGGAAGCGCATCGCGCCTTCGGTGCTGCACGTCGTCGGACAAATGCTCCGGCGCCGCATCAACGCTCCGCTCACGTCCAGCGCCGGCCGACTGTTCGACGCCGTCGCGTCCCTCGCCGGGGTGCGCGATCGCGTCAGTTATGAAGGCCAGGCCGCGATGGAGCTGGAGTGGGCCGCGTCGGGAGTGGCGCCGGACGGGTGCTACCCGTTCGCCCTCGCCGAACCCGCGACGGCTGCCGAGGCCCTGCAGATCGACACGCGCCCGCTGATCGCCGCCGTGGCCGAGGACGTGCGCCGCGGGGTCACACCGGGGCGGATCGGGCGGCGCTTTCACTCGACGCTGGTCGAGGTCATCGCGCGGGTGTGTGCGCGCCTGCGGGAGGCGGCGGGCCTGCAAGTCGTGGTGCTGAGCGGCGGAGTGTTCATGAACGCGCTGCTGCTGCGCGAGGCGGTCGCGCGGCTGACGGCCGACGGATTCCGCGCCTGCCGCCACCAGCGCGTGCCGCCCAACGACGGCGGCCTGTGCCTGGGGCAGCTGGCGGTTGCGGCGTACGCGCTGCAGGAGGGAGAGGACGATGTGTCTGGGGATTCCCGGTAAGGTGGTCGAGGTATACCGCGAACACGACATGCAGATGGCCCGGGTCGAGTTCGGCGGGGTCATCAAGCGCGTCTGCCTGGAGTACGTCCCGGATGCGGTCCTCGGCGAGTACGTCCTCGTCCACGTCGGCTTCGCCCTCTCGCGCATCGACGAGGCGGAGGCGAGCGCGGTGTTTGCCATGCTGGAGAAGATGAACGAGCTGGAAGACCTGCAGCGAGGGCTGGAGGAGACGCCATGAAATTCCTCGACGAGTACCGCGACCCGGCCGCCGCCGAGAAACTCCGTCACGCGATTCGGGCGGCGACCACCCGGCCGTGGATGCTGATGGAGCTGTGCGGCGGGCAGACCCACACCATCATCAAGCACGGCCTGGACGAGTTGTTGCCGCCTGAGATCACGCTCGTCCACGGACCCGGGTGCCCGGTGTGCGTCACCCCGCTCGAACTGATCGACCGAGCCCTCGCCATCGCGGCGCGGCCGGACGTGATCTTCTGCTCCTTCGGCGACATGCTGCGCGTCCCCGGCAGCCGGCGCGATCTGTTCGCGGTCAAGGCATCCGGCGGCGACGTGCGCATCGTCTACTCGCCGCTCGACTGCCTGCGCCTCGCCGAGCAGAACCCCAGCCGCACCGTCGTCTTCTTCGCAGTCGGGTTCGAGACGACCGCGCCGACGAACGCGCTGGCGGTGCGCGAGGCGAAGCGGCGCAGGCTGCCGAACTTCGCCCTGCTCGTCTCGCACGTCCTCGTCCCGCCAGCGATGACCGCCATTCTCTCCTCGCCGGATAACCGCGTGCAGGGGTTCCTCGCCGCCGGCCACGTCTGCACGGTGATGGGGTACGAGGAGTACGAGTCGCTGGCGGACCGCCACCAGGTGCCGATCGTCGTCACCGGGTTCGAGCCGCTCGACCTGCTCGAGGGCGTCTACCGCTGCGTGCGCATGCTGGAGGAGGGACGTGTCGGCGTCGCGAACCAGTATGCCCGGGCCGTGCGGCGCGAGGGCAACCGCCACGCCCGGCGCGCCATCGAGGAGGTGTTCGAGGTCGGCGACTGCAAGTGGCGCGGCATCGGGGTCATCCCGCGCAGCGGCTATCGCCTGCGGCCGGAGTACGCCGACTTTGACGCCGAGGCTCGCTTCGCGGTCGGCGAACTGAAGGTCGAGGAATCGCCGGAGTGCATCAGCGGGCTGATCCTGCAGGGGCTGAAGAAGCCGCACGAGTGCCCGGCGTTCGGCACGCGCTGCACCCCGCAGACGCCGCTCGGCGCGACAATGGTTTCCTCGGAGGGAGCCTGCGCCGCCTATTACAACTACGGCCGGCTGCGACTGGCGGCCGCCCCGGGCCTGTCGGGTCCGCCAGCGAGTTCGACGACCCCGGGCAGGAGCTGACATGGAGCCGATCGACTTCGGGCAGCTGAACTGTCCCATCCCGTTCGCCGACCACGCGCAGGTGGGGCTCGGCCACGGCAGCGGCGGGCGCCTCAGCGCCGACCTGCTGCGTCAGGTCTTCCTGCCGGCGTTCGACAACGAGGTACTCGCGGCGCTGGAGGACCAGGCGACCGTCACCCTCGCCGAGGGCGGGCCGCGGCTGGCGTTCACGACCGACTCATTCGTGGTGCGACCGCTGTTCTTCCCCGGCGGCGACATCGGCAGGCTCGCGGTTCACGGGACGGTGAACGATCTGGCGGTCGGCGGAGCGCGGCCGCTGTGGCTGTCGGCGGCGTTCATCCTCGAGGAGGGGCTGGCGCTGGACGCCCTGCGGCGCATCGTCGCGTCGATGCGCGACGCCTGCCGCGAGGCCGGGGTGGCGCTGGTCACCGGCGACACGAAGGTAGTGGATCGCGGCAAGGGCGATGGCGTCTTCATCACCACGTCCGGCGTCGGCGCCGTCCCCGACGGCGTCTCGCTGTCGATCCGCCACGCCCGGCCCGGCGACCGGGTGCTGGTGTCGGGGACGCTTGGCGACCACGGCATCGCCATCCTGTCGGTGCGCGAGGGGTTGGAGTTCGAGACGGTCCTGGAGAGCGACTCGGCCCCGCTGAACGACCTGGTGCGGGTACTGCTGGAGGCGTGCCCGTCGGTCCGGTGCATGCGTGACCCGACGCGCGGCGGGCTGTCGAGCGCGCTGAACGAGCTGGCCGCGGCGTCGCGGGTGGGGGTCAAGCTGACCGAGTCGGCGGTCCCGCTGCGCCCCGAGGTGCGGGCGGCGTGCGAGCTGCTCGGGCTGGATCCGCTCTACGTCGCCTGCGAGGGACGGCTGATGGCGGTGGTCCCCGAAGAAGACGCCGACCGGGCGCTGACCGCACTGCGCTCCCACCCCCTCGGCCGCGGCGCGGCTGTCGTCGGTTCGGTGGTGGCGGAGCATCCGGGGCTGGTAACGATGCGAACGCTGATCGGCGGCGAGCGCGTCGTGGCGATGCTGGCGGGCGAGCAGCTGCCGCGGATTTGCTAGCGGTCCGCCGCCGCTGGGCGCGTCCTCTTTAGCGCCCCTTCGACCACGCCTCGCGGAAGAAGCGCACCCAGTTGCCGTGCAGGATACCCTCGATCGCCTCGTCCTTGTAGCCGCGCTGCCGCAGCAACTCGGGCAGCCGTTGCAGGTCGGCGATCGTGTCCAGGTCACACGGCGACTGCTCCTTGCCGAACCCGCCGTCGAGGTCCGTGCCGACGGCGGCGTGGCGCGGGTTACCGGCCAGCTGGCACACCCGATCGATGTGATCGACCATCGCCTCCAGCTTGACCAGCTTCGGATCGCTCTCGCCGCGCACCCAGTCGGGGTGCAGCATCCAGTTGTCGAGCGCCGTCCCGATCACCGCGCCGCGACTCACCAGACGCTTGATCTGGTCGTCGGTCAGCTGCCGCTGGTTCGGCACCAGGGCGCGGCAGTTATGGTGGCTGGCCAGCACCGGCCCGCCGTAGATGTCGAGCGCCTCGTCGAAGCACTGGTCCGACAGGTGGGTCGCGTCGAGGATCATGCCGACGCGCTCCATCGCGCGCAGCAGCGCCGGACCGTCCGGGAACAGTCCGCCCTCGGTGCCGGTGCCGTGGGCGTAGGGGCTGACGCCGTAGTGCGCTGGGCCGATGATGCGCAGGCCGGCGTGCCACCACTCCTCCACCTGTTCCGGCGACAGGACCGAATCGGCCCCCTCCATGCTCAGGATGAACCCGAGCGGCTCGGTCGTCGTCTCCTCGTCGCGCTGCCAGGCGGTGATGTGCGCGTCGAGCGTCGGTGCGTCCTTGATCCAGCGCAGCAGGCCGTCCTGCTCCAGCGCCCGGTAGTACGCCAGCTGGCCGTAAGAGGCGGCGTAGGCGGCCTGCATTGACGAGTAGCGCTGGATGGCCGGCATCAGGTTCGGCCGGTACAGCCGCGGCAGCAGGGTGGCGATGAAGACTGCGACCTTGCCGCGGCGCAGGTCCGGGAATGCGACCGTGTTGCAGCCGCGGCCCTTCCCCTCCATGCCCGCCTCGTTGCGGCGGATCTGCTCGACCGATTGGCGCAGGTCGCGGTTCCAGTCGATGGCGTTCCAGGCGAGGTCGAGGTGTGCATCGAAGACGATCATGGTGGGAATCCTTGTGGTGGCAAGCGGGGCTGGCAGGCACTCGAGGAGCCAGGGGTCGCCCTCAGCCCGATGCCATGAAGATAGCGGCCACGATGACGGCGGCCATCCCCGCCAGTAATGGAATGGCGACGCGGCGGGCCAGGTCGAGCGGGCTGGTCCCGGTCAGCGTGCCGCACATCAGGACGACTGCCGCCACCGGGGACATCGTCCGGCCGGCTGCCGACGCAAGCGACACAACTGCTCCGACCAGGGCCGGGTCGATCCCGAGCTGCAGCGCCGGCTCGGCGAAGAACGCGAACAGGCTCTGGGTCGAGGCCATACCCGACCCGCACAGCGCCGCGAACCCGAGCGGCAGGCTCCCGGCCAGCGGCAGCAGCAGCCACGGGGCCGCCCGGATCAGCTCGCCGAACAGATCGGCCAGGCCGATGGCGGCTACCCCCTCGCCCAGGCAGTTGGCCGTCACGATCAGGGAGATGATGTGGGTGAATCCGTACCCCGCCCCGCCGAAGAACGCGGCCGCCACTCCCAGCGCCTTGCCCCAGGTCGCCAGCGCGGCGACCACGACGCCGACCAGCATCGCGGCTCCGATCAGGCGACTGTCGAACAGCCCCCGTTCCGCAGGCGCCAGCTGCTCGTACGTCCGGGGCGGCGAAGCCGGTCCGGTTCGCGCGGCGCGTCCGGTTTTCTTCGGTGCCTCCAGCAGCCAGTCCGGCGGGATCTCCACCCGCCGCAGCGGGGGCGCGGTCAGGAACAGCAGCAGCAGGGGCAACAGCGGAATCAGCGCCTTCGCCGGGTTGACGCGGAACTCCCCCGGATTCGCCTCGCTGCCGGTGGTCGGAAGGAAGGTCTGTTCCCCGGTGGACGGCGGGGCGGTGCTCGCTGCGGCGGACTCCGATACCGTGGAGCCATCGGACGGTGGCCCTGCCTGGGCACGCCGTTCGGCCCGGATCGACAGGAACCAGAAGACGCTCGTCGCGCCCGCCAGGCCGAGGAAGTTGAGCGGAGCGATCTGCGCCACCACCTCCGCGGTGGTCAGCCCGGGTGAGGCCTTGTGAAGACCCTGGGCGGCTGCCTCTGTCTCCTCAACACTGGTGCGCAGCTCCGGCGCGCCCGGGTTGAACAGCTCGCCGCCGATCGAGGCGCCGAGCAGCAGCGCTGCCCCAATCGTGACCGGAGTCAGGCGCGCCGCCAGCAGGATCGGGATGACCACCGCCCCGAGCGTGACCGCGGTGCTCGTCTGGCTGACGACGGGGACGTTCACCAGGAACCCGACCGCCACGGTGCCCGGGATCAGCAGCGGGCGGACGAGCTGGACGGGGCGGATGAGGAGGTGAACCAGGTGCTGGTCGCACCCGGTGTAGCGCAGCACATACGCGAACCCCATCGCCGTGCAGATCGGGACGACAAAGCGCTCGTTGGAGAACGTGGCCAGGAAGACGCGCACAATTGCCATCGGCTGGCCGCCGAGCGCGCCGAGCGCCAGGGCCGCACCGAGCAGGGCCAGGCGGACGTCGATGCCGCGGTAAACCGCCACGACGGCCAGGAAGATCACCACCAGACCGAGCGCCAGGACCATTACCGTCGTTCCCCCGGGGTGCGTTTTGCCAGCCCGGAACGCCAGCGCCGGACGCTTGTTGCGTCCGGCGCTGGCGCTCCGGGCTGGTGGGTAGGTGTGTCGTTTCGCGCGCTGCCTTGAGCGAAAGGCGGCGTCCGCTTTTTTATCGCCTTTGGCTGGCGCGGGAGAACCGGCACGCCCGATATAACCGTCACGGGCGAGCAACGCCATTCCGGCGCCCGTTGCGCCTGGGAGGAGGAGGTAAGATGCGGAACCGTAGCTGGTCCCGGCGTGCGGTCCTGGCGCTGCTGGTTGTCGTGGGGACGGCTGGCGCCGGCATGGCCGTCCGCTCCGTCTTCGCCGAAGACCGCGTCTTACCCATGCCGCCTCCCATGGCGACGTGCGGGGTCGCCCCCGCCGGACTCGCCCCGCCGCTGGCGACCCCCTGTGACCAGCCGCTCCCGATCAACCTCCCGACCGCACTGCACCTCAGCCAGGTTCGGCCGCTCGATATCGCGATCGCGTCCGAGCGCATCCGCGTCGCCAGCGCTGAGCTGCAGCGCGCCCAGGTGCTGTGGCTCCCGACCGTGTATTTCGGCGCCGACTACTACCGCCACGACGGCCAGTTGCAGGACGTCGGCGGGACCATCTTCGGCACCAGCAAGAGCGCCCTGCTGTTCGGCGTCGGCCCCAGCGCCGTCTTCGCCGTCACCGACGCGGTGTTCGCGCCGCTGGCGGCCCGCCAGGTAGTGCGCGCCCGCGACGCCGACCTGCAGGCGGCCAGCAACGACACCTTGCTCGCGGTCGCCGAGGCGTACTTCCACGTCCAGCAGGCACGCGGTGAGTTGGCCGGGGCCATCGACACCGTCCGCCGGGCCGAGGAACTGGTGCGCCGGGCTGAGCAGCTGGCTCCACGTCTTGCGCCCCAGGCCGAGGCCGACCGCACTCGCGCCGAACTGGCCCGTCGGCGGCAGGCCGTCCAGACGGCTCGCGAGCGCTGGCAGGTTGCCAGCGCCGAGCTGGCGCGGCTGCTGCGGCTCGATGCCGCGGCCCTGGTCAGCCCGCTGGAGCCGCCGCACCTGCTCATCCACCTCGTCAAGCCCGAATGTCCGCCGGAGCAGCTCATCGCGCTGGCCCGGGCCAGCCGGCCCGAACTCGCGGCGCGGCAGGCTCTCGTCCAGGCCACCCTGCAGCGCGTTCGGCAGGAGCGCTGGCGCCCGCTGATCCCCAGCGTATGGCTGCGCGGCGCGTCCACCAACCCCGCCGGCACGCTGGCGGCCGGCGCGTTCGGCGGCGGGATCAACGACCGCATCGGCGACTTCAGCATGCGCAGCGACTTCGACATCCAGCTCCTGTGGGAGCTGCAGAACCTCGGCCTGGGGAACATGGCGCGCGTCAACGCCAGCAAGGCCGAGTACCACCTCTCGCTGCTGGAGCAAACGCGCGTTCAGGACCGGATCGCGGCGGAGGTGGTGCAGGCGCTGGCCCAGGCCCGGTCGGCGGCCCTGCGGCTGCGCGAGGCGGAGCAAGGCACGCGCAGCGCCGTCGCGTCGGCGACGAAGAACTTCGAGGGACTGGGGCAGACGCGCGGGGCGGGCAACCTGCTCCAGCTGGTGATCCGCCCGCAGGAGGCGGTCGCGGCTGTGCAGGCGCTGGCCCAGGCATACGGCGATTATTACGCGGCGGCGGCCGACTACAACCGGGCGCAATTCCGACTGTACCGCGCCCTCGGCAACCCGGCCCAGGAACTGACGGAGCGCGGCATGCTCTGCCCGCCGGCGCCGACCCACCTCCCGGACCCGAGTCCGGCCGACGCCGCGGAGAGCGCAACGGACCAGCCGCCGAAGCCGCCCGCCGCAGCGCCGGCCATCGGCGGCGCCCTCCCGCTCCCGCCCGGGGCGAGGCTGGAACCGCCGGCCGAGCCGGTCGGGACCGGGCTGCCGCACCCCACTCCTCTCCCGGCGGGCAATGATCCCGTCCAGGTGCTGCCGCCGCTGCCGGCCCGTGTGTCCGACAGGCCGTGAACGAGGTTGCTTGTAAAAAGCCCACGGGGCGTTACCCGTGGGCTTTCCAGGAGACCGCTGGCACCATTGACACATTTACAATCCCACTGTTTTTTCAACACCCCCTGGCTTCGGAGGGCGTGGGTGCGGTAAGATGACTATCCGTTTACCTGCCACCCCGACGGAGCCCCACCATGCTCCCCTGCCTCGCGAATCGAATCGGCGCCCCCGCTGCCTTCTTGCTTGTGATCGGTGCCGCCGCTCCTGGCCGTGCCGAGGACAAACCGCTCCGCCAGATGATCGACGCGGAGGTGCGGGCCGGGTGGCAGCGCGAGAAGGCGACGCCAGCGCCGCGGGCGGATGACGCCGCTTTCCTGCGCCGCGTCTACCTCGACCTCGTCGGCACCATCCCGACATACGACGAGGTCAAGCGTTTCCTCGCCGACACCGACTCGCAGAAGCGCACCAAACTCATCGACCGCTTGCTCGCCGACCCACGCTTCGCCGCCCACCAGGCCGACGTCTGGGATCTTACGCTGTTCGGCCGCAACCCGCCGGGCGGCGACGCCACGCGCAAGCGGGACGAGTTCAGGAAGTGGCTCGCCGCGAAGTTCGCCGCCAACGAGCCGTATGACCAGTGGGTGCGCGAGTTGCTCCTGGCGGAGAAGGAGGGGCCGGAACTGTTCTACGTCCAGTTCCGCAACCAGCCGGAGGAGGCGACCGTCGCGGTCACGCGCCTCTTCCTCGGCACCCAGTTGCAGTGCGCCCGCTGTCACGACCACCCGTTCGAGAGCCTGACGCAGCGCGATTTCTACGGCATGGCCGGCTTCTTCGTCCGCCTGGTCGTCGTCGAGGGCGGCAAGGGCCAGTTCCGCATCGGTGAGAAGAGTACCGGCGAGGTACTGTTTACCGGGTCGGTGAAGGAGCAGCGGCCCGGCCAGAAGGGTACGCCCGTCCGGCCCAAGTTCCTCAACGGCCCGGAACTGAATGAGCCGCCGACCCCCAGGGGGTTCAAGGAACCGGACCTGAGGGGCAAGAAGGAATTGCCGCGGCCCCTGTTCTCGCGCAAGGAGAAGCTGGCGGCGTGGGTGACCGCGGCCGATAATCCGTACTTCGCGCGAGCGGCCGTCAACCGCGTCTGGGCGCAGTTCCTCGGCCGCGGCATCGTTCACCCCGTCGATGACCTCAGCGGCAAGAACCGGCCGACCCACCCGGCTCTGCTCGACACGCTAACCCGCCACCTCGTCGCGACCCGCTTCGACCTGAAGGGTTTCATCCGCGAACTGGTCAACACCGAGACGTACCAGCTCGCCTGCCGGGGTGAGGGGACCGACGCGATGCCGGTGGGGTTCGAGCGCGCTCGCGTCCGGCCGCTATCGTCGGAGGAATTGATGGCGGCGATCCGGACGGCGACGAACTTCGCCGCGACCGGGTTGAAGTGGCAGCAGACCGGGGCCGAGACGTATTTCCCGCTCTACTTCGGGTCGCCGAATGACGGTCAGGGCCACTTCCAGGGGAGCCTCGGCGAACACCTGTTTTTGAACAACAGCGGCCAGATCCGCCAGATCATCCAGGCGCGCAAGGGCAATCTCGCCGACGTGCTGGCGAAGTCCACCGCGCCGTGGGAGGAGCGCGTTGAGCGGCTGTTCCTCTCGATCCTGAGCCGGCCGCCAAGCGCCGCCGAACGGCAGCGCTTCGTCCAGCACCTGACGTCCGACCCGCGGGCGACGTCCGCCCTGGTCGAGGAGGCGATCTGGGTGCTCGTCAGCTGCTCGGAGTTCCGCTTCAACCACTGAAAGAAATGGGCTACAGATTAACGCAGATAACTCGGATAAAGAGAATAGAATAAGAGAGACGGGAACAGGCGAGGGGATGACGGTCGGGTCTTGATCTGTGTTCATCTGTGGCGAAACCTCGGAGATCAGGCATGCGAACACCACACCCGGCGCACGAGCACCTCAGCCGTCGCGCCTTCCTGAAGGGCGCGCTCGCCACCGCGGGCGGGGCCGCCGTCGCCAACTGGGGCGGACTGTTCCACACCCAGTCCGCTGCCGCCGAGACCACGCGGCAGGCGAAGCGCTGCATCCTGCTGTGGATGAACGGCGGGGCCAGCCAGCTGGACACCTTCGACCTGAAGCCGGGACGGCGCACCGGCGGCCCGTTCCGGCCGATCCAGACGAACGTTAACGGTATCCAGGTTTGCGAATACCTGCCGCGCCTGGCCCGGATGGCCGACAAGCTGGGCATCATCCGCAGCATGCGCACCCAGTCGCCGGACCACCCGGACGGCATCTACCACATGCACACCTGCTACCGGCAGGCCGAGCGGGTGCCGCACCCCGAGATCGGGGCGATGATTGCGCGCTACAACGGCAACCCGGACGCCGACCTGCCCAGCTTCGTGCGCCTGGGGCCGACCGGCAACGCCGGCGCCGGCTACCTCGGCCCGCGCTACGCCCCGTTCACGATCGGGCGCGACGGCCGCCTGCCATACTTCACCGAGCCTTACGTCAGTCCCCAGACCCAGCAGCGCCGCGGCGACCTGCTCCGCTTCGTGGAGAACGAGTTTGCCCGCGAGCACCGCGCCGAGCCGTTCGAGGCGCACCGCCTCGCCGAGGCGCGGGCCTTGCGACTGATGCGGGCGCGGTCGGTCTTCGACATCAGCCGCGAGTGGCCGCAGGCACGCGCGCGCTACGGCGACACCGCCTTCGGCCGCGGGTGCTTCCTGGCCCGCAAGCTCGTCGAGGCCGGCGTTCCGTTCGTCGAGATCGGCCAGGACAACTACGACAGCCACGCCGACAATTTCGTCTGCCACAAGGCGAACATGGACGTACTCGACCCGGCGTGGTCCGGGCTGCTGCAGGATCTGCAGGAGCGCGGGCAGTTGGAGAACACGCTCGTCGTGTGGATGGGAGAGGTGGGCCGCACGCCGTACATCAACAACCGGGCTGGCCGCGATCACTTCATCCGCGCGTGGACGATTGTTCTCGCGGGCGGCGGGATTCGCGGCGGCCAGGTGTACGGCGCCACCGACGCCGACGGCCGCGAGGTGCGCGACAACCCGGTCAGCGAGGGCGATCTGTTCGCGACGATCTACACCGCGCTGGGCATCAACCCGCGCGCCCGCCACTACGCCGGGCTGCGGCCGATCTGGGCCACGCCCGAGGGGGCACGCCCGATTCGCTCGTTGCTCGGGTAACCGGATACGAGCCGCAGCATCAGCGAGGGCTGGCACAAAGACCACCGGGACGCAGAAACACAGAGAAGCACGAAAGCGAGGGTCGAGATGGACGGCCGAGGATCGAGGATCGACAAACAAGGGGGGCGGTCCGCGGTCTGGAGCTGCCGGCGCTCGACTTTCCTTTTGCTGTCTTCTCTGTGTCTCTGCCTTCCCGTGGTTCACCCGCTCGGCGCCGGCGAGCCGGCCAACTTCGAGAAGGCCGCACTGGCGTGGAAGCTGCCGTGGGACGAGGACTGGGTAACGGCGGTCTGCCTCATCGGCAACGGTCGTGTCGCTGCCGGTAACAACGTCGGCCAGATCCTCGTCTGGGATCTGCCCGAGAAGGCCGGCGGCCCCGCGCCGAAGCCAGCCCGCCGCCTGCACGGCCACACGAACACGATCAACCGCCTGCTCGTCACGCCGGATGGCCGCTGGCTCCTCTCCGCCAGCAGCGACCACACGATCCGCTACTGGGACATGCAGGCCGCTCCCGTCCGCACCGCGACTGTCGTCCTCAACGCGCGGGCGCGCGATGAGGCGGTAGTGCGCAAGCGGAAGGCCCCGCCGCCCGTCGAGGTCAAGGTCGAGGTGTGCGAGGCGGCGCGCACGCTCACCGGCCACAAGGACTGGGTGCTCGGCCTGACGCTCAGCCGCGACGGGAACGTTCTGGTGAGCGGCGACGACAAGGGCGAGATCCTCGTCTGGGACCGCGAGGCCGCCAGGGAGGTCCGCCGCTGGAAGGCGAAGGGGTGGGTGTACGCGCTGGCCATCTCGCCCGACGCGCGGTCGCTGGTCGCGTCCGAGCGCGTTCCGCTCATCTTCGACTCCGGCCGCCACGCCGGGATCCGGCTGTGGGACGTGCAGACCGGCACGCCGAAGGCGGACCTCGGCAAGACCTTCGACAAGCAGATCCTCGCCGCGGCGGCCTACTCGCCGGACGGCAAGTGGCTGGCCGTCGGTCGCGGCGGCGAGATCGACGGCACCAGCGGCAAGGTGACACTCCTCGACGCGGCGACCGGCAAGAAGGTGCGCGAGTTGACGCCCGGCCACCTCAACGGCCTCACCGACCTCGCCTTCCACCCCGACGGCAAGCACCTGCTCTCGTCGGGGCGCGACACGACGGTGCGCGTCTGGCGCATCGACGACGGCAAGCTCGTCAAGACGCTGGGGCAGCCGCGTGGCGGACAGTTCAAGGACTGGATTCACGCCGTCTCGGTTTCGCCGGACGGCACGCGCCTCGCCGCCGCCGACATGGCCGGCGAGGTCCAGATCTGGGCGCTGCCCGGCAAGTGACCTGACCCCCTACCAAAACGTGGGGCTGGGAGGGAAAGCCCACGGGTGGCGTCCCGTGGGTCAAGTCTCCAGCGCTGCCCCCACGGGGCGCCACCCGTGGACTTTCTTTCCTCCTCCACAGGCACTCTCACCAATCGCCCAGACTTCTGCTCTCCGTCACTCCCTGAGCGCGCCCGTTCCTGGCGCGAGATCGCCGATCGGCCACTGCCCGCACCGGACACGCCAGCCCGCCCCCTCGACCGCGAGGGCGGCTACATGGTCGGCCGCCGGCGCCAGATCTTGCAGGAACCACCGGCCGGCACTGCCAGTGTCGCCGCCCAGGCTCAGGATCCGGGCCGGCTCGCCGGGACCGAGCGACACCTCGACAGCGCTGAGCGGGATCTGCAACCCCTTGCCGATGGCCTTCAGGTAGGCTTCCTTGCGCGTCCAGGCGTGAAGGAACGCCCGCAGGCGCCCCTCGGGGGGCAGGGCGGCAAGGATGGCGTGTTCTCGCGGCGAGAAAAACCGTTCCGCGATGTACTCGGTCTCGGCTACCAGACGGAGCCGCTCAACGTCGATACCGACTTCCGCGGCACGGACCACCGCGTACAGGGCGACGTCCCCCGAGTGCGAGGCGTTGAAGCGAACATCCCCCGGACTCTCTACCAGGAACGGCTTGCCGTGCGGCCCGTAACCGAAGGACAGCGAGGCCGGGTCGATCTCCAGATAGCTGCCGAGGATGGCCCGAAGGATTCCGCGGCCGGCGAGATAGCGATCCCGATGCACGGGCAGGCGAAACCGCGCGGCCCGGTCCCGCTCGTCGGAGGAGAGGGTCGCTGCCAGGTTACCCAGGTGTGGTTCGGGCAGGTCGAGCGACGCGCACCAGAGATGCATCTCCTCCCTGGCCGGGAGCGTGTCGGGGCGTGGTATTGTC
Organism: Gemmataceae bacterium; assembly: GCA_020847555.1. The sequence goes on from JADLBT010000201.1 coordinate 19,724, forward strand.
TCCCAAAGCCATTGGACCGCCTGCATGAGGTGCAACCTTCAAGAGTCCGGGGGAAGGAAGAACGCAACAATCTGGCGGTGATCGCACGCCGGTTGGCCGAACAGCGCGCAGGCCCGCCCGCCGAATTCCCGGCGCAGCCAGATTACAGCCCGCCGGGCAGCAGCGGGAGGTAGAACTGCGTGCGCGGCTCGGACAGGGTTAACCGGATCGTGTATCAGGCACGTTTCCGCTCGGGTGGGTGGCGAATCGGAAGCTCGCGGATCGCCGCCGGCCATGCAGTGCCTTGGGGGCGCCCGGAGCCTGCCGCTCGATCCCCGTCAGGTTTGCGCCCTTCCCGGAGTGGGGCCGGCCTGGTCCGGCGCTTCATCCGGGGCGGTACTGACCCGCCAGAGGAGGCCGCCCAGCACCACCGCGACAACGGCCAGCGGAACGAGACTGGCGAGACCGCGCAGCCCAAGCAACTCGCCGAGGTTACACGCATCGTAGAATGCCGGATGGTTCGGTGCCAGGGGCTCTGCGGGAATCAGGAAACGCCCCTCCGGGCCGATCACCTTCACGGACAACACCCCCGCGACGAAGTGCGGCCAGGCGAACGTGAATAGTGGGGCACGGATGCCTTCCGGGAACTCGGCGAGCGTGGCAACGGCGACCAGCACGATCGCGACCGACGCCACGGTGACTGCGGGCACCAGCCAGCGCAGGGAGGTGTGATACGCGCGGACTACCAGGTACGCCGCGAACGGCAGGCAGGGGATAAGGTGCCGCGGCCCGAAGGAGGCGCCCCCGGTCCACATGTAGTAGCTGCAGCCGAAGACAAGGTAAACGCCCACGATGACCGCGGCCAGGAGCGCCGGTCCACGCAGCTGCCGGCGTGTTAGCAAGATGAGGAACGCCGGGAGCACGCAGAAGATAAAGAACGGCCAGAAGAACAGCAGACCCCGATACGGGCTGACCAGGATGCCAACGGCCGCCGGCACACTCGGCCCGGTAACGCCCATGATGCCGTGGGACATCTGCTCGCGAAACACGTCCAGGTAAGCGTACTCGTACCCGTTCGCCAGCGGGGCGCCGAACGCCGCCGTGTTGTACACCAGCAGGATCCCCAGGGCCGGCAGGCCGCCCAGGACATACCCCAGGGCCGGGCGCCAGCCGCGCGTCCGTGAGGCGAACACGTACACCAGCAACACCCCGGTTATGAGCCCGGTCGGGAGTTCCGTCAGCGTGGCCCAGCCGGCCAGGCAGCCTGCCAGCGGGACTCGCCAGAAAGGCGCCTCAGGCCGCTCCCCGGGCACCGGGGGCGAGACGGGCGTGACGAGCTGGAAGGCGAGCCAGAGCAGGGCCGCACTGAGCGCGTGGCCATAGAACAGGGAGGCATAAACGGCCAGCGGGGAGCCCAACCCAAGGGCGACTGTGACCCAGAACGCGGCACGTCCGCCCGACTCTGCCCAGGCCCGCCGAAAGAAAGCCGCCAGGGCCACCGCCACCGGCAACGACACCGACAGGAGCGTCAAGAAGTACATCACCAGGTTGAGCCGATCCCGCGCGTCGAGTCCGGGGAATAAATCCAGTATCAGGCGCAGCAGGGCGTAGACGGGAACCGCCAGCAACGACAGGCCCGGCGCCTTATCGGTGTAGAAATGCCCGTCCTTGACCGCCTTGTCGAAAGTCAGCTGGTGAAACGAGTCGATGCGGACGGTCCCGTCCTTGACCAGGGCGGCCGTCAGGGCCATCCGGCTGAACTGATTCGGTCCGCCGCCTTGATAAAAGTAGGCGTAGCCGAACAGCAGCAGGCAAAAGGTAATGATCGTCCCACGGCGGGCGGACACCGGGCCGAGCATGGATGAGCCTCCGGACAAGGGGAATGGCGGGCACACCGGCGGGCCGTTTCATCGCTCCCTGGCGCGACCGAGGGGCGCCTCCTCCCACGCCGTCGGGGAGATGCCGGTGTCCCCGGAGTCCGGCCGGACTGCCGCGAGAGCCTTTCCGACCCTGACGAGGCAGACCAGGCCCGCCGTGAGCGTCACCAGGACCGTAAGCCCGGCGGCGACCCAGTCACCGGCCGCCGGCACGAGTACCAGGCAGCCGCCCGCGTAAAGGGCGCAACCCGCTACCTGCACCGCCATGACGAACCGCTCCAGGTGAAACCGGAGGAGGTACTGGTGAACGACGCTGGCGAGCAGCATGTTGGCGGCCCCGAGGAGGAGCAATCCCATCGGAACGACGGCCGGGCGGTACGCCGCTGGGAGTACCAGCTCGATGGCGAGCCAGCCGGCGCCGAAGAACGCCAGCCCCATCACGCCGAAGAACGCCACAGCGAAAACCGCCAGCTTGCGGAGGAAGCACCGCTCGAGGCCGTGCGGCCCGAGGATGTGGGGCAGCAGGATCTGCAAGGCCAGTGCGGCGAACATGTAGTACGCGGTCGCGATCATGGTAGCGATGCCGTAGACCGCCGCCGCCGTCTCGCCGTGGGCGGGGCGCACGAAAAAGATGCCGGCGTTGAGGGGAACGAGGTTGACAACCGCCGCCAGCACGAGCGGCCAGGCCGAGTGCCACATCCGCCGCGCCTCGCCGCGGGGCGCGGACCAGCGCAGGGGGTGGACGGTGAGGTGATACACCAGGTACAGCAGCACCGACACCCCCCAGGCCTTCACGGCGTAGATGGCCCCGATGGCCACCAGGGTCAGGGCGCCGCCGCGGTCAAGAGCGAGGATGGCCAGGAGCGCTAACACCTCGCCCAGGCACGTCAGGCCGGCGCTACGGGCCTGGCGGTGGTGGGCGATGAAGAACGGGACGGCGCTGACGCTCAGGGGGGGAACTCCCACGGCCAGCAGCGTCAGGAGGAGTCGTTCGTCCGGGGCGGTGAACAGCAGCCAGGCGCCGCCGGCCGCCGCCAGCGCCACCGCGGTCGAGGTCGCGGTCGTGAGGCGAAAGTAGGCGCCGAGGATGCGGGCGCTATCCTCCTCCGGGCGCGCGGCCTCGCGGACGACGACAGCACCGGCGCCGACAGAGCCGACCAGAATCAGGTAGGAGTAGAGGATGGTCGCGGTACTGTAGGCTCCGTACTGCTGCGGCCCGAGGGTGGCCGTGAGGGTGAAGATGACGGCCAGCCCGCAGCCGTAGCTCAGGCCGGTCCAGAGGATCATCCAGATGAGGTTCCCGAGCGCCTCGCGCCCGGCGGTGGTCAGGTAGGGCTGGATCTGCTCCTTCACCCAGAAGAATAGCCGTGGCGTGGTCATCTCGGTCCGCAGTGCCCTCAGCCGGCCGGAGCCGTCCTGTCCGCTTACCCCGTCGTCCCGCCGGTCTTGCCCTTCCCGGCAGCGGCCGCGGCGGGGCGCGGATCCTGACCGCGCTCGTAATAGGCCAGCTTGCGCGCGATCGCGGCGGCGAGGTTAGGCTGTCCCCCGGCACGCGCCAATTCCACAGCACGCTTCGCCGTGGCCGTCGCTCGGTCGAACTTCCCATTCGCCGCATACCCCACCGCTACGGCGTCGAGGTACTCCGGATCCCGATCGCCCACGCCAAAGGAGGCCTGTCGCGCCAGCATCAGCCCATCCTTGGTCACATTCCCGAGTCGGCCCGAGGTGTCGTGGAGAAACGCCAGCGCTTCGCGCCGAGTGCTGGCAGGCAGGTCCGGGGCGAGACGCAAGGCCTCTTTCAGGGTGGCCTTCGCCTCCTTGTCGTTACCCTGCTCATGCAGCGCGAAGGCCAGGGAGAAAAGGGTTCCTCCACTATTCGGGCTGGCCTTGGCCGCCAACCGGAACTGGGCCACGGCCTCGTCCGGTCGTCCACGCATCAATAACATGCGGCCCAGGAGGGTGCGGCCCACCGTGACTCCCGAAACCACCTTCTCCGTCTCCTCCAGTTGTTTGATGGCCTCCTCTTCCTTCCCCTTCCGCCAAAGTGCCACGCCAATCGCTTCCCGAGCCGCTATATCGTGGGGAACCCGTTTCAGGCCTGTGCGGAGATGAAACAGGGCGGCGTCCAGGTCGGAGTCCGCGTTCGCGCTCAGGTAGCTGAGCGCCCGGTTGATATGCGCCCGCGGGCAATCGGGTCTCCTGGACAGTACGTCGTCCCACATGACGGCCGAGCTGCGGTAAGCCTCGTTTCGCACGAAGGTGAGTGTACCGAGGGCGCAAGCGGCCGCCGCGACAAGGAACGCGCCCAGGTTGCGGCGGACGAGGTCGGGCCAGCCTCGGCGCTCGGCCAACCAGCGCAATCCCGCCCACCCCGTCAGGACGACGAGGATCGCGATGGGGGCCAGAGGCAGGTACATGCGGTGCTCGAAAGCCACGTCGGCAATCGGGACGAAACTCGATGTCGGCGCCAGGACCAGGAAGAACCACGCCCCCAGGAAGCCGAGCCACGGCTTTCGCCACAGAGCCCACGCCGTCCCCAGCAGGGCCAGCACCACCACCGACCCGGACAGCCAGCAGTCGGCAAGGGAGGTCACTATTGGCCAATCCTGGTAGTCCAGGCACTGCGGGTAGGGCCAGAACGTCAGCCGCACATAGTAGAGGAGTACCCCGGACTGCGTCATCAGGTATTGCAGCGGCGTGACCCCGGCCGTGCTGAACCCCGCGCTGGTTCCCTCCACGAGGACTCGTTCCGGAACCAGCAGTCCCCACGGCAGCATGAGGGCAACGTACAGACCCCAGCGCCGGCGGAACGCCTCGCGGAACGATCCCGCCAGGAAGGTGCGGTCGTACAGCAGGACGACGACAGGGGCCGAGGCCATCACCTCTTTCGTCATCATCCCGAGGGTGAAGCAGACCACCGCCGCCGCGTACCACAACCAGTGGCGGTGAGCGGCCGGCAGGGGGTGATCGGCGACAAGTGGGGCCGCGCCGCGGACCACGCAGTACAGGGTCAGCAGGTAGAACAGCCCCATCAGCGACTCAAGTCGTTGGATGATGTACGTCACGCTCTGCGTCTGCAATGGGTGGACGAGCCAGAGCAACGCGATCGACAAGGCTAGCCACGGTGCGGAGGTATCGAAGCGCCCCTGCCATCGGTCCAGGAGCAAAGTACGTCGGACCAACCCAAACAGGGTAAGGGCGGCAGCGAGGTGAATGGCCAGGTTGAAGGCGTGGAAGCCCAGGACACTCTTCCCGCCGAGCCAGTAGTTGAGCAGCACGGTCGCCGCTCCGACGGGCCGCATCCCCATGCTTCGGAGGTAGGCGGCCGGATCGCCCAGGTTTGCGTTGTTGGCAATCCAGGGGGCGTCGTCGAGAATGTACGCCTTGGTGAAGCTGTTCGAGTAGGCGAGCAGGCCCGCAATGACCAGGAGCGGAACCGCCTTGTGCCAGTCGTGGGACGGGGTGGACACGGACTCGGTCGTCATGGGCCTGCTAACTCCTGAGGTTCAGAGGGAGCCTGAGGGGGCGACCAGGCGGGGGTTCAGCGGCCAGCCCCTGGCGGAGGCAGCGGCCTCTTGCGGAGGGCGATGAACAGACCGCCCCCCCGCCGCGTCCCGACCGAACTGGGGTTACCCTCGTCCAGGACCACTTCCCACTCCGGTGAGGCCCGTACCTCATCCGCCAACTCCTTCCGCATGTCGGCCTCGATCACGATCAGGTTGACCCCGTGACGGTTCAAAACGTCCCACCAGCCCGGCGACCCGAAGAGGGCCGTCATGATGTCTTGCCAGTAGGCCCTGGGGAAGAGGTGAACGTGATTGTAGGCCAGCAACTCCGTCCCGGGACGGAGGGTGAAGAGGAGATAGTCCCCCAGGGTTTCACCAGCGAAAATGCGCCCGGTGAACTGCCCCCCGGGGTAGCCTTGGTCCCGGAGGGCCTTGGCGAGTTTCGGGAGCACGGGCTTCTTCTGGTCGGCGGCCAGTTGCAGCTGAGCCGCCAGCCGCCACGGCGTCCCAGGAGCAACCACCTGCGGCAGGGGCTGAGGGCTCCCCGTCATAAACCAGTGGGCCGGTCCGGACCAGAGGAGAGCCATGCCCGCGAGCAACAACGCCAGGGCGGTCTTGCGCAGGTCCGGAGTACTGGGAGAATGCAACCACGGCCACGGCAATCGGTCGCCGATGGCAACCCACAGAGGAAGGAGCAACCACGGGACGAGCATGATCCACCAGACCATCTGGCGCTGCTGGAAAAGCGGCAGCACGCCGAAGGTGGCCAGGAGTAACATC
>JADLBT010000202.1 GCA_020847555.1 Gemmataceae bacterium
CAACCGCCGGTAGATTTCCTCCCCGGAGAGTCCCGCCGAGGGGCCGGCCTGCACCATCACTTCTTCCTTGCCGGGCTTTTTATCTTTCCCGTCCTTGTCCCCGGCGGGAGGTTCCTTGACAGGCGATCCCTTGATCGGCGGCACCTTGACCGGCGGGTCGTTCACGGAGGAGTCCTTGGCCGGACCTCCCCTGGCGGGCGGTTGTTTCTGCGGCGCCGGCTTCCAGCCCCCGCCGTCTTCGGGCGCCTTGCCCTGCGCGACCGGCTGCCCCTCTGGCCGGCCGGGCCGCTCCGGATCCCGGCTCAGGAGCGCCCACGCCAGGAGGATGCTGGCGGCGGCACTCAGTCCCACCAGCCCGCCTAGCAGCAAGCTTTTCGACGACCCGCCCGCGGGTGCCGGGGGCGGCGCCAGTTCGCCGCTGCGGAGCAACGAAACGGCCGTCTCCTCCTGGATGAGGACACGCAGTTGCTGGCCGCAGGCTCCACACCCCAGGACGGCCCCGCTCTTCAGGGCGGGGCGCTGAACGGCAGTGTGGCAGCGGGGGCAGGTGTACTCGAACATGGGTGCCTCCGGCTAACGGTGCCTGGTGAACGAAGTGCGGCCCGCGTCTCAACGGCGCTGACCGTCGAGGCGTGCGGAGTCTGGGAGTTCAGGCCGGGGGGACGCGAATACCGCGTGTGGTTGAGCCGACGACTCCCCAATGTAGCTCCCCATTCTACCAATCGCCAAAGTCAGGCAAAACCCGCCACCTGTTAGAAAAAAAATGATGCGCGGGGGCGCCGGCGCCGGGAACTTGCTGGTTGCCCCAATGGGTCCGGTTATAATACCTGGCGTGTTGTGGCGACCTGTTTCGGCCAACCCTGTCTCTCGAAACCACACCCTGTACCCCGCGTGGAGACCTGCATGACGGGCGAACAGTCCGTTACCTTCTGGCTCGACCAGCTCAAGGCGGGGGACCGGGAGGCCGTGCAACCGCTGTGGGAGCGCTACTTCGGCCAGCTGGTCGTGCTGGCGCGGCGGCGCCTCCAGGGCGTCCGCCGGGCGGCGGCCGACGAGGAGGACGTCGCCCTCAGCGCGTTCGACCACTTCTGCCGGGCCGTCGCGGTCGGCCGGTTCCCGCAGCTCCAGGATCGGGACGACCTGTGGCGCCTGCTGGTCGTGATCACCGAGCGCCAGGCGATCGACCTCGCCCGCCGCCAGGGCCGCGCCCGCCGCGGCGGCGGGCTCGTGGTCGGCGAGTCGGGGATCGAGGGCGCAGGCGGGCTGGCAGCGGTGCCGGCCCCGGAGCCGACCCCGGAGTTCGCCGCCCTGCTCGCCGAGGAGTCCGAGCGCCTGCTCGCCCTGCTCCCGGACCCGGTGCTCCGTCAGCTCGCCCTCCTCAAGCTGGAGGGACACGCGAACGAGGCGATCGCGGCCCGGCTCGGGTGCGCCCTGAGGACCGTCGAGCGCAAACTCGCGCTGATCCGCGAAACCTGGAACCCCGAGGTGAATCGATGAGCGACCCCACCCGCGTGGATGCCCATCTCATCGACCAGATTTGCGACCGCTTCGAGGCCGAATGGCGCGCCGGCCGCCGCCCCGCGATTGACGTGTACCTGGCCGAGGTGGCCGACGTCGGCCGCGGCGACTTGCTGCGCGAGTTGCTCGGGCTGGAGGTCGAGTACCGCCTCCGCCACGGCGAGCGGCCGCTCCTGGAGGAGTACCAGCGCCGCTTCCCCGCCCACCCGGACGCGGTCCTGACGGTCTTCCACCGATCGATGCCGGCCGTCGCCCGGCACGCGACCCGGCCGGACGAGAGCCGGCTGGTGTTGACCGCCACCGCCGGGCCGCACCGGGGAGAGGCGTTCACGCTGGAGGGCCACGACGTCTTCATCCTCGGCCGGTCGCGGATGGCCCACCTGCAGATCAAGGACAACTACTTTTCGCGCGTCCACTTCCTGATCGAGGTGAACCCGCCGCTGTGCCGGGTACTCGACCTGGGCAGCCGCAACGGGACGTTCCTCAACGGCCAGCAGGTGCAGGCGAGCGAGCTGCACGACGGGGACGAGATCAAGGCCGGTCACACGGCCCTGCGCGTGACTCTCCTCACCGGGGCGCGCGACGCGGTCGTCGGGGAGGAGCAGCCGACCCTGAACCTCCCGCCCGCGGGGGCGCCGACCAACCTGACCCTGGAAACCCTGGTCCTCTCCCCGCAGTCGCCTCTGGCGCAGGCAACGGTCCTCCCCAGCGCGCCTCCCGGAATGACAGTTCCGTTCCCCGCTCCGGCGCCGCCGACAGGAACCGTCGCATTCCACGCTGCGCCGGCCGTGTCGCCTGCCCCGCCCCAACAGCCCGCCGCCGGCCTGCCGGTGATCCCCGGCTACCGGATCGAGCGCGAGCTGGGACGCGGGGGCATGGGCGTCGTCTACCTGGCAGCGCGCGAGGCGGACGGCCAGCGCGTGGCGCTCAAGATGGTCGTCCCGGCGGTGGCCGCCAGCCAGGTCCAGCTCCAGCGCTTCCTGCGTGAGGCCGACATCCTGCGGCAGCTCCAGCACCCGCACATCGTCGCCTTCCGCGAGATGGGCGAGCTGGGCGGGGCCGTGTTCTTCACCATGGACTTCGTTGAGGGGACGGACGCGGCGCGGCTGATCCGGGACCACGGCCCGCTGCCGGCCCGGGTGGCGGTGCGGATGATCGCCCAGGTGCTGTCGGCCCTGGAGTATGCCCACGCCAAGAAATTCGTCCACCGGGACATCAAGCCGGCGAACCTCCTCGTCGCCACCGAGCCGGGGCGCAAGAGCGTCAAGGTAACCGATTTTGGCCTCGCCCGGGTCTACCAGGACTCCCGGATGAGCGGGCTGACGATGCATGGGGACATCGGCGGGACGGTTGCGTTCATGCCGCCGGAGCAGATCACCGACTTCCGCCAGGTCAAGCCGACGGCCGACCAGTACTCGACGGCGGCGACGCTGTACACGCTGTTGACGGGGGCGCTGCTGTTCGACTTTCAGGCGACCGCGATGCCGCCGATCGCCGTGGTCCTGCAGCAGCCGCCGGTGCCGATCACCCAGCGTCGCCCGGACCTCCCGCCGGACCTGGCGGCTGTGATCCACCGCGCCCTGAACAAGGCCCCGGAGGCGCGCTTCCCCGACACGCGCGACTTCCGCGCCGCCCTGCTGCCGTTCGTGACCTGAAACGCGGTCTACCAGCCGCGCGCGCCAGCGCGCGGTTGGGGGACACGCCAGCCCTACTTTCGCTGCTCGGCCAGACGATCTCGCAGCCACCCGGGGCGGTCGGTCGTGATGCCGTCCACCCCGATCTCGACCATGCGCCGGGCGACCGCCGGGTCATTCACCGTCCACACGTAGAGCTTCAGCCCAGCCGCCTTCACCGTTTGCGCGTACCCCCGGTCGAGGGCCGGAGACGCCGACAGATCCAGCCCGTCCGCCCGGATCGCCTTCGCCTTCGCGATCAGCGCCTTGGCGGTCGGCGGTTGTTTGCCCTTCCTGGCCTTCAGGCTGACGATCCAGTACGCGGCCAGGTCGGGGCGAGCCTTCTTGACCGCTGCGATGACATCAGCATGGAAGCTGATGACGGCCGTCTGCCCGGGCTTCAGCCGCGCCGCGCGCAACACTCGGTCCAGTTCGGGAACGATCTCCGGTCCGCACTTGACCTCGATGAACACGCGCTTGCCGGGCGGAACGGTCGCCAGCAGCTCGGCCAGCGTCGGGATCTTTTCGCCAGCGAACGAGTCGCCCTTCCACCGGCCGACATCGAGGCGACGCAGTTCGGCGAGCGTCAGCTCGGCGACCCGTTTGTCCACGCCGGCGACGCGCCTGGTGTCCTTGTCGTGAATCGCGACGATTTTCCCATCCTTCGAGAGGAAAATGTCGAACTCGGATGCATCCGCCCGCTGGCCCCACGCGAGCTTGATGGCCGCGACGGTGTTCTCCGGCGCGTCGTGGGACGCGCCGCGGTGGGCGATGATCTCGACGCGCGGCGCATCGGCGACGGCGACCCGCGGCAGGTTCAGAAGCAGGGCAACGACACAGGAGAAACGGAGCATCGGAAGCCTCGGTCGGGGTGTATGGGGCAAGGTAGCCAGCTCTAACGCAGGATCTCCCGCACGACGTTCCCGTGGACGTCGGTCAGGCGGAAGTCGCGCCCGCCGTACCGATACGTCAGGCGCTCGTGGTCGAGCCCCAGCAGGTGCAGAATGGTCGCGTGCAGGTCGTGGATGTGGACCTTGTTCTCGACCGCGTGCCAGCCGTACTCGTCGGTCGCGCCGTAGCAGAACCCGGACTTGACGCCGGCGCCGGCGAGCCACATCGTGAACCCTTCCGGGTTGTGATCGCGGCCGTCCGTGCCCTCGGCGGTCGGAGTGCGCCCGAACTCCCCGCCCCACCAGACAAGCGTGTCTTCCAGTAGCCCGCGGGCCTTCAGGTCGGCGAGCAAACCGGCGATCGGTTTATCCACCTCGCGAGCATTCTTCTCGTGCCCGCGGCGCAGGTTGCCGTGCTGGTCCCACTGCACGAAGGCGTCGCTGTGTGTCACCTGGATGTAGCGGACACCGCGCTCGGCGAACCGGCGGGCGAGCAGGCACTGCCGGCCGAAGTTGGCGGTCACCGGATCGTCGAGCCCGTACAGTTGCTGCGTCGCCAGCGTTTCGCGGGACAGATCCTCGGCCTCGGGCATGGCGCGCTGCATGCGGAACGCCAGCTCGAAGCTGTTGATGCGGGCCTCCAGCGACGGCTCCGGGCCGGCCCGGCGCTGGTGGTCGCGGTTCATCTCGGCGAGGCGCGCCAGCTGCAGCCGCTGCACCTCGGGCGGGACGCGGCTGTTGCGGATGTAGCGCACCCGCGCCTGCTCGGCCGGGATGCTGGCGTTGCCCAGCGGCGTGCCCTGGTAGGCGGCGGGGAGGAAGGCGGCGCCCCAGTTGTTGACGCCGCCGTGGGCGAGCGTCGGGCAGATGGTGATGAACCCGGGCAGGTCGCGGTTCTCGGTGCCCAGGCCGTAGGTCACCCACGAGCCGATGCTGGGGCGCACGAAGTTGTCACTGCCGGTGTGCAGCTTGAGCAGGGCGCCGCCGTGGGCCGGGTTGGTGCCGTGGAGCGAGTGCAGCAAGCAGAGGTCATCGACGCAGCGGGCGACGTGCGGGAACAACTCGCTCACCGCGATGCCGCTTCGGCCATACTTGCGGAAGCGCCACGGCGACGCGAGCAGGTTGCCGGTGCGGGCGAAGGTGACGCGCGGGCGCGCAAACGGGTACGGGCGGCCGTGGTCGCGCTGGAGGAGCGGCTTGGGGTCGAACGTATCGACGTGCGACGGCCCGCCCTTCATGAACAGGAAGATGACGCGCTTCGCCCGGGCCGGAAAGTGCGGCGGGCGCGGGGCGAGCGGGTCGGCGGGCGGCGAACTCGGGGCGGCGGCCGCGTCCCGGGCGAGCAGGTCGAGCAGGGCCAGGTAGCCGAACCCGACGGCGCTGTGGCGGAGCATCTCGCGCCGGGTCACCTGGCCGCCGTCAACGCCGTGCGAAACGTGCA
>JADLBT010000203.1 GCA_020847555.1 Gemmataceae bacterium
GACTGCGGCCCCCACCCGGTAGGCCCGCTCGCAAGCACGATTGGCGATCACCTCCAGCTGGAAGGTGTCGGTGCCGTAGGGCATGTGCAGGTTGTGCGGCTCGGTCGCGCCGAAAGGCAGGACGGCCACCTCCCACCGGCGGGACCGAACAAAGGCGTGGGTCTGTTCCGCGAGGTTCCAGTCGCGCATGCGGTATTACCCCCCCGTGAGCCCTGGGCGACCCTTTGCCTGAAAGGCCGCGGGCGGTGGGGCCGTTTACCCGGCCCTGTCCTGGACCCGCGCCTCCGGGTACTTGATACGCGCGTGGAACAGCGCCGTCAGGCTCTTGCAGAGGCTTTCCTCGATCAGGTGTAGCTCCGTCAGGGTCAGCCCGCTCTCCTCGAACTGCCCGTCCAGCAGCCGCTTCATGAGCAGATCGTGGACGAGCTTGCGCAGGCTCCCGGGCGTCGGTTCGCCGAGCGCGCGGCTGGCGCTCTCGACCGCGTCGGACAGCATGACGATGCCGTTCTCCCGGCTCTGCGGCTTCGGCCCGGGGTAGCGGAACGACGGCTCCAGGATCGTGTTGCCGTTGCCGGCGCTCTCCTGCAGCCGGATCGCCTCGCGGTAGAAATACTCGACGAGCGTCGTCCCGTGGTGCTGGGCGATGAAGTCGATGATCGGCTGCGGCAGGTTGTACTGCTTCGCCAGCGCCAGCCCGTCCTTGACGTGGCCGATGATGATCAGCGTGCTCAGCGCCGGTTCGAGGGCGTCGTGACGGTTCAGCCCATCCTGGTTCTCGACGAAGTAGTGCGGCTTGAGCATCTTGCCGATGTCGTGGAAGTAGCTGCCGACGCGCGTCAGCAGCGGGTTCGCCCCGATCGCCTCGGCCGCCGCCTCGGCCAGGGTCGCGACCGTGATGCTGTGGGTGTACGTCCCCGGCGCCCGCCGGACCAGTTCCTGCAGGAGCGGGTGCGATCCGTCGGCCAGTTCGAGCAGGCTGATGTCGGTGACGATGCCGAACAGCCGCTCGATCAGCGGCAGGCAGCCGGTCAGGAGGAACCCGGCCAGCGTGCCCCAGAGGAAGTTGCGAACCGCGTCGGACAGCATCAGCGACCACGTCTGCCGCGACAGCATCCCGGCGGCGAGCGTCATCACGAAGTAGGCGAGCCCGGCGCACGCGGCCACGCGCACCAGCCGGGTGCGGGTCCGGACGTTGCGCAGCAGCAGGACGGCACCGGCCTGCCCGCCCATCATGATGAGCAACTGGCCCAGGTCGGTTCCAAGCGCGACCGTCATCGCCAGCGTCAGGCTAAACGACATGAGCAGGGCGAACTGCGGGTTGTACGCGATGGTCAGCGTCAGCGCCGTGACGGTGAGGGGGATGAGGACGGCGTGCCACGGCGGGCGGCTGAGGAGCATACCCAGGCCGATGGTCAGGGCAATCAGGGCGCACACCTTGACGATGGTCGGCAGGCACTGGGCGAGGCCGGTCTGGAAGCGGATGACGTAGAGCACGACCAGGGACGTGAGCAGCGCGAAGATGATGAACAGGGCGATGAGGCGGTAGACGCGCTCCTTCTGCCCGCGGTGGCGCGCCCAGGTAGCGTGCTCCTCCTCCAGCAGGGACAGCTGCCGCTCGGTGACGGTCTGGCCACGCTGGACGAGGATGGTGCCGCGCGGGTAACGCTCCTCGACGTCGCGGCGGCCCAGCTCGAAGAACTCAACCATGGCGGCGGGCGGCTTCTGGCCGGCCGCCTCCAGGCGCCGGACCTCCTTCTGGTTGATCTGCTCGATCTGGTTGACGACCTTGAAATCGACCCGGACGCGCAGGTCGTAAGGATAGCGCTCGCCGATTCGATAGGGGAAGGGCGGTCCCCACGAGTAGGCCAGCGCGGTGACGGTCAGCGTGGTGAGCCACACCGCGCCCAGGCGCAGCAGCACGGGCTTGCGCCACAACCGCTGCAGCAGTGGCTCATCGCTGCGAGAGGAGCGCGTCCGGCCATTCCATTGGCCCAGACGCGGGTGCAGTTTTTTGAGGGGACCGAACATACGTCCTTGGGACAGCCGGCAGGAGCCGCGTAGGCAGTCGGCAGCAGGCAGTCGGCAGCAGGCAGGAAGAGAACGGTGCGTTCTCCACGACTGCCGGTGCCGACCGCTGACTGCCTCCTGCCGACTGCCTCCTGCCGACTGCTCCGGTCACTCCTTTTTCTTCCGGGGCGGCTTCTCTTCCTCGTAAGCCTTCACGATCCGCTGCACGAGCGGGTGGCGGACGATGTCGTGCTCGCTCAGGTGAACGATGGCCAGGCCCTCGACGTCGCGCAGCCGGTACAGCGCGTCCACAAGGCCGCTGCGCATCTGCTTGGGCAGGTCGATCTGCGTCACATCTCCGGTCACGACGATCTTCGAGCCGTTCCCCATGCGCGTCAGGAACATCTTCATCTGCGGGACGGTGCAGTTCTGGCCCTCGTCCAGGATGATCACGGCGTTGTTCAGGGTGCGTCCGCGCATGAACGCCAGCGGAACGATCTCGATGATGTCGTGGTCCATGTAGCGCCGCACCTGGTCCGGCTCCATCATGTCGTTGAGGGCGTCGAACAGCGGGCGCAGGTCCGGGTTGACCTTGGCGGCGATGTCGCCCGGCAGGAAGCCGAGCCGTTCGCCCGCCTCGACCGCCGGCCGGACCAGGGCGATGCGCTTCACCAACCCCTGGCGCAGCATCGTTACCGCCATGCCGACCGCGAGGAACGTCTTGCCGCTGCCGGCCGGGCCGACGCACAGCGTCAGGTCGTTCTCGCGCATCGCCTGAGCATAGCGTGCCTGGCCGTCGGTGCGCGGCCGGACGTGGCGCCCGCCCTCGACGATGGTCAGCGTCTGCGGTCCGCTGCGCTCGGCCCCGCGCTGGACGACCGCGAGGACCGTGCGCACGTCCTCGGCGCTCAGCTTGCCCTGCTGCTGCAGCATGTGCCGCAGTTCCTGGAAGGTGCGCTCGGCCTGCTGGACGTGCTCGGCCGACCCCTCGATGTGGATCGTGTCGCCGCGGGCCACGAGACGGACCGACAGGGCATCGCGGATTAGCTTGAGGAACTGGTCGCGCGGGCCGTACAGCAGGACCGCCTCTTCCTGGTCGGTCAGCGTCAGGGTCAGGGTGTTCGTGTGAGCCATGAAAGGTTTCCGGACTCACGGGACGCGACCCGTGGGCTTGAGAACTTTGGTGCAACCCCTACGAAAGCCACCAGTAAACCACCGGGGCGGCGTAAATCACCGAGTCCACCACATCGAGCACGCCGCCGAACCCGGGAACCACCTGTGACGCATCCTTGTGCCCGCAATCGCGCTTGATCAGCGATTCCGCCAGATCGCCCAGCATGCCCGCGAGGCCCACGGTCACGCCGAACCCGATCTCGCGTAACCAGTCTCCCTGCAACACGGATGCCGGCCCCAGCCGGTCGATGCCGATCGCGACCCCGGCCGCCAGGAGGAGGCCGCCGGCTGCGCCCTCCCACGTCTTCTTCGGGCTGAGCACCGGCGTCATCCGGTGGCGGCCGAACAGGCGGCCCGCCGTGTAGGCGCCGATGTCGCAGCACTTCGGCACGAAGATCGCCAGCGCCAGCGCGACCGTACCGTACTCGATCGGCGGGCCGAGCCAGCGCAGCTGGGCGAAGAAGCTGGGCAGCACGGCGAGGTAGCCGACCACCCAGACCGTCAGCGCCATGCGCACCACCGACCCGCCCGGAGCCTGGAACGTCGCCATCTCCGCCGCAAACACGAGCAGCACCGCCAGGCCGAAACCGAGCCACAGCCAGCGGAACGGCCCGCCGGCCCCGGCAAGGTCGGGAAGGTGGGCGGCCCAGTTGGTCAGCAGCAGCCCGGCGACGAGCGGGTAACACAGCCACGAGTAGGGTCGCTGGGCCGGATTCAGGAGGTGCAGCAACTCGATGCAGGCGGCCACGCCAAGGCCGACCACGAACACGAGGAGGAACGGATACCACGGACCGAGGTGCCTGTCAACGACGAGCATCCCGACCACGAGGACGATCAGCACCGACCCCATCCACAGGCGCTGGCGGAGCATGCGGTGTCAGCCCTTCAGTCCGCCGAAGCGGCGCGTCCGGCCGGCGTAGTCGTGCAGCGCCGCGCGGAGTGTTGCGGTGTCGAAGTCGGGCCAGCACTTCGGCGTCACCCACAGCTCCGCGTAGGAGATCTGCCACAGCAGGAAGTTGCTGACGCGCATCTCGGCCGCCGTCCGAATGAGGAGATCCGGATCCGGCATCCCGGCGGTGTACAGGGCGTCGCTCACCACATGTTCATCGATGTCCTCGGGGTCAAGGGTGCCAGCCTTGACGCGGCGGGCGATGGCCTGGACGGTGTCGGCGATCTCGGCGCGGCCACCATAGTTGATCGCCAGGCACAGGATCATGCCGATGTTGTCGCGGCTGACGCGGATGTTCTCGTCGATCTCGTGCAGGACGTTGGCGGGCATCCCGGTGCGGCGGCCGATGGTCGTGAACCGGATATTCTGCTCCATGATCTCGGCACGCTCGAGCAGAAGGTACTCGTGGAGCAGGGCCATGAGGAAATCGAGTTCCGCCTGCGGCCGCTTCCAGTTCTCGACGCTGAGGCAGTACAGGGTGAGCTGACCGATGCCGAGCCGGCAGCACTCCTCGATGGTCGAGCGGACGCTCTGCACCCCGCGGCGGTGGCCCTCGATGCGGGGCAGGCCGCGCTGCTGCGCCCAGCGGCCGTTGCCGTCCATGATGACGGCGACATGCCGCGGCAGTCGCTCGGGATCGAGCCCGGCGGCGGCCAGGCGGGCGAGCGTTTCCTGGTCGAAGGTCGAAGTCGCGGTCAAATCGTTGGCCCCTCAAGGCATCTTGTTCCGCCTTCATCCGGGCGGTGTCCGCGGCAACTGCCTCGCCCCGTGAATAACCGCCAGGATCTCGACCCGGTCTGATCTCGTTCGGTAGATAATCCGGTAGGGATGTTCCAGGATCTCCCGAATCAAATCGTTGTCATACTCAGGGACCGGGGCGCCCAGCATCGGCATCTCGTCTAGTCCTTCGGTGCGCCGGATGAGCCGATCGACGACTGCCTGCGCGTAGCCCGGCGAATTCCGGGCGAGGTAATCCCGAATCGCCTCCAGGTGGGCCAGGGCTGTTGCAGTCCAGTGTCCCGTCATGTCGGCAACCCGAAGCGGCGCCGCGCGTCCGCGCTGGAAAGCGTGCGTCCCGCCTCGGCATCCCGCAACCCTGACTCAATGGTCTGCCGGACGTAAATCTCGTACATCAGGTCGTCCCAGGTGGCGTCATCCGGGAGTTGCTCGACCAGTCGGCGGGCTTCAACCTTGACGGATGTTGCTTCCATGTTCGCACTCCCTACCGACAGAAGATCGTCTGGTCCCGATCCGGCCCCACCGACACCACACTGACCGGCAGCCCCAGCAACTCGCTCAGCCGGTCCACGTAGCGCCGCGCGGCCGCGGGCAGGTCGCCCAGCTTCCGCGCCCCGTCGATCGGCGTGCGCCACGCCGGCAGCGTTTCGTACACCGGCCGGCAGCGCTCCAGCAGGAAGGCGTCGGTCGGGAAGTCGTCGGTACGCTCGCCGTTCAGTTCATAACTTGTGCATACCTTGATCTCGTTCGGCGTGCTCAGGACATCGAGCAACATGACCGCCAGCTCGTCGGCGCCGTTCAGCCGGGCGCTGTACCGGACGGCGACGGCGTCGAACCAGCCGCAGCGGCGCGGCCGGCCGGTCACCGTGCCGTACTCGCGGCCGGTGCGGCGAATCTGCTCGCCGATGCCGTCGGGACCGTCGTCCAGCTCGGTCGGGAACGGTCCGCGGCCGACGCGCGTCGTGTACGCCTTGATGACACCGATCACCCGGTCGAGGTTCCGGGCCGAAACGCCCGACCCGCTCCACACGCCCGCCGTCGAGCTGTTCGAGCTGGTCACATAGGGATAGGTGCCGTGATCGACGTCGAGCAGGCTGCCCTGGGCCGCCTCGAACAGGATGCCCTTCTTCTCGGCCAGACCCCGGTGCAGCAGGCGGCCAGTGTCGGCGATGTGCGGGCGCATCCGCTCGGCGTAGCCGAGGTACTCCTTGCACAGGGTGTCCGCGTCAAACTGCTGCGCGGATGCCGACAGGGCGTGGAGGAGCTTGTTCTTGCGGCCGACGACGGCGTGCAGCCGGGCGCGCAGGTGGTCGGGGTGGAGCAACTCGCCGACGCGCACGGCGCAGACGCGACCCGCCTTGTCGGAGTAGCACGGGCCGATGCCGCGGCCGGTCGTGCCGATCGCCTGGCTGCCGTTGCCCTCCTCGCTGAGGCGTTCCTCCTCGACGTGGTAGGGAAAGATGACGTGGGCGTGGTCGCTGACCACGAGGTTGTCGCCAATCGCGACACCGGCGGCGCGAAGCTGGCCGACCTCCTCGAAGAAGCGCACCGGGTTGACGACGACGCCGTTGCCGATCACCGCCCGCACGCCGGACCGGAGCACCCCGGTTGGCAGCAGCGAGAACTTGAACGTCTGGCCGCCGTGAACGACGGTGTGGCCGGCGTTGGCGCCGCCGTTGTAGCGGACGACGAAATCGTGTTGCGCCGTCAGCAGGTCAACAATCTTTCCCTTGGCCTCGTCTCCCCATTGCAGGCCAACGACACAGGTGCAGGCCATTCCGCTATCCCATCCGGGCCGGCCAGCCATGCCTGGCGAGGCGTCCCGGTCATGTCAGGGGCATAAAAAACGCCCGTGCCACCCACAGGCATCGGGCTTCGACGGTGCAGCGTCCACGCCACTCCCCCGCAAATGTAGCGAGGCGCGCATCCGGGCGTCAAGGGCAATCCCCGGCAAGGGATAGGGATGGGCGAGCAAACGCCGCATCGCTAAACCGATAGCGGTTCCCGGCCTGACGCGGGCGGGCACACCCCTTCCCCGGAGGTGACACCATGTTCACCGGCACTCTCGGGGCCGCTCTCCTGGCGGCCACTCTCCCGGCCAGCGCCCAGACGGACGCGGCGCAGCTCCGCCAGCAGGCGGCCCTCGGGCTACGCCGCGCCGCCGAATTCTTCCGCACGAAGGTGGCGGCCGAGGGCGGCTACGTCTGGCGCTACAGCGCGGATCTCAAGACCCGCGAGGGCGAGGGGAAGGCCGGCCCGACCACGGCCTGGGTGCAGCCGCCCGGCACGCCGTCGGTCGGCATGGCGTACCTGCAGGCCCACGACGCGACCGGCGACCGCTACTACCTCGACGCCGCCCGCGACACGGCGCTGGCGCTCGTTCGCGGCCAGCTGCAGTCCGGCGGGTGGGACTACCGGATCGAGTTCGGCGCGGCGGCCCGCAAGAAGTACGCCTACCGGACCGACGGCCGGATGAAGGGCGTCAACGTCACCACCCTCGACGACGACAACACTCAGGCCGCGCTGCGCTTCCTGATGCGGGTCGATAAGGCGCTCGGCTTCAAGGACGCGCAGATCCACGAGGCCGCCACCTACGCGCTCACTTCCCTGCTGAAGGCCCAGTATCCTAACGGCGCCTGGCCGCAGCGCTACGACGGCTTCCCGGATCCGAAAAAGTATCCGATCAAGAAGGCAAGCTACCCCGAGTCGTGGTCGCGCACATGGCCGAAGGCAGACTACCGCGGCTACTACACCCTCAACGACAACACCCTCGCCGACACGATCGACACCCTGCTGGAGGCGACCCGGATTTACGGAGATGGCAAGTACCGGCAAGCGGCGCTGAAGGGCGGCGATTTCCTGCTGCTCGCCCAGCTGCCGGAGCCGCAGCCGGCGTGGGCCCAGCAGTACGACCTGGCGATGCAGCCGGCGTGGGCACGCAAGTTCGAGCCGCCCGCGGTCACCGGCGGCGAGTCGCACGGCGCGATGCGCGCCCTGCTGAAACTGTACCGCGAGACGGGCGAGAAGAAGTACCTCGAACCGCTGCCGCGCGCCATCGCGTACCTGCAGAAGTCGCGCCTGCCGGACGGCCGCCTGGCCCGCTTCTACGAGCTGAAGACCAACCGCCCGCTCTACTTCACGAAGGACTACAAGCTCACCTACGACGATGCTGACCTGCCCACTCACTACGGCTTCAAGGTTGGGGATCGGACGGCCGCCCTCGCGAAGGAGTACGAAAGGTTGCGCCAGCGCGGCCCGCAGGAGGTGCAGAAGGCGCCGGCCAGATCCCAGGCGAGCGCCGCCCTGCGCGGGCAGGTGAAGGCGATCCTGGCGGCACTCGACGGCGAGGGTCGATGGGTGGAGGACGGACGGCTGCGCTACCACGGGACCGACGACCCGACGCGGCGAGTCATCTCCTCCCAGACGTTCGCCCGCAACCTCGGGGTGCTGAGCACCTACCTCGCGGCGACCCGGCCGTGAGTCGTGTTGCCGGCGGTCAGGCTCTGCTGAATAACCCCCGGCCATTCCGTCCGAGCCCGCAGCGTCAGAGCGTTTGGTCCGCTGGTTCTTGGCCGTCGCAAGGCGCTGGTCCGCCACCCGCTCGAACAGGCGAACGTGTTCCCTCGGCCCGCCATCGGCGGGTTCCGCCTCAATCGAGGAAGTGGAACTCGTTGCTCATCAGCAGCACCTGCGCCAGCTGCTCCCACGACGTCAACCGGGAGGCGGTCGGCTCACGCGGCTGGTCGAGGAACCGCCGCGCCGCCTCGGCCTCGTCCGTCGTCGGCGAACGCCCCAGCGCCAGCCGGTAGAGGGTGGCGATCCGGGCCAGGACGGAGGCCGCGGCATCGGTCCGGGCGGTGAGCGCCTTCGCCTGCTCGGCCACGAACGGCGCGTTAAGCGCGAACAGCGCTTGCTGCGGGACGGTGGTGAACGGCCGCCGCTCCGCCGTCGCGTCCGGGCTGGCGAAGTCGAAGCTGCGGAACAGCCCCGGCAGGCTCTGACGGTCCACCAGACCGTAGACGGTGCGCCGGCCGTTCAGGGTGTTGCCGACGACATCGACCGGCCGACCGTGCATTCGTCGATCGAGCCGCCCGGAGACGGCCAGCAGGGCGTCGCGCATCGCCTCCAGGTCGAGGCGCCGGCGGTGCGCGCGCCACAGCCAGCGGTTGTCGGGATCGACGGTCAGTCCCCTTCCTCTGCCCCAGCTCGCCTGCTGGTAGGTGCGCGACAGGAGAATCTCCCGGTGCAGCTTCTTCAGCGACCAGCCGTTCTCCATGAAGGTGGCGGCGAGGTAGTCGAGCAGCCGCGGGTGCGAGGGAGGACTGCTGCGCACACCGAAGTCACTGGGCGTCGCGACGAGCGGTTCGCCGACGTGGTGCATCCAGACGCGGTTGACGAGCACGCGCGCCGTCAGCGGGTTGTCCGGGGCGGTGATGGCCCGGGCCAGGTCGAGCCGACCGCTGCCGTGCGCGAACGGCCTGCGCGCATCCCCGGCGAGGACGCGCAGGAACTGGCGCGGGACGAGGCTGCCCGGGGCGGCCGGGTTGCCGCGGACGAACAGTGGCGAATCGTGAATGTCGCCGTCTTGCAGGACCATCGCCCGCGGCGGGACGGCGGGCGCCTTCACGGCGAGCCGGTCGAGATCGCGCAGCTTGCCGCCGAAAGCGTCCGTCTCGCCGCGCGACATGTAGCGGCGCGTCTGGCTCCGGGGGAAGTAGGCCGGGCTGTCCCGACCGGCGACCAGGCCGAACAGCTGCCGCTGTGCCGCGGTCTCGAGCGTCGGCCGACCTTTGCCCTCCTCGTAGATCCGCCGCAGCAGGTTCCCGTACGCGCGGGCCACGTCCGCCCGGGCGGCCAGCTTCGCAGCGGCGAGGGCGTCACGCACCAGCGGGTTGACCTGTCCCTTCCCGACCCCGGCGGGGCGCGCTTGCCACCGCGCCACGACGCCGGCCGCCTCGTCCGCGAACCCCGTATCCGGCAGCTTCATCAGGTCGTGCCAGGGGCCGAAGACCGGATCATCGGGGCGGGCGTGCGTCTCCAGGTAGCGCCGCCAGCGGTTGACGATCTGCGGGCGCAGGTCGGTCGGCGCCAGAGACAGGAAGTAGATCGCCGTTTCCAGCGGGTCCGGCGGCCGGGTGGCGACGCGGACGAGGTAATCGCCGACGCGCTGCCGCGCCGTCTCGGAGAGCAGAGCGTACTGGTCGTCGAGGAACTTCTGCAGTGCGGCCCGTTTCGGGGCTGCCGCCTTCTCGAATGCGGCCCCTTCGGGGAAGTCCTCCGGCCGGCCGAGGAGCGGCAGCTCCAGCGGCGCCTCGCTGCTGGCGAAGACGCCGTGCAGGGCGTAGTAGTCCGCCGTCGGGATGGCGTCGTACTTGTGGTCGTGGCAGCGGGCGCACGCCACCGTCAGCCCCAGCAGCCCGCGCGTCACGGTGTCGATCCGGTCGTCGATGACGTCGTGGATGTTGTTGTCGAACATCCGGCCGAGCGTCAGGAACCCCATTGCCCCCAACCGCCACGGCTCGACCTTCGGCTCGATCAGATCGGCGGCGAGCTGTTCGTGGATGAAGCGATCGTAGGGCGTGTCGGCGTTGAGCGCCCTGATGACGTAATCGCGGTAGGTGTAGGCGAACGGGCGGATGCGGTCGTCGCCGTACATCAGCACGCCGTCCTTGGTGTCGGCGTAGCGGGCGACGTCGAGCCAGTGCCGAGCCCAGCGCTCGCCGTGGTGCGGACTCGCCAGCAGTCGATCAACCACCCTCGCGAAGGCGTCGGGCGCGGGGTCATTCGCGAACGCCTCGACCTCGGCGGCGGTTGGCGGCAGGCCGATCAGGTCAAAGTAGGCCCGGCGGATCAGGGTGCGGCGGTCGGCGGGCGGCGAGGGACTCAGACCGCGCACCTCCAGCTGTTCCAGGACAAAGTGGTCGATCGGGCCGGCGGGCCAGTCCCGGGCCTTGACGGCGGGAAGGGGCGGTTGGCGGATCGGCTGGTACGCCCAGTGGCGGCGTGCGGCGTCGAAGTCGATACCCGCCGCCTGCGCGACGGTGTTCGTGACAGACGGCATCGGCGCGCCGAGGCGGACCCAGTGTTCGAGGTCGGCGATGGCGGCAGTCGCGAGTTTCCCCTTCGGCGGCATTTGCAGGTCGGGGCCGTGGCGGACCGCCCTGATGAGCAGGCTCGCCTCTGGCTTGCCGAGGACGACCGCCGGCCCGCTGTCGCCGCCCTTGAGTACCCCCGCGCGACTGTCGAGCCGCAGGCCGCCGCGCGACGATTTCGCCTGCGCCGAGTGGCACTGGTAGCAGGACGCGACCAGGACCGGCCGCACCTTCGTCTCGTAGAAGTCGATGCCGGCGCGCGTCGGCTCCGGGGGCGCGGCGCGGACGGGAGACGGCCCGGCAACAAGCGCCAGCACCAGCACCGCACGCGCGGCGAAGCGACGACTATCTCTCATGGCTGGAAGGCCTCATTCACGATCTGATGGAGGACTGGGTTTCCTCCCCTCGCCCCTGGTGGGAGAGGGGCCGGGGGTGAGGGGGTTTTTCCTTCCCTCGCCCACCAGGGGCGAGGGGAGAAAGAGCGGCGGTCATTTCCGTTCGCCGCGCAGTTTGAGGACCGCTTCGCCGAACGCTCGCCCGATGCGGCACATGGTTTTCGGGCTGCCGAGGTAGTGAAAGGGGTAATCGCTGCCGACCCGATTCCACGCCTCCAGATTTTCGCGCCAGCCCTTCCGAAACACCGCGTCTGCTTCCGTGTCCCAGAAGACGTCAGTCTTCACAACCGCCACGTTGTCCTTGAACTCGGCCAGATCCCGCACTGCGGCCTGGGCGGCCTTGAACCGGCGCATGTTGGCGTTCGCCTTCGCGCCGTCCACGCCCATCTCGCCGACGACGAACGGCAACCGGGGCGCCTTGAGATCCCTGCGCACATCCCGGATGAGGTAGGCCAGGTTCTTTGCGTACTCCGCCGTGGCCTCGGCGCTGATCATGTCATTCCAACCCTGGAACCAGATGAACCCCGCGATCTCATGGCCCTGGCCGGCATAGGCGGGGAAGTGGGTCTTCAGGTCGGCGAGGGTGCCGTTCACCTCGTCGAGCATCTCGCGGTAGGCGGCTCCGAACGGCTTCTTGACGTCCTCCAGGGTGGTGCCCGGCTTGCGCTTCTTCTGCTCGGCGAGCATCCGGTCGAGAACGGCCGGCGCCGGCAGCCCGGCGCTCGGCGGGCGGAAGTCGCGGAACAGACTGCGACCGCCCCACGCCGTCTTGATCAGCAGCACCTGCTCGCGGTAGTGGTCGCCGACCACCGTCCCGAACTCCAGCTCCGGGCCGATGCACTTTGGCGACCCGTACCCGACGGTGAGGTTGCCCTTCTCCTTGAAATACTTGAACCACACGTCCTCCCGCTCGATCCAGCGGTCCCCCTTGCGCAGGTGCTGGAACAGGGCGCGCGTCGCGGGCTGCCGGGCCTGGTACTCGAGCAGCGCCACCTTCGCCTTGCCCTGCATGTTCGACTGGCCGGCGAGGATGAACACCTTGACGGGTGGCGGCGGGTCGATGGCCCGGAGGCTTCCGGGCAGGGCCAGCAGCGCGCCAAGCAGGACGCAGTTCATTGATGAGCCTTTCTTGTCTCGGAGTGTCATACAGGGTCGCCTGGCTGCCTCCTCTTGCCGCAAGCGGTGGCCGGGGCGATGCCGGGACTATTATCACGCAGCGGACAGGGCGGTGTCCATCGGCAAGAACCGGGATTCCGCTCCGTGTCGCCTCCCTTCCTGACCGGCGGACGGACCAGGGCAAGGGAGATGGCACTTCCCCCCACGGGATGCCCGCCGGGTTTGGACCGATTGCCGATTCTGTCCTTGCAATTCGCGCCGACTCCACGCAAAACAAGGGAATGCCGGTTGCCGATCCTTGCGCCCACAAGGAATCGCCCCCGGACGAACCACCACGATCAGCACTCTCTCTTTCCAGGAGCTGGGCCGTGTCTGCCGTGCGAGCTGCTTGTTTGTCTGTCGCTCTCGTGTTTACCCTCTTCGTGGTCGGGCAACCGTCGCTCCCCGCGCAGGGTAAGGGGACGAAGAAGAAACCCGAACTCGCCCGGGATGGGACCGCCACGCCGGTCGAGCGCATCCGCGCCCCGAAGGATTTCCGGGTCGAGTTGCTCTACTCCGTGCCGCGCTCGAAGCAGGGCTCGTGGGTCAGCATGACGACCGACCCCAAGGGCCGGCTGATCGTCTCCGATCAGAGCGGCAAGCTCTATCGCGTCACCCCGCCCGCGCTCGGCGGCCCGGCGAAGGACACGAAGGTCGAGGAACTGCCGGTCGAACTCGGCGCGGCGCAGGGACTCCTCTGGGCGTTCGACAGCCTGTACGTCGTCGTCAATGGCGGCAAGAAAACCTACCGCAGCGGGCTGTATCGGGTCCACGCCTCAAAAGGCGACGACAACCTCGACACCAGGGAGCTGCTTCGCCCCCTCGAAGGCGCCGGCGAGCACGGCCCGCACGCCGTCCTGCTCAGCCCGGACGGCAAGTCGCTCCACGTCATCGCCGGCAACCACACGAACCCGACCAGGCTGTCCAGCACGAAGGTGCCGAAGGTGTGGGGCGAGGACTCCCTCGTGCCGCGCCTGTGGGACGCCAGCGGCCACGCGGTCGGCCGGATGGCGCCGGCCGGGTGCATTTACAAGGTCACCCCGGACGGCAAGGACTGGGAACTCGTCTCGATGGGATACCGCAACCACTACGACGCCGCCTTCAACCGCGACGGGGAACTGTTCACCTACGACGCCGACATGGAGTGGGACATCAACCTGCCGTGGTATCGGCCGACGCGCGTTTGCCATGCGGTGGACGGCAGCGAGTTCGGGTGGCGCGGCGGCACCGGCAAGATGTACGAGTACCACCCCGACAACCTGCCGCCGGTCGTCAACGTCGGCCCCGGCAGCCCGACCGGCGTCGCGTTCGGATACGGCGCACGCTTCCCGGCGAAGTACCAGGACGCCCTGTACCTGTGCGACTGGAGCTACGGCAAGCTCTACGCGGCCCACCTCCGGCCGGACGGCTCGACGTACACCGGCGAGCTGGAGGAGTTTCTGTACGGCTCGCCGCTGCCGCTGACCGACCTCGTCGTCAACCCGAAGGACGGCGCGTTGTACTTCGCCACCGGCGGGCGCAACACGATGTCCGGCCTGTACCGGGTCACCTACACCGGCAAGGAATCGACTGCCCCGTCGCGCGGCGACACCGCCGGCGCCGCGAACCGGGCGGTCCGCAAGAAGCTCGAAGCGTTCTACGGCAAGCAGGATCCGCAGGCGGCCGCTACCGCGTGGCCGTACCTGAGCAGCAAGGACCGCTTCCTCCGCTACGCCGCGCGCACCGTGCTGGAGTTCCAGGATCCGCAAATGTGGCAAGAGAAGGCGCTCAAGGAGACCGATCCGGTCGCGCTGACGCACGCCCTGATCGGGCTGGCCCGCGTCGGCGACAAGGCGCTGCAGCCGCGCATCCTGGAGGCGCTGGGGCGGGTGGACTGGGTGAAGCTGACGGCCGCTCAGAAGATCGACTACCTGCGGGCGTACCAGCTCGCGTTCGTCCGCATGGGCTCTCCGGCTCGCGGGTGGAAGGTGTCGGTGGGCGAGCGGCTCGATGTGTTCTACCCGACCCGCACGCGCGAGGTGAACGCCGAGCTGTGCAAGCTAATCACCTACCTGGAGGTGCCGGGCGGGGTCGGCAAGACGCTCGCCCTGGTGAAGAAGGCGCCGACGCAGGAGGAGCAGATCGAGTACGCCCTGGCGCTGCGCACCGTCAAGTCCGGGTGGACGCCGGAGCAGCGCGCGGAGTACTTCAACTGGTTCCACCGAGCGGCCGGGTATCGCGGCGGCCACAGTTTCCACGGCTTCCTGCGCAACATCCGCGCCGACGCGCTGAAAACCCTCTCTGACGCGGAGCGCGACCGGCTCAAGGATGTCCTTGCCAAGGAGCCGCGGCCGACCGACCCGAAGTTCGCGTTCAAGGAGCGGCCGTTCGTCAAGAAGTGGACGGTCGAGGAACTGGTGCCGGTCGTCGAGAAGGGGCTGACCGCCCGCAACTTCGAGCGTGGCCGCAACCTGTTCGGGGAGACGAAGTGCTTCGCCTGCCACCGCTTCAACAACGAGGGCGGCGGGACCGGGCCGGACCTGACGGCCGTCTCGGGGCGCTTCGGCCCACGCGATCTGCTCGAATCGCTGATCGATCCAAGCAAGACGATCAGCGATCAGTACCAGGCGATCGTGGTGACCACGACCGATGGCCAGGTGGTCGTCGGTCGCGTGGTCAACCTCGCCGGCGACCGCATCAGCATCAGCACCGACATGCTCGACCCGAACAAGCAGGCGAACGTCAACCGCGACCGCATCGACACGATTCAGCCGTCGAAGGTGTCGATGATGCCGGAGGGGCTGCTCGACACGCTGAACCCGGACGAGATCCTCGACCTGGTGGCGTACCTCTACTCGCGCGGCGACCGCAACCATGCCATGTTCCGGCGCGGCAAGGAGTGAGCTGAAAGCCCACGGGTGACGTCCCGTGACGCCACCCGTGGGCTTTGAAAGAGTTGCCCCGGTAACTTCTAAAGGAGATCTCACATGGGGATATTGCAGCCGCTCCTGGCCATCCGTGTGCTGGGTTGGTTCGCCGCGATGCTGGCCTTGCTCGCCCCCAGTGCCGTTGCGGCGAGGCAGCCCGCCAAGCGGCCGAACATCATCCTCATCCTGAGCGATGATCAGGGCTACGGCGACTTCTCCTGCCACGGCAACCCGGTTCTCAAGACGCCAAACCTCGACCGGCTCCACCGCCAGAGCCTGCGCCTGACCGACTTCCACGTAGCGCCGATGTGTACGCCCACCCGCGGCCAGCTCCTGACCGGGCGCGACGCCCTGCGCACCGGCGCCTCGTCGGTCTGCGCCGGCCGCTCGTTCGTGCGCCGCGGCATCCCGACGGTCGCCGAACTCCTGCAGGCTCTCGGCTACCGGACCGCGATGTTCGGCAAGTGGCACCTGGGCGACAGCTACCCGAACCTGCCGCACCAGCGCGGCTTCGAGGAGGCCGTCTACCACCTCGGCTGGGGCATCACCTCGATGGCCGACCTGTGGGAAAACGACTACTTCGACGGCCGCTACCGGCACAACGGGATCCTCAAGCAGTACAAGGGCTACTGCACCGACGTCTGGTTCGACCTCGGCATGAAGTGGATCAAGGAGCGCAAGGCGAAGGACGAGCCGTTCTTCCTCTACCTGCCGACCAATGCCCCCCACGGCCCGCACTGGGTGCCGGCGAAGTACAAGACACTCTACAAGGGCCACAAGGCGGCGGCGTTCTTCGGCATGATCGCCAACCTCGACGCGAACATCGGCAGGCTCGACGCCCTGCTGCAAGAACTGGGTCTGGCAGACGATACCATCGTCATTTTCGTCAACGACAACGGCGGGACGGCCGGGGTGACGGTGTTCAACGCCGGGATGCGCGGCCGCAAGACGCAGTACTACGACGGCGGTCACCGCGCCGCCTGCTTCATCCGCTGGCCTGCGGGAAAACTCCTGCCGCCGCGCGATCTCGGCACGCTCACCGAGGTCCAGGATCTCGCACCGACCCTGCTGGACCTGTGCGGACTGCGGCGGCCGAACAACGCCGCCTTTGACGGGACGAGCCTGGTCGGCCTGCTGCGCGGCACGGCGAAGACGCTGCCGGATCGGATGCTCGTGGTGCAGTACGGCCAGCGCCCGGAGAAGTGGGATTCGGCGGTGCTGTGGCATCGGTGGCGGCTGGTCCACGGCAAGGAACTGTACGATCTGCGCACCGATCCGGGACAGAAGGCCGATGTCGCGGCGCGGCAACCCGAGGTGATGAAGAAGATGCGCGACCACTACGAGAAGTGGTGGGCGGCGATCGCTCCGAAGCTGGACGACTTCAGCCCGATCAGCATCGGGGCAGACCGGGAGAACCCGGTGACGTTGTCGGCGGCGGACTGGGCGAACATCTACTGCGACAACATGAAGAACCTGCGCGACGGCGTGAACAGGAATGGGCCGTGGCACCTGCTCGTGGAGAAGGATGGCGCCTATGAGATCGCGCTGCGCCGCTGGCCGCGGGAGGCCGATGCGCCAATCGCGGCCGGCGTGCCGGCGTTCAAGGCGGTCGATGGGACGCTACCGCCGGGCAAGGCGCTGCCGATCACCAGAGCCCGGCTCAAGGTCGCCGACCTGGACGAAAGCCGGCCGGTCGGTCCACGCGACAAGGAAGTGACGTTCACCGTCCGCCTGCGAGCGGGGATGCGGCTGCCGATGCAGTCGTGGTTCTACGACGCGCAGGGGCAGGAGGTGTCGGGGGCGTACTTCGCGTACGTCCGCCGGAAATGACACGCCAGCCGCCCGGAAAGACCCTGGTGCTAGCGGGCAAAACGCGACGAGCCGGAAGAATAAGCGACGGTCTGGTCAACACTTCCGTCGCTTACGCTTCCGGCTCGTCGGCCCCCTTCGGTTTGGTCCGGTAACTCTAAAGCCCGCGGGGGCGGGAGGGCCGACGGTTCGGGGCCGGCGGCGGCCCGCGCATGGAACTGCTGAACCTGGGCCAGCAGGGCAAGCAACCAGGCGGGCTCGACCGGCTTCAGGAAGTGCAGGTGTACCCCCGCCGCCTCCCCCCCGGCGCGATCCTCATCCCGCCCGTAGCCCGTGATGGCGACGATGAGCACCTGTCGGCCCAGGTCCATCGCCCGGAGGCGCCGGGCCACCTCGTAGCCGTTGGTCCCCGGCAGACCGAGATCCAGCAGAACCACGTCGGGAACGTTCTCGCGAGCGCGCGCCAGGGCCTCCTCGCCGGTGAAGGCAACGTCCACCACATAGCCGGCCAGATCGAGGAGCAGCGCGGTGGATTCGGCGCAGTCCCGGTCGTCCTCGACGACCAGGACGCGCAAGGGGGGACTGGAGCGGACCGTTGACACATCCCGGCAATTCATGATGGCTACCTCGTTGTAACCGATGAGCGGCAACCCCGCGCGCGGGCAAACCGGCGCTCGTGTCGGCCCGGGCGATACGGCAGCGTCGAGTACCCCCTGCGACGGTGACGGGAAATCCATCGAGGGGGCTGGACGAGCAAGGAACTGGCTTCGTGCGCTCCGGTCGTGAGATGTGATGGGGGGGCCGTGCGTGGCCGCCCTTCTTCTGCCGCTCGTGAGCAGATTACTGCCTATGGTACTGCCCCCGGCGCCCCACCGTCAACGATTTCTCTGGAAACCTTGACGGGTTGACGGCTCCGGAGCCGCCGGCCTTCGCCGCCGCTCTTGACGGGGGCTGAATGGCGGAGTAGTCAGACCGTCTTAATCTCTCCCTGCACTGGCGAGCGCTGCGCACCACCTCCACACCCGCCCGCCGCGCCCGGGCAGGTGATTCCGTCGATGCACTGCCGTCCTTCCCTGCCCGGGATTCCTGTGGTAGCGAAGGTGCGCACGGACACCCCATGCGGAAGGCAGAAAAACAGGGGGGACTTTACCTTGTCTCCGGGATCCGTGGCGTAGAATTCGATAGCACACCAATTGCGGCCGCGCTTGAAGGAGGGTAGCGAACGATGCTGGTTCTGAGCCGGAAACTTGGTGAGAAGATCTATATCAACGAGAACATCTGCATCACAGTCGTTGATATCGACCGGGGCAAGATCCGCCTGGGGATCGAGGCTCCGCGTGAAGTCCCCATCTTTCGTCAGGAGTTGCTGCAGGGCAAGGACAAGGACGTACCCGGTACGGGCGCGCCCGCCCTCAGCAAGTGACGGCGCAAGACCGCCCGGCGCCGTCGTGCGGAGGACCAACTCCTGCCTCGGCGCCGGGCCTTTCCCTTCACCAATCCCTCCCCTCGTTCCTTCTCCTCATTCCCCCACCTCGTCCTTGACGGGCGCAAACCGCAGCCAGTGGTCGAGCCAGCGGTACGCCAGCCGCCGCGCCTCACGCGGGAACGTGTGCCTGCCGTGGTGGTTGTGCAGCCCCACCCGCTCGCCCGCCCCCAGCAGCCGATACACCGGCAGCGCGGCGTGGACGAAGGCCCAGCTCGTGTCGCCGTCGGCGCTGTCGCCGCCGACGATGAGCAGCGGCCGCGGAGCCGCGAGCGCCAGCACCTGGTGGTTCTCCAGCGCCGGGATGTGCTGCTTCATCCGATTCGTCAGATACCACGGATCGGTCCAGTTGCTCATGCGCAGCCCGACTCCGCCCTCGTTGAACACCCCGGCGGCGTAGCGCGGTTCGAACGCCATCGCGAACAGCACCTCCTTCGCTCCCAGCGAATGGCCAATGCAACCGATACGGGCCGCGTCCACAAACCCGAGGGATTCGAGGAAATCGACACAGCGCGAAGCGTCGAACGTCATCTTCCCCAGCCCCGTCCACTCGGGCCACGTCTTCGCAATGACCTCGGCCTGGGCTCGCGGCCCGCCGGCCTTCATGATGTAGCACTGCGGACAGAGCACGACGTACCCGCGCTTCACCAGATGCACGCCGAGCGCCAGCGACGGGTTCTTGCCCAGCCCGACCGGCTCGTTCAGCGTGTCCTTCGTTGTCTGGTGGAAGACGACGACGGCCGGACGCTTCTCCCCCGCCCGGATGCCGTCCGGCACCAGCAGCCAGGCGAGGACGCGGTCGCCGCCGGCGCTGTGGAAACTCACCCGCCGGCGCGTGTATCCGTCGAGCCGTTCGGCCTTCTCCGCGCGGACGTCGAGTTCCTTCGGCGCGGCCGGCGGCTTCCCGAGCCGTTCCATCCAGGCGGCGCGGAGCCGGTCGCGCTCCCTGGCCCAGCCGTCCTGCGTGGCGACCGTCTTCCCGTCGGCCGTCCGCAGGAGGGGCCGCAGTCCGAGGTCGGGGACGGGCAGCTTCGCGTAGGGGTGCTGCGTCAGCGCCGGCCAGTCAACGGCGCTGGCCTTCTTCTCCCCCGGGACGGTCACGCCTGGGAGGAGGAGGAAAACGGCGGCGGCAAGGGCGTGAATCGCAAGCCTCATGATGTACGCTCCTGCGGTGAGGGCGAGAAGGCCACGGGCGGCAACGAGCCGGCGGATAGCGCGGGTCAGATCGGCAGCAGGTCGGAGACGGGGAGAGTCGCGACCTGCGTGCCGTCGAGGATAAGCGGGATGTGGTCGCCAGGCTGGTACGTCTGGAACGTCTGGTAGCTCGGGACGGCGGTCAAGCTGGACGGCTGGGTGCAGACCTCGATGCGGCGATCGACGAGGTTGATGATCCAGTAACAGGGGATCCCGCCGCGGGCGTAGATGCGCGTCTTGTCGCGCTGGTCGCGGAGCAAGGACGAGTCGGCCACCTCGATCACAACAGCAACGTCTGCGGGGCCGGGGTGGCGGTTCTCATAGTCGTCCGCCGACCCGCGCACGAAGGCAAAATCGGGCTCGGGTTGGCTATCGGTCAGCGCGACGGCCGACTGGATTCGCAGATCCCAGCCGGTCGGTAACGGTCGCAGCAGCGGGCGGAGCATCCGCTGGATCGTGCTGTCGTGAAGGGGGTTGCGGGGCAATTTGAGTACCACGTAATTTTCGAGCAGCTCGACCTTGTCGTCGGGCGTGAGGATGCCGCACTCGATCATCCGCTGGTAGCGGGCGACCGAGAACCGAGCGATGGCAGCGGTTGAGCCGTATGTCACCGGGCTCGTCGTGGCGGCGGTCATTGTGCATCCCTCCCAATCGCGAAGAACGGATTATATGGCGTCGGCGGCTCGGCGAGCAAGGCGCGTGCGGCGGGGCGAACGGTCGAGGTGATGGGGTGCGCGCAGCATCAGAACGCCACCCCGCAACGGCGGAGCAGGGCGGCCAGCCGGTCGGGGTAGTCGGTGGTGATGCCGTCCACGCCCCAGTCGAGCAGGCGCTCCCAGTCGGCCGGGTCGTTGACGGTCCACGGGATGGCGCGGACGCCGGCCTCCTGCACGCGCCGAAGCTGCTCGCGGTCGAGGAACTCGACGTCCGGACAGTACAGGTCGGCGCCGGCGGCGCGAACCAACCCGGCCGGATCGACCGGCGCCGTCCCGGCAACGAGAACCGCCGTCCGCAGGGCCGGCTCCAGCCGTTTCAGCTGCAGCACGCTGCGGTGATCGAAGCTGCGGACCGTCGTCCTTCCCACCAGCCCAGCCCGCCGCACCGCGTCGAGGACGCGCTCCTCCAGCGGTCCGGCCGTGTCCCCGCTGAACCGATCGCCCATCCGCTCGGGGCGGAACGGGACGCGCTTCAGCTCCAGGTCGAAGCAGACGCGGCCGGCCCGCTCACGCTGCCAGGCGGTCTTCCCGGCGGTCTCGCCCGGCTCGCCAGCGTAGGCCGTCGCGAACGCGAACAGCTCATCCAGGGTTGGCGGAGCGTGCGGATCGAGCCCGCGCTCCAGGGCGAAGACCTGCGCCAGCGGGGTCACGGCCGCGTCCTGGGTGGGGAAGCGCTGCATCGACGGGTTCCCGTCGGCCCGGTAACCGCGCAGCTCGGCGACGGTCAGCGTGGCGACGAGCGGGCGCGCGGCGGGGGCCGGCCCGGTCCCCTTGACCACCAGCCGGCACAGCACCTCGCTGACCGCGTGGTCGTGGAAGACGACCGGGACGCCGTCGGCGGTCAGGTGCAGATCCGTCTCGACCGTCGTCACGCCGACGTCGAAGGCGGCCTCGAAGGCGGGGAGGGTATTCTCCGGGCGCAGACCCCGCGCGCCGCGGTGGCCTTGCAGCTCGAACAAGGGCGGCATGGGCGGTTGGCCTCCTGACAGGTGGGATGATGCCTGGTCACCTTTCAATCTGGCGCAGCGGTTCGGCGCCGTCAAGCCGGGATTTCCGCGTGCGGCTTTGCCAGCCGTTCGCAAGCGACGGGGCGCTTGCGGTTTCCTCGGCGGTGGGCGATAATGTGGCCGGCCACATCCCCACGGGTAGCTGCGGCCCGGGGGCAGCCCGCGTGGACAGAGAACGCCGTCGGGAGATATCGGCACATGGGTGCGGCGAACGAACACCTGAGCGGCCTCGCCACCGGGAGCCTGGACCGGCTGGAGGCGATCGTCCGCCGGTTCGAGGACGCGTGGCAGCGTGGCCCGCGGCCCGACCTGCGTGCCTTCGCCCCGCCAGGGCAGGTCACCCACGCCCTGCTCATCGAGCTGACCCTCATTGACCTCGAATACCGCCTCCAGGCCGGCGAGCCTGTCCGGGTCGAAACCTACCTGGAGTGGTGCCCGGAGCTGCGAGCGGACCGAAACGCCGTGCTGACCCTGGTCCGGGCGGAGTACGAGCGACGGCGGCGCGACGAGCCACGCCTGGGGGTTGAGGAGTACCTGGCCCGGTTCCCCCAGTACGGGGAGGAACTGGCGCCCCTCGGCGGTCCGCCCGAGCCTCACCCGACCCCGCCCCTGAAACCCGGCTCCGGGACCGCCGACCTCGCCTCGACCATCGCCCATCCAAGCGGCTCCACCAACGACGCAGCGCCGCAGCGTCCAGCCGACGATGCGGATAGCCTGCCCTCCCTACCCGACTACGAGATCCTCGAGGTGATCGGGCGCGGGGGGATGGGCGTCGTCCTCAAGGCCCGCCACCGCCCGCTGAACCGGCTCGTCGCCCTGAAGATGCCGCTGTCGCACCAGCTGGCCGGGGACGCCGATCGGGAGCGCTTCCTGCGCGAGGCGCGCAGCGCCGCCCGCCTCCACCACCCCCACATCTGCCCCATCTACGAGGTCGGCGAACACGACGGCCGCCCGTACCTCGCGATGCGCTTCATCCGCGGGGAGACGCTCAAGGCGTGGACGGCCCGGGTGCGCCCGACGGCCCGGCAGGCGGCCGAGGTGGTCGCCGCCCTCGCCCGCGCCGTGGGCTACGCCCACGAACACGGCGTCATTCACCGCGACATCAAGCCGGCCAACGTCATCGTCGATGGAGACACCGGCCAGCCGGTGCTGACCGACTTCGGCCTCGCCAAGGAGCTGGCCGAGCAGGCCGCGGAGATGACCCAGAGCGGGCAGATCCTCGGCACACCCGCGTACATGGCGCCCGAGCAAGCGGCCGGGCGGACCCACGAGGTCGGGCCTGCGGCGGACGTGTACGCCCTCGGCGTCGTCCTGTACGAGCTGCTCACCGGGCGGCTGCCGTTCGCGGGCGGGGTCGGCGAGATCCTGCACAGGGTCCAGTCCGAGGAGCCGCCCCCGCCGCGCAAGCTCGCGCCACGCCTCCACCGCGATCTGGAGACGATCTGCCTCAAGGCAATGGCGAAGGTTCCGAGGGACCGCTACCTCTCGCCCGCGGCGCTGGCCGAGGATCTGGACCGCTTCGGCGCCGGCGAGGCGATCCTGGCCCGACGCGAACGGCTGACGGCGCGGGTGTGGCGCAAGGTGCGCCGCCGGCCGGCCGTCGCCGTGGCCCTCCTCGCGGGGATCCTCGCGGCGGGCGCGACGGTCCTGACGGTCAGCCTGCTGCTCGCCAGGCGGACCACCGACGAGGTGAACGCTCTCAAGCGGGACTTCGAGGCGCGCCTCGCCCCTCCGGACCGGTCGGCCGCGGCCCTCGCCCGGGCCGAGGCGCTGCTGGCCCAGCAGAAGGAGCTGGACACGCTGCGCGCGGAACTCGACCGCCTCGACGCCACCGAGGCGGCCGCGCTGCCGCGGCTGGACGAGCGCGTCGCTGAGCTGCTCCGTGACTCGTGGCGACAGCGCGTCAACCCGGGCGAGGTGAAACGCATCGAGGCCGCCCTCACCGCCCTGGCCGCGCGCGGCGGTGCCCTCGGCAGCACCCTCCGCAACGAGTTCCAGCTGCGCGCCCGCAAGCCGCAGCTCGCGTTCGACCTGGACCCACGCGCGCCGTCCGGAGGACTCGGCTCGCCCGCGGAGGTGTTCACCGCACCCGCGCCGCAGGTCGTCGGCAAGGCGCTGGTGCGCGGCGGGGAAGCCGGCAAAAGCCCGGTCATCCTTACTCAGGTCGCCTGTCGCGGCAACGTCCAGCTGGAGGCGCTCTTCGCTTCGCCCTCCTGGGAGGACGCCACCGAGCTAAGCCTGCTGCTAAACGCGGCCTCGGCGAAGGAGAGAGGGTATTACTTCGGGCTGCGCACCCTGCCGCTGCCATCCGACCCCGATGCGAAAAAGCCCGCTCCGCTGCCGACCTTCGGCAAAGCACGCCAGGCCGGCGGCCTGGTCAGCCTCCAGATCCGGCACGGCTCCGACCGGCTGCGCGAGCAGCAGTTCAAGGCGTCGGACCTGGAGGCCGGCCCGCTCTACCTGCGGGCCGAGCGCGAGGGTAGCCAGCTGACGTTTCAGGTCGGCAAGCGGACGCCGGTCCGGTTCCAGGACGCCTTCCTGCTCAGCGCTGGTGAGCCGGGCGTGTTCGGGCTGCACTGGCCCGCCGGGGTGCGTGTCGCCCGGCTGTGGGCGTGGGAGCAGGCAGTGGCCCCGGGCGCCGGCCCGCTCGACCTGGGCGATCACCTGGACGCCCAGGACCGCCTCGGCGAGGCCCAGGTCGAGTACCGCAAGGTCGCCCAGTCGGCGCGCGAGCCGCGCTACCGGCTGGAGGCCCGCTACAAGGAGTCACTGTGCCTGCTCCGCGCCAACGACGACCGCAAGGCGGGCGAGTTGCTGGAGGAGGTGGCCGCCGCCCGCGGCGACAGAGAGGAAGGGCACTGGGCACTGCTCGCCCAGTGCCGCCTCTGGTTGCTGTGCCTGCGCCAGGAGAAGTACGACCGGGCCGACGAGCTGTACCACCTGATCGCCCCGGGGTACGAGTTCGAGAAGCTGGCCCTGCTCGTGCCGGAATACCTGCGCGAGGAGATCCGCCTGGCCTGCCGCCCGGCGCGCGGGCTGAACCCGTTCCGCGTCGATCCCGGGCGCGTCAGCGCGCTGGAACTGGCCGTCAAGATCAGCGACCTGTTCGAGGCTCCCGAACTGGCTCGGTACATGGCCCGCTGGGATCTGTTCCTCGCGTACAACGTCGCCGGCCAGAGCGACCGGGCGATGCGGCAGGCCGAGGAAATCTTCCGCGTGCATCCGCGCTTCGCGTGGACGTACTTCGCGCTGGCGGAACACTACTGCTGGCTACTGCGCCAGCGTGACCCGCGCCGCGCGCTGGAGTTCCTCGCCACGCTGCCGCCGGAAACCCGGACCTTGCAGCCGTCCCGGCGGGAGTTGCAGATCGAGCGCGCCCGTACCCTCGCGGTGCTCGGCCGGCTGGATGAGGCCGAGCGCTGTCTCGACGCCTACTTCGCCGCCCTCCCGCCGTGCGTCGATGCGCGGGGTTACCGCTGGTACGCGGAGGCGTGGCTGGTCCGCGGGTTCGTGCGCGAGGCGAAGGGGGACCGGAAGGGCGCCGAGGACGCCTGGCGGAAGGGCATTTACCGGAACTGGCGCCGCCTCGTGGGGGAGGGCGACCCGGGCGACAAGGGCGGGCCGAAGGACCACCTGCCCGGGCTGGAAACCGCGTTGCCGACCCTGTACGCGACCATCCTCGGCTCCCTGGCCGGTGACATGACCGACGCGGAGGCGAACGCCTTCATCGATGGGGCGCAGCGCGTGGTCGGCCCCAATGCCCAGACAGCCCTGATGGGGCAGGTGGGCCTCCGCCCGTCGCCCGACCTGATCCGTGGGCTGTGGCGGGACGGCCGGGGGCGCGCGTACGCCCGCCGGATCGGGCTGCAGACCATCCCGTATGCCGAGTTGGCCCGCGGCCCGCTCCAGCTACTCGGGGTGGCGGTGCTGCGCGAGAAGGCGTTCAAGGGGCCGCTGACGGCCGAGCAGGAGGGGATCCTGTGGCAACTCACCGACGACGTCGCCCGGTTCAGCACGGCGGAGTTGTGGAAGCTCGGGCCGCCGCTGTTCGTGACGCTGCGCGGCGGCGGGCCGGCGAACCCGCTGGGCTGGAAGGCACTGGCCGCGAACCTCCAGCCAAAGGTGCGCGGACCGCTGGCCTACGTCCTCGGTCACCGTTACCTGACGTACCTCAACCGACCAGACGACGCCGCGGGGTTCTTCACGGCCGCCCTGACCGACGCGCCGGCCGGATCGC
Organism: Gemmataceae bacterium; assembly: GCA_020847555.1. The sequence continues at coordinate 25,862 of JADLBT010000203.1, forward strand.
CACTGGAGCGCCTCGCCCGCACCGGGCTGGCGCACGCCCGGCGCCCTACCAGTCCGGAGCGTCAGTGACGGGCGCCTGGTGGCGCCCGTCACGGACGCTCCGGACTGGTAAGCGCGACCGGAGCAAACGCGACGAGCCGAAAGCGTAAGCGCCGGCCTTGTTCAGGCTGCCGGCGCTTACGCTTTCGACTCGTCAGCGTCATGGGGTCTGGTCCGGCGGCACTTAGCCCCTGACCCCTGGCCCCTCCTTTTCGTACACTTCCAGGAACCGCGCGAACCGGCACGGAGGCGTAGCCACGCCGCGGCGACCGAACGCATCCACACAGGAAGAGATTACCATGTCCAGGTTCGTTTACTTCTTCGGCGGCAGCACGGCCGACGGCGACGGCAAGATGAAGGATCTCCTCGGCGGCAAGGGCGCCAACCTCGCCGAGATGTGCAAGATCGGCATCCCCGTCCCGCCGGGGTTCACCATCACCACCGAGGTCTGCGCCGCCTACTACGACCACGGCAAGAAGATTCCCGAGGCCGCCATCCCGCAGATCGATGAGGCGCTCAAGAAGGTCGAGAGCACCTTCGGCAAGAAATTCGGCGATCCGGTCGATCCGCTGCTGGTGAGCGTCCGGTCCGGGGCCGCCCTGTCGATGCCCGGGATGATGAACACCATCCTCAACCTCGGGCTGACCGACGCCAGCGCCGAGGGTCTCGCCCGCAAGACCGGCAACCCCCGGTTTGCCTACGACAGCTACCGCCGGCTGATCGACATGTTCGGCAGCACCGCGATGGGGTGCGAACACGAGGAGTTCGAGCACGAGATCCACACGCTCAAGCAGGAGAAGGGCGTCAAGCTCGACACCGACCTGACCGCTGACAACCTGAAGGAACTGGTGAAGCGGTACAAGGCGGTCTACAAGAAGCACGTCAAGGATGACTTCCCGCAAGATCCCCGGAAGCAGCTCTACCTCGCCATCAACGCCGTGTTCAATTCGTGGAACGGCAACAAGGCGGTCGAGTACCGCCGCATCGAACGCATCACCGGGTTGAAGGGCACCGCCGTCAACGTCCAGGCGATGGTGTTCGGGAACATGGGCGGCACATCCGGCACCGGAGTCGCGTTTACCCGCGACCCGAACACCGGCGCGAACGTGTTCTACGGCGACTACCTGATCAACGCCCAGGGCGAGGACGTCGTCGCCGGTATCCGCACCCCCGCGCACATCGACCAGCTCGAAAAGGAGATGCCGGTCGTCTACAAGCAGCTCGTCGATATCCGCGGGAAGCTGGAGAAGCACTACAAGGAGATGCAGGACATCGAGTTCACGGTGCAGGAGGGCACCCTGTACATGCTCCAGACCCGGACCGGCAAGCGGACCGGGACGGCGGCCGTGCGCATCGCCGTCGAGATGGTCAAGGAAGAGCTGATCGACGAGACGACCGCCGTCAAGCGCGTCAACCCGGAAAGCCTCAACCATCTGCTCCAGCCGCAGCTCGACCCGAAGTCGAAGATCAAGCCGGTCGCCCAGGGCATCGCTGCCAGCCCCGGCGGCGCCTCCGGCAAGGTAGTGCTCTCCGCCGAGGCCGCCGTCGCCCACGCCGAGAAGCATCCGGGCGAGGCGATCCTGCTGGTCCGCAAGGAAACGTCCCCCGAGGACGTGGCCGGCATGCACCTGGCCCGGGGCATCCTCACCAGCACCGGCGGCAAGGCCAGTCACGCGGCGGTCGTCGCCCGCGGTTGGGGCAAGCCGTGCGTCGTCGGCTGCGAGGCCGTCAAGATCGACGAGAAGAATCAGACGGTCACGCTCGCCGGGCAGACGGTCAAGGCCGGCGATTTCCTGACGATCAACGGCACCACCGGCGACGTGATGATCGGCAAGGTGGAGACGATCGCCCCGACCATGAGCGGCGACTTCGCCACCCTCATGCGGTGGGCCGACAGGAGCCGCAAGCTGAAGGTCCGCACCAACGCCGACACCCCGGCCGACGCCCAGAAGGCCCGCGAGTTCGGCGCCGAGGGCATCGGGCTGTGCCGGACCGAGCACATGTTCTTCGGCGAGGACCGCATCGCGGCCGTCCGCGAGATGATCCTCTCGACCACCACGGAGGATCGCGAGAAGGCCCTGGCCAAGGTCGGGCCGTACCAGAAGGCCGACTTCGTCGGCATCTTCGAGGCGATGGACGGGCTGCCGGTGACGATCCGGCTGCTCGACCCGCCGCTGCACGAGTTCCTCCCGCAGAAGGACACCCGCGCCGGCGCCGAGGCCGTCGCCCGGCAGCTCGGCGTGTCGGTCGCGAAGGTCTTCGAGCGTGTGGACGAGCTGCACGAGATGAATCCGATGATGGGATTCCGCGGCTGCCGGCTGCCGATCGTTTACCCGGAGATCGGCGACATGCAGGTGCGGGCCATCATCGAGGCCGCCATCGAGGTCAAGAAGAAGGGCAAGAGCGTTTTGCCCGAGATCATGATCCCGCTGGTCGGCGTCGTGGAAGAGTTGATCTTCTTGAAGAAGCGGGCGATCGCGGTCGCCGAGGAGTGCATGAAGAAGGCCGGTGTGCAGGTCGAGTATCAGATCGGCACCATGATCGAGCTACCGCGGGCTGCCCTGACCGCCGACCAGATCGCCACGGAGGCCGAGTTCTTCAGCTTCGGCACGAACGACCTGACGCAGATGACGTTCGGCTTCAGCCGCGACGACATCCGCGGGTTCATGCCGACCTACCTGAAGGAGAAGATCCTGTCGATCGACCCGTTCCAGTCGATCGACGTCGGCGGCGTCGGGCAGCTGATCGAGATCGGCATCAGAAAGGGCCGCGAGGGCCGCCAGGCGAAGCACGGCCAGCACCTGAAGGTCGGCATTTGCGGCGAGCACGGCGGCGACCCGGACAGCGTGGTGTTCTGCCACCACGCCGGCATGGACTACGTGAGCTGCTCGCCGTTCCGCGTACCAATCGCCCGCCTGGCCGCCGCCCAGGCCGCCCTCGGCACCGCCCAGCGCGACAAGTAACATTCCGCCCCCGTTTACGTTTCGCGCTCGCGCCGCGCCGCGAGGGACTTGCTGCCGTTCCCGCGCGACGCGAGCGCGAAACGTAAACAAGCGCGCTACCCGATCGCCGACAGGCGGCCGCGCTCCTCGCGCTGTAGCCACTTCTGGATGCGCGCCAGCTCCTTCGGCCAGTCCGGGCCGCAGCGCCGGTGGCCGAAGGCGTCGTAGAGCAGATCGAGCGTCTCCAGCAGGTGGCGCAGCTGATCGACGCGCTCATTATGGCGGGCGCGTTCGTCCTCTCCTTCCGGCGGCGGGAGCTTCGCCCCGCTGATGCCGAGCGTTTCGGCCTGTAACGTCACCTCGTACTGCTGGTCGTGCCGCACCAGCGTCAGGCCAGCGCGCCGTGGCAGCTTGCCGGCCTGGATGGCGCGGCGCGCCTCGGGCAGCCGGGTCGGGCCGTCGCTGGCGATGCTCTCCTTGCCGGTCTGGCCGCGCGGGCACTCCAGCGTCAGCGTCCGCGCGAACATCGCCGTCACCTCGGACTTGTCCGCCAGTTCCAGCGCGTCCGACTCGCTGTCGAGCACGAACCACAGCCACAGCAGGAACTCGTTGCCCAGGAAGTCCCGGTTCGCCTCGTCGGGCAGCCACGCGACCTCCGACACCGCCGCCCCGGGGATGAACAGCGCCGGCTTTGCGTCGTCCACCCCGCGCGTCTGGTCGCGGCCCTCGGCCTGCGCGAACGCCTGCCGCCCAGCCCCGTGCAGCTCGAACCCGCGGCCGAACGTCTGCTCGAACAGCGGATGCAGCCGATCCAGGATCGTGACCGAGTTCGTGCCGACGAGCAACTCGTTGGAGCGCGCGTCCCACAGCAGCGGGTACGCCTTGCGGCGCAGGTAGCGACCGTCGGCCGACTCGGCCTCGATCTTCGCCTTCGCCATTTCGCGCGCCTCGCGGCGCTGGCGGGCGCTGGGGTGGCCGCTCGGGTTGCCGGCCGCCAGCGCCTCCAGTTCCACCTGGGTGTAGGCGCGCAGCAGGTCGCCCGGCACCTTCTGCGCATCGACCCGCAGAGCGAAGTGCAGGGTATCGTTGACGACGTTCTTCGCCAGGTCGAAGCGCGTGTCGAGGATGTGGTCGCCCGCGATCCACCCGGCCTGCGACCCGTCCGCAGTGGCGATGCGTTGCTTGCCGACGGCGTGGGTGGTTAGCTGCTCCAGCACCTCGGGGCCGAAGGAACGGGGGGGACGGCCAGCAACGGCGAAGCGGGTGCAGGTGACGCGACCTGAGAAGAATCCCATAAGTGTGCCCTCCACGACAAGGGATCGGCGTTACCCGATCCGCTCTCCAGCGGGACGACCCCCGGGGCAAGGTTAGCAGCAAGGGCAAGGTCGGTTGGCGGGCGCAAGTGGTAGCGATGGTGAAACCGGCAGGAGTGGGGGGCGCAAAACGCGAGGCCGCGATGTACAAGGGGGCATCGCGGCCTCAGATGGTCGGTGGGACGGGGATTTTCAGCGGTAGGCGTAAGCGGGGATGGCCTCGGTAGCGTTCAGCTCCAGATCCTTCTTGTCCATCTCTTCATGCACGACCGGGTGCCAGGTGGGTTTGCGGTCCTCGCGGGGTACGTAGTGTTCACGAGCCCAGCGCCGCAACCGCAACTCTTCGATAAAATCCAACTCCGCCACTACGCTGCTTGGCATAACACACTCCCCTCACAACGTGGAAACACCCCACCCGACCGGGTGGAGATAGCAAGTATATCGGACCTAAGTGTAAGTTCAAGAATGTTCTTCGTGCCCGTCACGGAATTTGGGCAGGCTGCGAGCGCTCGTGCCGGCCTCAGTCAGCCGGGTGCCGCGATGCGGAACGATACCAGTTATCGGCGGCCCCGCCCGAATCCTTGAAGTGAGGTGGGGCGAGCAGGTACGGCTGGGGCCGGATCGACAAGCGCCCGGCGCTGGCGCTCCGGGCTGGTCGAGGCGGCGCCTGTTACTTGCTCAGATCGAGGAAGGCGACGGATGGGCAGATTTCGCGCGATTTGCGGCTGAGGAAGGCGCGGACCTCGCCGACGGTGCGCATCCGCAACACGCGCTGAGCGATGTTCCGGGCCTCGGCGGAATCGGTGCGGCGGATCAGTTCCTTGATCGAGGGGACGAACGCCGGGCTCATGCTCAGCCGCCGGAGCCCCATGCCGAACAGCGGCAGGAAGCAGCGCGGTTGGCCCGCCATCTCACCGCAAAGCGTCACCGGCTTGCCGCAGTCGGTGCAGGCCTGGATGACCTGGGCCAGCAGTTTCATCACCGCCGGGTTAAACGGCTCGCACAGGTGGGCGACCTTCGGGTTGTCGCGGTCGGCCGCCATCAGGTACTGGATCAGGTCGTTGGACCCGATGCTGACGAAATCGACCTCGTGCAGGATGGGCTCGATGCACAGGGCCGCGGCCGGTACTTCCAGCATGACGCCGAGCGCGACGTCGTCGCCGAACGCCACCCCCTCCCGCCGCAGCTGCGCCTTGGTCCGCTTGACGGTCCGCTTCAGGCGCTGGACCTCCTCCAGGGTGCTGACCATCGGGAACAGCAGGCTGACCTTGCCGTGCAGACCGGCCCGGAGAATGGCGCGCATCTGCGTCTGGAAGAACTCCGGGTAGTCGGAGCTGAGCCGGATGCTGCGCCACCCCATGAACGGGTTGGCCTCCCGGACGTGGCCCAGGTACGGCACGTTCTTGTCCCCGCCCAGATCGAGGGTGCGGATCGTAACGATTCGGTTCGGGGCCGCCTCGATCACCGCCCGGTAGGCGGCCAACTGCTCCTCCTCTGTCGGCACCGTCGGGTGAGTCAGGAACAGGTACTCGGTCCGGTACAACCCGACCCCACCGGCCCCGGCGCGCGCGGCCATGATGGCGTCCGGCGGACCGTTCACGTTGGCGAGCAACTCGACGCGCACGCCGTCGGCCGACACCGGCTCCTGGTCCCGATTCTCGATCAGCCGGTCGCGCAGATCGACGTACTCGCGTTGCAGCTTGCGATACGCCGACTCGACCTCGGCGCCCGGACGCAGGTAGACGTGGCCCTCGCGCCCGTCGAGGGCGACCAGGTCGCCGGTCTGGACCTCCCGGAGGATGCCGCGCAACCCGGACACCGCTGGAATGCCGAGCGACCGGGCGAGGATGGCCGCGTGGCCGGTCGTCCCGCCGGTTTCGGTGACGATGCCCGCCACCTTGAGCCGCTCGAACGTCAGCGCCTGCGACGGGAGGATCTCCGGGGCGACGATGACGACCGGCTCATCCGGCTCGATGATGTGCCGCCCCTCCTGCAGGGCGAGCTGGGCGAGCACGCGGCCGATCACGTCGCGCAGATCGGCCATGCGCTCCTTCAGGTACTCGTCCTGAATCTGACCGAACAGCGTCAGGTATTCGTCCAGAACCTCGTGCAGGGCGGTCCGGGCATCGACGTGACGGTCGAGGATGGTGGACTTGACCTTGGTGATCAGGGCCGGGTCGCGGAGGAGCAGGCGGTGAGCCTGGAAGATGGCGGCCTCCTCTTCGCCGACCTGGTCGCGCACCCGGGACACGATGGCGTCGAGTTCCTGGGCCGCGGCGGCGCAGGCGCAGTCGAACCGGCTGATCTCGTCGGACAGAGCGGCGACGTCCAGGTAATGCGGCTCGCGGCGGGCGAGCACCTCGTCCACGCAATACGCGCGGGCAACGGCCACCCCCGGCGAAACGGGCACGCCTTTCTTCATGCTCGTACTGTAACAAGGGCGTGGCGCGCGGTCAAACCCCAGAAAACCACGGGTCCGGCGCCCGCCGGGTCCGCGACGGCCGACCTGGGAGGTGGGGCAGACGTTCCTGCCTGCCGTTTTTTGGCGGGCAGGGATGCCTGCCCCACCTCCCAGGTCGGCAAGCGAGCGGTCGCGAATCTCTTGAATCGGAATGCCGGTTGCACCACTCTAACCGGGAGAGAACACAACCGTGCCCCTGCATCCAACTTGCATGCCACCCACCGGCCGGGACACCGAACCCGCCACCGTGACGCGACCTGGCCGCGGACGCTGACCGTCCCACGTCGGACGAGCAATGGGGCTCGTACAGGAGACACGCACATGGACATGAACCAGTTGACCGAACGCTCTCAGGAGGCTCTCCAGTCGGCACACCGGCTGGCGGCCCGCTTCCACAACCAGCAAATGGACGTCGAGCATCTGCTCCTCGCCCTCCTCGATCAGGAGCGCGGGCTGGCCGCCGCCCTGCTCAGCAAGGCAGAGGTTGCCGTCGAGGCGGTCAAGGTACGCCTCCAGCGTGAGCTGGAGAAACTGCCTCAGGTGACCGGCGGAACCGCTGACGACATCCGCGTTGCCAGCCGGCTGACGCGCCTGCTGGACCGCGCTGCCGACGAGGCGAAGGGGCTCAAGGACGACTACGTTTCCGTCGAGCACCTGCTGCTGGCGCTGCTCGACGACACCGGCGCTGCCGGCCGCATCCTCAAGGAGTTCGGTCTGACGCGCGAGCGGCTGATGCGCGCCCTGCAGGACGTGCGCGGGCGCCAGCGCGTCACGACCCAGAACCCGGAGGCGACCTACGAGGCGCTGGAGAAGTACGGCCGCGACCTGACCCAGCTCGCCCAGCAGGGCAAGCTCGACCCGGTCATCGGCCGGGACGATGAGATCCGGCGCATCGTCCAGGTTCTCAGCCGCCGCACCAAGAACAACCCGGTCCTCATCGGCGAGCCAGGCGTCGGCAAGACGGCCATCGTCGAGGGGCTCGCCACGCGCATCGTTCGCGGCGACGTGCCGGAGGGGCTCAAGAACAAGCGTGTCGTCGCCCTGGACATGGGCGCGCTGATCGCCGGAGCCAAGTACCGGGGGGAGTTCGAGGAGCGCCTCAAGGCCGTCCTCAAGGAGGTGCAGGGGGCCGAGGGGCAGATCATCCTCTTCATCGACGAGTTGCACACCGTCGTCGGCGCCGGCAAGGCCGAAGGCGCGATGGACGCCGGCAACCTGCTCAAGCCGATGCTGGCCCGCGGCGAGCTGCACTGCATCGGCGCCACCACCCTCGACGAGTACCGCAAGCACATCGAGAAGGACGCCGCCCTGGAGCGCCGCTTCCAGCCGGTGCTGGTCGATCAGCCGTCGGTCGAGGACACCATCTCGATCCTGCGCGGGCTGAAGGAGCGCTACGAGGTCCACCACGGGGTGCGCATCACTGACTCGGCCCTGGTGGCGGCGGCCGTGCTGTCGAATCGCTACATCACCGACCGCTTCCTGCCGGACAAGGCGATCGACCTCGTGGACGAGGCGGCGGCCAAGCTGCGCACCGAGATCGACTCCATGCCGACGGAACTCGACGAGGTGTCGCGGCGCGTCATGCAGCTGGAGATCGAGCGCGAGGCGCTCAAGAAGGAAAAGGATCCGGCGTCGCGCGAGCGGCTGGAAAAGCTGGAGAAGGAACTCGCCGACCTGAAGTCCCAGGCGGACGCGCTGCGCGCCCAGTGGCAGGCGGAGAAGCAGAAGGTGCAGCAGTTGCGCGAGCTGCGCGAACAGATCGAGCAGACGAAGATCCAGATCGAGCAGGCGGAGCGCCAGTACGACCTGAACCGGGCCGCCGAGCTGCGCTACGGCACCCTGCACGAGCTGGAGCGCCGCCTCAAGGCCGAGGAGGAGTTGCTCGGCGGCACGAAGAGTGCCAACCCGCTCATCAAGGAGGAGGTAGACGAACAGGATATTGCCGAGGTTGTTAGTCGGTGGACGCACATTCCCGTCTCGAAGCTCCTCGAGGGGGAGGTGCAAAAGTTGCTCCACCTGGGCGAGGAGCTGCACAGGCGCGTCATCGGCCAGGATGAGGCGGTCGAGGCGGTCGCCGAGGCGGTCATCCGCGCCCGCAGCGGGCTGAAGGATCCGAACCGACCGATCGGGTCGTTCATTTTCCTTGGTCCGACCGGGGTCGGCAAGACGGAACTGGCCCGGGCGCTGGCCGAGTTCCTGTTCGACGACGAGCGGGCGATGGTCCGCATCGACATGTCGGAGTACCAGGAGAAACACACGGTCGCCCGGCTGATCGGAGCGCCCCCGGGCTACGTCGGCTTCGAGGAGGGCGGCCAGCTGACCGAGGCGGTCCGGCGCCGGCCGTACTGCGTCATTCTGTTCGACGAAATCGAGAAGGCGCACCATGACGTCTTCAACGTCCTGCTGCAGATCCTGGACGACGGCCGGTTGACCGACGGCCAGGGGCGAACGGTCGATTTCAAGAACACGATCGTCATCATGACGAGCAACGTCGGCAGCCACCGCATCCTGCAATACAGGGGGTCGTTCGTCGGCGAGGTGTACGACCGGATGAAGACCACGGTCCTGGACGAGCTGCGAGCCCAGTTCCGGCCGGAGTTCCTCAACCGGGTGGACGAGATCATCGTCTTCCACGCGCTGAGCGAGGCCCACCTCAAGGACATCGTGGTGATCCAGCTGCGCCGGCTGCAGCAGCGGCTGACGGACCGGCACATCACGCTGGAGCTGACCGACCGGGCGAAGGAGCACCTGGTGCGCGTCGGGTACGATCCGGCGTATGGGGCGCGGCCGCTCAAGCGCGCGCTCCAGAAGGAAGTGGAGAACGTGCTCGGCCGACAGATCCTCGAGGGCAAGGTGCGCGACGGCCAGAACGTCCTGGTCGATTACGACAGCGCTCGCGGCCAGTTGACCTTCACGCCGAAGGGCGCACCCGCGGGCGACGGCCAGGCTGGCGCTGCCGGCCGACCGGCCGGAGCGACGGCGTGAGCGGCGGACTGTCGCTTCACCGCTGGCGGCTTGGCGGCAGGTGCCGAACGCCCCACGCGAAGCCGCCAGCGGCAAGCCGGGGACGATACCTGGGCACGCCCGTTGCTGCTACAATCCCACCATCCCCTACCGGGGCCAACCGTCAGCTGCGCCCAACCAGGGAGACGTGCGATGGAATGGGAAGGTCGCGAAGAAAGCTCGAATGTCGAGGATCGCCGGGCGTTCGGCACCAAGGCGGCGGTCATCGGCGGGGGCAGTATCATCGTCGTCGTGATCGCCCTGCTGCTGGGCGTCAACCCGCAGAAGCTCGCCGACATGTTCGGCGGCGCCGGCGGGGCGCCGGATCCGAACCAACCGCAGGTCCAGCGCAAGGCCAGCCCGGAGGAGGAGCGGCAGGCGAAGTTCACCAGGGTCATCCTGCACGATACCGAGGTGGTGTGGGACGATCTGTTCCGCCGCATGGGCAAGACGTACCAGAAGCCCGTCCTGGTGCTGTTCAGCGGCAGCGTCAGCTCGGCGTGCGGGATGGCCGACTCCGCCGTCGGGCCGTTCTACTGCCCGGGCGACAGCAAGATCTACATCGACCTGTCGTTCTACCAGGACATGGAGCGTAAGCTCAACGCTCCCGGCGAGTTTGCCCGCGCCTACGTCATCGCCCACGAGGTCGGCCACCACGTCCAGCGCCTGCTGGGCTACTCGGCCCGGGTCGATGAGGTGCGGCGCCGCGGCGACAAGATCCAGGCGAACCAGGCGTCCGTGCGGCTCGAACTCCAGGCCGATTTCCTGGCCGGCGTGTGGGCGCACCACGGGCAGAAGCGCTTCAACTTCCTGGAGAAGGGCGATATTGACTCGGCGCTGAACGCCGCGTTTGAGATCGGCGACGATCGCTTGCAGAAGAAAGGCCGCGGCCGCGTCGTGCCCGACTCCTTCACGCACGGTACGTCGCAGCAGCGCATGCGCTGGTTCCGCGAGGGCTTCGACACCGGCAACGTCAACCGCGCCAGCTTGCTCTTTGAACTGCCCTACGACGAACTCTGATCCCCGCGAAACAGGACGACATGACTGGGCATGACGTTTTCTTCCCCTCTCCCACAAGGGGAGAGGGGGAGAAAGGCCAGCTCACGGCCGCTCCCAGTACGCGCGCAGGTCCGGCTTGGTGGCGAGCAGGATGTCGCGAATCGCCTCGCGGTCCGCCCGCGCCAGGTGCGCGAAGACGTGTGATGTGTCCCGCTCCGTCAGCACTTCCCAGATCCGGCGGTACACGTATTCCTTCGCCTCCACCGGCAGCTTGTCGAACGCCTCCGAGTAGATCAGGTAGCTGCAGGGATAGCGGAACAACCGCCGCTCCAGGTCGAACTGACGCAGCGACCGACCCTGCCCGTCCTTCGGCCCCCGCGCCGCGAACGCCTCGGCAAACCCGGAAGTGCCGGCGATCTTGCCGGTCAGCTTCGCCTCCCCGGAGAAGAACAGATACTGCACCAGCGGCTCGCACCCGCTGCGGATGCGGGACGCGGTGCTGTCCGACAACCCGTCTGACTTGCGCTTCAGGAGGCGGTCAAATTCCGCCTGCTGGTGCAGGGCCAGCCGCGTCTCGAAGCTGGCGCGTGTGATGCGGTTGTGCATCTCCCCCTGGTGCTCCAGCACCATCAGCGCCACCAGGTCGCTGTGGGGCGTCGGGTAATCCGCCACGGTGAAGCGCGTGCGCAGCTCGGTGACGTTGACGCCGTCGGGGTTTTCGGCCGGCGGGCGGCTGGCACGCCCCGTCAGGATCTGGTTACCGCGGTGGCTCTGCTTGCCGCTCGTGCCGGTAACGTACCACCCGCCCCAGCGCTGCGCGAACTCCGTGCTCTGATCGACCCGGATGCTGCCGAGGGACAGGATCGGCTGGCCTTGACGGTCGGTGAAGAGGGAGCGCACGAAGTGGCCGGGGCAGCCGCGCGTCAGCGACGAACTGTGGCACGTCATGCAGCTGTCCGTCTGGCGCACGAAGCGCGGCTTGCCTTCCGCGATCTGGTCGAGGGTGTAGAACACCGTCCCCAGGCCCGCATCGACCGCCGACACTTCGAGCACGTCGCCCCGCCAGCAAAAGCCGAGGTAGACGTCGTCGTTGAAGTAGAGCGCGCGCGGCGTCTTGGGGCTGATGCGGTGGCGCTGCAGGCTCGTCTTGGAGAAGACCAGCACCTGCGACGACAGCGGAACGTCCAGCGCCTTCAGAACCGACGGCAGGTAGCCGTGGTCCTCGTGGAACTGCAGACGCATCTTGCCGGCGTCGAGCTTCGCCTGCAGGCGGCTGATGACGTTGTCGGGAGTGCCCTTCGAGTAGTTGATGGGTGGCTGTTCCAGTTCCGGCCCGCTCCCCCGCGCCAACGGCACAGCGACGGCCGCACCAAGAACGAGGACACCGACCGAGCGCAGACGAGGTACGCAGAAGAAGGCAGGTTTGACGGACACAGGTATGCCTCCGGCAGGATGATGAGGCGGGCTGGACCAGTTGGGATGTCCTTATCCGATTGTACTGGGGTAAATCGGACCTGTCCATCCTTTCGCCGCCCAAAGCCCACGTGTCACGGGTGGCGGCCCCGGGGGGCCACCCCCGCCC
>JADLBT010000204.1 GCA_020847555.1 Gemmataceae bacterium
ACCGCTCGAACCCGCCCAGGTACCGGGCGAACGCCGGGCCGACGGCCCGCACCTGATCCTCGGTCATCCGACTCCCTCCGCTCGGGGCGGAGGTCAGTCTATGGCCGGCCTAGCGCTGTAGTGCTAAGGCAAGCGCGAGCAGTTCCTCGTCGTCGGGGAAGAGCCAGGGACCTGTGCTGGCGCGGAACAGGAGGACCCAGGCGTGGAGCAGTTCCCACAGCAACCTCTCGAATTCGTTGAACATGGGTGTTCCCTCTCTCCCGGCGCAGCCCGCAGGCACCGAGAGCCGCTGTACCCACCGGGGCAAGAAGCGCCGGCGCGGGCCGGGACCCCGCGCCGGCGGCCACGCGGCGCGCGAGGACGGCGGGGGGCAAGAAGCGTTGTGTCGTCGATTTTGCGGCCGGGTCAGAACGACCCGCCGGGCCTGGGGAGGAGCAATGCCAGTCGCTATTGGGTGGGGCGATCAGGTGCGCCCGCGCTGCAGAGTTCCCCGGCCAACCCAATCTTACCGGTGGCGGGACCATAGTCAACAACAGCGCTCTGCGGACGGGGGTATCCCAGTCGGGCAACAGCCGGCACGAAAAATGCTGTTGGACCTCGCCCCCCAATCAAACTGAGCTGCTGATGCCACGGCCAACCCGTCGCTTCCAGACGAGGGAGGAAACTTCGCGCTTGCGTCGGTCGGCGACACGTTGCTGCGCCGGCGGGAGAGAACCGCCGATCAACACCAGCAACCCATTCGTGAGGAGACACAAGCGTGGCGCACGAACTCGAAATCGTCGGCGGCAAGAGCAGCATGTTCTACGTCGAGGAGACGCCCTGGCATGGCCTGGGCCAGCAGTTGCGAGGCAACCCGAGTGTCGCGGAGGCGATCACGGCCGGCGGCCTCGACTGGACGGTGGAACTCGTCCCGCTCGTCACCGGCGACCGCCAGCAGGCAGCTCCTGCCCGCGCCGTGCGCCGGGCCAGCGACGGCAAGGTGCTCGGCGTCGTCGGCCTGGCCTACCAGCCGCTCCAGAACGCCGAGGCGTTCGCCTGGTTCTCCCCCTTCCTCGACGCGGGCCTCGCCAGCCTGCACACGGGCGGCTCCCTTTGCGGCGGCAGGAAGATCTGGCTGCTGGCGCGGATCGAGCGCGAACCGCTGGTCGTCGGCGCGGACGACCTCGTGCAGAAGTTCGTCCTGCTGTCGAACTCGCACGACGGCACCACAAGCCTGAGAGTCGGATTCAGCCCAATTCGGGTCGTATGTGCCAACACCCTGGCCCTAGCGCACGGGAAGGCGAGCGGGAGCAAGCTGATCCGCGTTCGCCATACGCGCCAGCTACAAGGCAACCTCGACGCGCTCCGCGAGGTCATCGACCTGGCCGACCGCGAGTTCGCCGCGACCGCCGAGCAGTTCCGCGCCCTGGCTTCCCGGCACATCAACCGCGCCGACCTCGACGCCTACGTCCGCCGGGTCTTCGGCATCGAGGGCGAGCGGCCGAACGGCCAGCAGCGCCGCATCCTGGAGTCGGTGACGCGCCTCTTCGAGACCGGGCGCGGCAGCGATCTGCCCACGGCGCGAGGGACGCTGTGGGGCGCGTACAACGCCGTGACCGAGTACCTCGCCTTCGAGCGCGGACTGAACCGGGACACGCGCCTCAACTCGCTCTGGTTCGGCGCGTCCGCACGCCTCAACGCGGACGCGCTCGAAGTCGCCCTGACGATGGCTTGTTAAGCCCAGGGGGCGGGGCCGCGGGTCAGCGCCGGCGGCCCCGCCTTCTTCATCCGCACGCGCCGCTCGGTCCATTACCCCCTTCGCGGTGACTCAGTGACGCGACACGGGAGGCCGACCCGGCGGTACGGACCGCCGGCATCCCCACGCTTGAGACCACTGCAGGAGGATTCGATGGGCCGGAGAAAAGCGACCGAGCAGCGACCAAACGAGTCGAAGCCGCCCGAGCAGCCGAAGCGCCGGGGCCGACGGAAGAAAGTCCTGGCCGTGCAACCGCCCGAACCCGCTGCCGGGCAGCCCCCGCTGGACGAGGCCGCCGAAGAACAACCGCCAGCCACTCCAGCAGCCCTGTCCGCACCAGTGCCGGAGCCGGAGCCAGCCCCGGTGGCTGCCCCCGAGCCTCTTCCGCCCGAGCCGGAGCCAGCTCCGGTGGCTGCCCCCGAGCCTCTTCCGCCCGAGCAGGTCGCGACGACTCCGAAGCTGGCTAAGGCCACCGACCTGTCTGAGGCGGAGCAGGAGTTGGCCCGAAAGTACCCCAAGACCGACATCGTTGAGGGCAGCCTCGCCCCGGCCGGCGCGTTCTCGGACTTCGGCCAAATGCGAACGGTCGAGATCCGCTGCGTCAACTGCGGGGCGCTACGCCGGATCGCCACGTCCGACCTCCACCACGTCACGCAGTGCCGGGCCTGCAAGGACCGCAGCCGCAAGGAAGCCCGCAAGAAACCCGAGTCCAAGGGGGAGGGACGCGAATGACCGCAGAGCAGCTTGCCCGCGTCATCGCCGAGGCCCTCCGCGGCGGGTCAGCGTGTACTCCCGCCCCGATCGTCCTGAACACTGGAACGAGTCAGGGCGGGAGCGTCGTCGTCCGCGCCGGCGGGCGGGAGTTCCTCGTCCAAGTCCGCGAGATCACGCGAAAGGAAAGTGCAGCATGAACAGCGTCAAGGAAATCATCGAACTGACCGGGGGCTGGGAACTGCTGGCCCAGCGCCCCGTCACCGTCCGCGTGGAGGGCTTCATGGCCCTCTGCATCCAGGTCGTCGGCCGTGGCCCGCTGGGAGGCACGCTGCTGTCGGTGGCCCATTACCAGGAACAAGGCGGCAACGTGTGCCGTGATCCGGAACTGGTGGTGGAAATCGGCCCCGACTCCGGGGACTGGGTGCCGGTCAGTTACCTGCAGGACGGCCTGCGCCTCTTCCGCGAGGTCATCACCACCGATGGCGGGACGGTCCTCTTCAACCACCGCCTCGTCGCCGAGCTGCGGGGGTTCATGGCCGAGTGGGACCGGAACATCCGAGAGCAGGGATTCGTGGAGGCGGTCCGCAAACCAGCCTGACGGGAAAATCAATGGCGCGGCCCCCTTGAGGGGCCTCGCCCGCCGTATTTCAGGGTTGGTAGGGGCCTATCAACTACACACCCGGAGAGGGGCGGATGTGGGCCGGACGGCTGGAAGCCACAAAGAACTTTACCAACGAGACTTCATCGGAGGAGCAGAAATGAGCGAGCAGATGATCGAGGCGGTTGTCCGGGTTGCGGCATACATCCGAGTTTCGACCGACCGGCAAGACGGCGAACGGCAGCGGGCGTCCATCGCAGCCTGGGCGAAGGCCCGTGGCTACACCGTCCAGGTCTGGTTTGAGGACCTCGGCTACTCGCGAGACCTCCCACACCGGCGGCCCGACTTCCTGCGCATGATCGAGGCCATCAAGCAGGACCAGTTCGACATCCTCATCGTCGATCACCGCGACCGCTTCGGCGTCCGCGACCAGTACGATTTCGGCCGCTGGGCGTCCATCCTCCGCGACCACGACTGCGAGCTGTGGAGCGTCGCGCAGGGCCACCTGACCGGCGACGACCTCGGCAGCCAGGTCATCGGGGCCGTCGAGAGCGGCAAGTCCTCGGCGGAGCAGGTTGACCTGTCCTGGCGCGTGCTGGGCGGCATGCAGCTCTACGCCGAACGGGGCGAATGGCTCGGCGGCGTCCCGCCCTACGGATTCGACGTCCTTTGCGTCGGGCCGGACGACGAGGGCAAGTGGCAGGTGCGTTACGACGGCCACAACAAGCGTCTACGCATCTGGCCCGACGGCCGCGTGGACCGGTACGACGGCCCCGACAACTTCCCGCCCAAGGACCGCGACGACCGGCTCTTTCTGGTGCCGTCCGAACAGACCAGGGTTGTGACGGTGCAGAACATCTTTGAGTGGTTCACCACCGAAGAAATCAGCGTGCGGGGGGTGGCCACGCGCCTCAACAACCTGAAAACCCCACCGATCATGGGTCAGGCTTGGTACCACTTCAAGGTAAGGAAGATCCTGCAGAACCCGGTCTACAAGACCGGCCTGCCGGTGTGGAACAAGGAGTCGCAGGGGCGTTTTCACGAGATGGTGGGCGGGGAGCGGCGGCGCGTCAAGTGGGTCAAGGGCCAGCCGCCACCACACCGCCGCCGGGACCGGGCCGACCACGTGGTCCCGAAGCGGGAGGGCCAGGGGCTGGTCGATCCGGCGGTCTGGGAAGCCGCGCAGGTCAAACTCGCCTCCCTGCAGGGCAAGATCAGGGCACCGAAGTCATCCCACCTCTGGATCTCGGGGCTGGCCTTCTGCTGGAAGTGCGGCAAGCGCATGGCGGGCTGGACCAAGGAGGGCGGCCACCGGACCTACGTCTGTAGCTCGTACCGAACCTACGGCAGGCATAACCAGCACGGGTGCGAATTGCACCAGGTCCGGCACGACGTGCTGGAGCACTACATCGACCGCTACCTGCGGGAGACCGGTCAAGCCATCGCGACCGTCTTAACCGCGAACGAGCAAGACCTGCCCGAGATCGAGGACCAGGAGACGGACGCGCGGCGACTCGCCTACCTCAAGGCCCTCCACGCCCTGTGGCGGGCCGTCCACAGGGCGGGCAAGTCGCCGCCGGACGGCAAGCCCTGGACGCTGCCGACCCTGGTCCGCACCTACCACGATGAAGTCGGTCCCGATCAGCTCGCAACCGTCCAGACACAACTGGAGGCAAAACTTGCGGAGATGGACCGCCTGGTGGAGCAGTTCGCAGCCCTGACCAGCAAGATGGCGCAGGAGCGTGCGAACAGGAGGATGGAAGACCTTGAGCGCGAGATCACCGAGCTGCAGGCACAGGCCCGGCCTCTGGACGAGGTGGCGACGGAGCAGAGGGAGGCCCTGCAGCGCCACGAGCGGGCCGTCCACGCGGCACAGCAGGCCGTCGCCGGCGACAGCAACCGCCGGAAGGCGGCGGCGGTGCGGCGGGTGGTGGCGCGGATCATCTGCCGGTTCGACACGGAACCGACCCGCAACGGCAAGGTGCGGTCGCTCCTGCGGGAGATCACGTTCGAGCCGCTGCTGGGCGAGCGAGTCAGTTACGCGACGGACGCTGGGGACAGGCGACGTTGCTGCCGGCGCTGACGCCCAGGTAGGGCAGGCCGCCGCGCACCCGGGCGCGGATCGCGTCGAGCAGGTCGAGGCGGTACAACTCACTCAGCAGGCGGAAGGTGTTGCCCCCGCCGACGAACAGCGCCTCCGCCCGGCGCACGGCCTCGCGCGGCTCGGCGTGATGGTGGAGGCTGTCGATGACGTAGCCGGCGTTCAGTCCGCGGTCGTGGAGCAGCTGCACGTAGGCGTCGTGATCGGACCCCGCGTGAGGGACGAACAGGAGCCGCTCGACGGGGCCGAAGAACGACCGCATCTGCTCGACCAGGATCTGGACCCGTTCCGGCGTCCGGAAGCCGCCGCTACCGAGAAGTACGCGCACGGTTCGCCCCCCTTGCTCGCGCCAACTACGCTGCCCCGGTGATGTACCCCCCGGCCGCGCCGCGGCAAGTGCCCTGGCCCCGCCCGGCGCCGGGCGGGCGGGGCCAGGGGGTTGCCGACGCTCCTCGCGGGGCGGTACAATGCCGCGCACGGGGCACGCTCATTCCCGGGGAATCCCTGATCGGCATCGTTTGTCGGGCCGCGAAAGGATCGGTAGATGCCAGACACCCTGGACGCTGACCACCTGACCCCTGAGCAGTGGGAGCAGCTGGTCGCCCTTCCCGACCGCGTCGAGAGCGCCTGGGCCGGCGGCGGGCCGGTGAACCTGGTAGATCTCCTCCCTTCCCCCGAGGACGGCCTGCGCCGCCGCGCCCTGCAGGAGGCAGTTCGGACCGACCTGGCGATCCGCTACCGCCGCGGGGAGCCGATCCGCCTGGAAGCCTACCGGGAGCTGTTCCCCGAGTTGGGCGAGCCCGGGACGATGTCGGCTCAGATGGTGCTGGAGGAGTACCGCGCCCGCCGGCGGGCCGGCGAGACGCCGTCCCTGGAAGAATACCGCAGCCGCTTCCCCGAGCAGTTCCCGGAGGTGCAGCGACTCATCGAGGAGGAGGAGAAGTCGTTCGCCACCATGCAGCTCGTGGCCCAGGCGAGTTCGTCGAACCCGCTGGCCCTGGGCAGCGACCTGACCGGGGCGCCGACGCGCGAGCCGGACCGAGCGAAGCGCGCCGGGCCGGCTCGCCCGTCGCTGCCGGACCTCCTCCGCGACACGATCGGATACGAGCTGATCGAGGAAATCGGTCGCGGCAGCTTCGCCGAGGTGTGGCGGGCCCGGGCTCCCGGTCAGGTCGAGGTCGCCGTCAAGGTCATCCTCCGCCCGGTGAGCGACAAGGAGGCTCAGCGCGAGCTGCACTCGCTGGAGCGCACCAAGGATCTGCGCCACCCGTACCTGCTGCGCACCCACGCCTACTGGCTGATCGAGGGGCGGCTGGTGATCGCGATGGAGCTGGCCGACAACAGCCTCAAGGCGCGTCAGCAGGAGTGCCAGCGGCAGGGGCTGGCGGGGGTGCCGCTCGATGAGCTGCTCCTGTACGCGCGCGAGACGGCCGAGGCGATCGACTTCCTGCACCACAATCTGGTTCACCACGGCGACATCAAGCCGGCGAACATCCTGCTGACCGGCGGCCACGTCCAGCTGGCCGACTTCGGACTGGCCCGCGTCCTGGCCGGCGAGCACTCGATCACCGCGACCGGGTCCGGAACGCCGGTGTACATGGCCCCGGAGGTGTGGCGCGGGCGCTTCAGCCCCAACAGCGATCAGTACAGTCTGGCCGCTACCTACGTCGAGCTGCGCCTCGGGCGACGCATGTTCGAGGCGCAAACGTCCGCCGAGATCCTCCTCGCCCACCTGTCGCTGGCGCCGGACCTGCGCGGGCTGCCGGCGCCCGAGCAGCAGATCCTGCTGCGAGCGCTATCGAAGGAGGCCACGGCGCGCTACAGCAACTGCCTCGCCTTCGCCAATGCGCTGTACCGGGCGGCCGGGCGCGAGCCCGGCGGGTTCATGCCGCGGCAGCAAGCACCCGGCCCACATCCGGCCCCCGCGCCACCCCAGGCGGCCGGCGCGGCGACCGAGATGCTGACCGATGCGTCGCGGGCTCCGGCGGCGGCGACGGTGATCAGCTGCCGACCCCGGCCGCGGTCCCGGTTGTGGCGCCCGCTCGCCCAGATCCTGCTGCTGCTGACGCTGGGGTTCGCCGGGTACGTGGTGTGGTTCGTCTTCCTCCAGGGCCGGGCCGTTCTCGTGCCCCTCGGATGGGAGCGGACGCCGGACGCCGCGCTGGTGACCCTGCGCCAGGGCAACTGGCGCCAGCGGCTGATCGGGGCAGATTTCCCGGCGCAGATCGCGCGCACGACTCCGGCGGGCCGGCTGGAGCTGAGCCTGGTGACGCCGGAAGGCGCCCCGCCGTTCCACGTCCTGCCGCGGCGCGTGACGAACGCCCAGTTCCTGAGCTTCGCGCGGGCGAAGCCGGAGGCGGTGCGGCCGGTTTGGCACCCCGACGGCGAGCTGGCCGAAAAGGCTGCCCTGGCGCCCGCTGCCCCGGTCATGGGGATCGCGTGGCGTGAGGCGCGGGCCTGCGCGGCGTGGCTGGGCGGCGAGCTGCCGACCTCGAAACAACTGGGCGCCGCCTACACCAGCGGCGTGTGCCTCGACACGCGCCTGCCGGACGCCGATGAGTGGTTCCAGCCGAACCCCCGGCCGGACCTGCGCGACGGCCTGCCGACCGCCACCTTCCGTATCGTCGCATTTCCGCCGCCCGCCTCCTGAGCGCCCCGTCTCCGCTGCTGCTGCACTGGGCCGCCTGGCTCGCCTGTCTGTTCCGGGCGGCGCTGCTGGCGTGCGCCGGCCCGCACCTGCCGGCGCGGCCGACCCGGGCGACGGCGTGGCCGCGGCGGCCGGGGCCGATCTGATTTGCGTTCCCTGTTGCGACCGGCGGCGTGTATGATAGCGCTCGGACGCACCCCGCTGGCGACGATCCGGCCCAGGGCACGTCAGGCAGGAGGATCCCGCATGGAATACCTCGAAGTGGTGGACGGGCAGGGGCGGCGCCGCCGCGTCTTCCTCGATCGGCCGCGCCTGCTGATCGGCCGCGAGCCGACGTGCGACGTCCATCTACCCCACCCCGGCGTGTCCCGCCGCCACGCCCAGCTGCAGCGCACCGACCAGGGCCGCTGGCTCCTGCAGGATCTGCGCAGCCGCAACCACATCTTCGTGGACAACAGGCCGGTGCAGCAGCTCGTCCTGGAGGCGCGGCAGCCGTTCCGCATCGCCGAATACTGGCTGATGCTCCACGAAACACCGCTCTCCGAACCGGAGGCGATCACCCCCCTTACGGACGACACGACGGACGCCGCTTCCGATGTCGGCGAGCCCGGGTGGCTGGAGCAACTGCAGGTGTTCCAGCGCGCGCTGTTCCGCCAGGAGGAGCCGCGGGCCGTCCTCGACCGGCTGGCCCGCGAGGTCCGCCGCATCGTCGAGCCACAGCTTATCGCCATCGGCCTGGTCAAGCCGGAAGGGTACGACTGGGAGCTGATCGTCCCGGCCGACAGCGCCGCCGGGGCGGCGCTCGATCTGAACGGGGTGGACCAGCGCGTGATCGACCAGGATCTCAGCTCGGTCCAGACCTGGACCGAGGACGCGACCGGGGAGGACACGCCATCGCTGTCGGCCCCGCTGTGCCTGCTGTTCCCAATGAAGGGTCGGTCGGGCGTGATCGGCCACGTCTACCTGAAGCAGCCGGCCGTCAACCCGCTCCCCAGGCCGATGCTGCGCTACCTCAGCCTGCTGGCGGCGATGGCCGGGCTGGCGTGGGACAACCAGCAACTCGGGGCGCTGCGGCTGGCGCAGAAGGAGATCGAGAAGGAGCTGAACCAGGCCCGGCAGATCCAGATCGAGCTGTTCCCGCCGACGTTCGACGTCGATCCGCGGCTCGACGCCTTCGCGGTCAACCTGCCCAGCGCTCACGTCTCGGGCGACTACTACGACCTGATCCGGACCGGCCCGCACACGGTCGCGTTCGTGATCGCCGACGCGATGGGCCACGGTATGCCGGCCGCCCTGCTCATGGCGGCGGTGCGCTCGGCGCTGCGCATGGGGCTATCCCTCGGGCTGCCGTGGGGGCAGGTGTTCAAGGGGCTGGACGAGGTGATCGGCCAGGCGCGCGGCGACATGTTCGTCACCGGCGTCGTGGGCCACCTCGACCTGCGCGATCGGTGGCTCGACCTGGTGTCGGCCGGGCATCCGCTGCCGTCGATCCTGGTGGACGGCAAGCCGGTGGTCATCCCCGACCACTGTCAGACCCGGCCGTGGGGGCTCGAGGCAGTCGAGACGAGCTGGGAGGTTGGGCGGCTGTCGCTGCAGGGGGACGGCTTCTCGATCCTGACGTACACGGACGGCATCACCGACGCGGCGGTGCGTGTGCAGCGCGTCTTCGGGGCGCGGCGCATCACCGCATACCATCTGGAGCACTACCACCGCAGCGCCGAGGATCTGTGCCAGGGGTTGCTGAGCGAGGTAGCGATGAACCCCGGCGCGAGTTCGCTCGGCGACGATCAGACGGTACTGGTGCTGCACTCGGTGTAGGAAGCGGTCACGAGCCCACCCCGGGAACGGCAGGCTGCGGAAATACTTCCAGTTCGGCGAGTCGGCCCTGCCACCGGCCGATGAAACGGGCGCGCAGGCACTCCTCGTACAATGATTCACGGTCAAGCACGCGCAGCACTTCCGGGCCGGCGCCGCGGCTCAGGTCAGCCCCGCGACTCCAGCGTGTCCCCTGGGCGAACCGCCCGCACACCGCGTCCCAGTGAGCGCGGGCGCGGTCCGCGCTGGGCAACACAACCTCCTCGACGTCTTCCCCGTCCTCGGTCGGGAGTTCGACCCGCTCGGACGAGCCGACGTCGTGGCCGGTGATGCGTGCGAACGCCTTGCCGGCCTCGACCGCGGCCCGCACGTCCTTGCCGGCCATCGCCGCCAGCAGATCCTCCACGCCCCCCGGGTGGCCGAAGGTGCCCAGCAGCGCGAACCGGCGCGGCCCCAGTTCGGGGGTCGCGGCGAGAGCCCGGAGCGGTTCGAGATCTCCGTGCGACCCGAGGATGGCGAGCAGGCGGGCGATTTCCCAGCGATCTGGTCCGGGCGCCCCGCGCAGGCTGCGGCAGTAGATGAGCAATTCGCGGCATCCGGTCCAGGCGGCCGCCCACAGGGCTTCCCTCCGGAGGGCGGCGTCGGGGTCGCGCCAGGCCGCCAGGCACAGGTTCGTCGGCAGCGGTTGACCGCTCAGGGCGACAGTGCGCCAGGCGGCCACGCGCGTCTCGAGTTCCGCGGCCCGGACCAGGGAAGCCAGCTGCTGCGCCGTCAGGTCGGCGGGCGAACGAAACGCGAGCACGCGCGCAGCCGCGGAGGCGAGCGGACCCGGGATGGCCAGCGCCAGGGCGAGACGCGAAGCGGCCGCAGCCGGGGCAGCGTGGCAGAGCGCCTCGACCAGTCCCTCCCGCTGGGGGTTCTCGGCCAGCGCGAACGTCTGGAAGACGCGCTCGGTCGTGTCGGCCCGGCCCAGGCGGAGCAGTGGGTACGCGGCCAGGAAGACGGCCCCCGGCTCCTCCTCGCCCAGGCCAGCCGCCAGCAGGTCCGGCGTCCGCTCCCCGGCGACCACCAGGGCATCGACGTGACCCTCGATGCGCGTCTCCAGGTCGGTGAGTTCGCGCGCCGTGTACAGCGGGGAGTGCAGGGCGGTGCGGCGCTGGCCCCAGAGGAACGCGAATTCCTCGAAGTGCTCCGCGAGCAGATCGGCGAGGAACAGGGCTGGCTGGTTGGCCATCGGAGAAAGTATCAGTGGCTCGGGAGCGTATCGCCGCAGGTCTGGTTCCGGCGCCTACCTGGCCGCCCGGGGTTTAGCGCCGGGCGACCTTCGGGGCAGTGAGTTCGCTGCGGAGTGAGCAGGGCCGGCCGGCGTAATACCAGACCCCCTCCTGAAACCGGCCGCCGTTGACCTTGACCCACTCCCGCAGGCTCGCCAGCGCCTGCCGCTGCGCCGTCACGGGCAGGTCGGCCTCAAAGGTGAAGTCAGCCCCGTAACGGACCACCAGCTCTTCATACACGAGTTGCCGGACCTTGTGAGGGCTCTGCTCGGCCAGCAGGGTGTCCAGCAGGACGGCCGGGGAGTACGGTCTGCCGAGGCGATACCGGGTGGCCGAGTGAAAGCGCCGCTGGTTGGCGGACCACCACGCCCACCAAACCTCGGCACTCTGCGACAGGCGGGTGACCCTGGTTCCCGTGGACGGCGGAGCTTCCCCCTGCTTCAGCCGGATCCGCTCGTCATCGAACAGTTCGTCCTCGTCGAGCGGTTCCGGGATAACCGCCTCCTCCCACAGCTGGGCGCCGGTGATGAGGTGAAGCGCCAGGGCGACGGCCTCCGCGTCGGCGGAGTTCGTGAGGCGGTCCACCCGCGAGGCGACGGCCGTGACGCCGCCGAGCAACCCAAGGGCGAGGTAGCCGTCGGCGGTCGCTTTCGCCGACCCGGCCACGTCTAGCAGGATCTGCACGGCCAGCCGACCGCCACCCAGGCCCAGAGCCAGCGCGGGCCAGCCCTCGTCGCAGACGGTCCTCATGCAGGCGGTCAGGATGTGCGGGTCGTGCTGCCGCAGCAGGGCCAGGGCGGCGGCCCACCGGGCGGATGCCGTTTCCTGCTTCGCCCACTGCTGGGAGAGGACAGAGCACGCCGCCGGATCGCCGAGACGCCCGAGCGCCCAGAGGACGGGGGCGGCCGCGCCGGCAGGCGCCTTCGGCACCAGCGCCGCGAGGTCTGTCCGCCCCTTCACCCGCCGGTAGCCGAGGACGCGCGCGACGTGGGGAATGAGTCGCGGGTCGCCGCCGAAGAGCAGCCCCGCCAGGTCGTCCTCCCAGTCGCCAGGCAACTCGTGGCAGAGGGCGTCCGCGACGGCACGGCATTTGTCCGGATCGTCGAGAGCCAGTTCTTCGAGGGTGCCGAGAAACAGATCCTTGCGGTTCTGCCGACAGAAGACACGCACGGCCGCGTGCAGTTCGCCCGCGTCGCCCTCGGCCGTCTGCTTCTTGCAGACCTCCAGCGCCAGGTCCGCGCCGATCACCAGCGCGTCGAGGTGGGCCTCGAACCGATCCTCGAACTCCCCGATGCGCGTCCAGGCGATCTCGGGATTGGCGAACAGGGCGCGGCGCTGGTCGTAGAGAAACGAGGCCTCTTCGAGG
This sequence comes from Gemmataceae bacterium, assembly GCA_020847555.1. The sequence goes on from JADLBT010000204.1 coordinate 12,251, forward strand.
TGTTCCAGGTAGAGCCCGAGGTAGAATTGTCGTGGCGATAAGCTCATGGCTGCACACTCCGATCCGGGGCCGACAAGCCTTCGACCCAGACCTTGATGGACCGCACGTCGTGGGGACCGTTGCGGACGACGAGGTGGGTCCGCCAGATCAAGAATAGCAATTTCTCGTCGGTGTTGACGATCACTGTGTCCAGCTGGGTGTGGAGATGCTCGTCGGGGCGTCCCGCCAGGGTGACGAGGCACTGCGGGGCAGGCACGCCCGGCAGCTGGAAGTACAACCGGCCGCCGGGCGAGGCGTTCTCGACCGCCACCGCCTCGTCCCCCTTGAGGTGGCCGGGAGCGATCAGGCCCGGCGCGGCCGCGTTGAAAAAGCGGCGGTCGAAGTCCCTGGGGAGGAGCGGCATCCGGTCCTTCATCCAGGCCTCGTCGTAGGTTCCGGCGAAGGCGGCACGCGGCTGCCAGGACGGCCCGGTGAAGCCGAACCCGGCCGGCGGTGGGGTGTCGCCGTAGGCGCGGAGCGGGTGGCGGGGATCCTCCAGGTTGGGCAGCGGGATGCCGTGTTCGAGGTTGCCGTGTTTCTGGCGGAGGCCGGTGCCAACGGGATTGCGCGGCTCGAACGTGTGCTTCGCCGGATCCGGGTGGCTGCGGTCCCACCCGCCGAACGCCCGCTCCCAGGTGAGGGGGACGCGCTCGAACGCCTGCGGGTCCGTCGGGGCGGCCCCGAGAAAGGCTTTCGTCCACAGGCGGTCGCCGACGACGCGGACGGCTTTCTCCAGCGGGCCGACGCGCAGGGTGACGTTGACCTCGGTGGTGCCCTTTTTCGGGGCGTGGGCGTGGCCGATGAGGACGACGTCGGTGGCCGGTTTGATGAAGGCGACCTCGGGCTCGTACTTGTAGCTGGACGTGTCGGGGTCGCCCCAGAACTGGCCCGCGGCGTTGACCGGAACGGGCTTCTCGGCCAGCGCGAGCCCCTCGCGCGGGTGGATCACGTAGGTGGCCTTCACGACCGGGACGAGGAGCGGCCGGCCCTCCTCATCCGCAACGAACAGGGACTCGAGGGCGAACGGCGTTGCGTTGTTTACCGCAGGGTGCCCCATGATGTCGGCGCGACGCCGCCTCCGAGGGATCTCCGGGGATCGACGACCTTCACGGCCCACCGCGCCCCAACTCCCTGTCAATCTCCTGGAAAAGGTCGAGGTAAACCTTGTCCGTGGGGGGAAGCCTAGCCGCTTCCGGACACAAGGGAAACTCTTCCTCGACCCGCAGGCCGGCCAGTTCCGCAACCCGCAGCAGCGCCAACCCCTCGGCGGAACCAAAGCTGGCCGGCCAGAAAAGGAAAGCCCCCGACTCCGTTATCAAGGGCCGCTTCCTGTCCAGCGCTGCTTGCTTTTCTTCAAGAAGCTCTGTCAGGGCCGAGCGAAAGTCGTCGGCGCCGCGAGACCGCACGGCCTTGCACACTGCCAACCGAGCGGAGTCCGCGCCTTCGAGGGATTGTTCGAACCGGCCAAGGATCTCGTCGAGGGCTTTTTCAGGCCACGGTTGCGGGGCCGGGACAAGCAGGTGGAGGAACCGGAAGTAGCAGAAATCGTCTTCGTACTCCGCGGTAGGATCCCAGGCGTCCTGGGAAAGCTGAACGATCTCCCTGGCCAGCGGCAGGTGCCCCGCCGCCAGCACGTCCAGGATCGCCTCGGTACGGCTGATCGCCAGGTGCCGGTCGCGACGGTTGCCTTCCCGCCGCGACCGGCTCAGGAAAGACTTTCGGGCATGGCCGCTGCGCACCAGGTTCTCGCGGAACTGCTCCGTGTCGCCGGTTTCGAGGAGGTGGCAGATGGCCAGGGCCTGGAAACACTCGGACAGTTTCTCGAAGCTCTCCCCAAGCTCCGCCGCCTGGTAAGTCGCGGTCATGTACGCGAGGTTCTCCCGGGCCTCCGTGACCAGGGCCGCGTGGACGTCCTGGAGGTCCATGATTAGCCGATGCCCTTGTACGTTTGGGGTTTGCGGAACACCAGCCCCAGCAGCCCGGCCGCGCTCAACTGGTCGGCCAACTCCGTGCGGACCAGAATGAGGTTGGTCCAGAACTTCGGCCGGAACATCCGGCAGTCCGGCGGCACCTGGTCGGCCCGTAGGACCAGGCCGGCGCAGCGTGAAATCTTGTCCTTGGCGATCGCATTCCACTTCACCCCCGACTTATCGACGTCGATGCAATCGCACACGGTCAAAGGGTTCATGAGGAAGTAGTCCTTCGAGGCGACGCGCCCCTTGTGGTTGAGAATCTTGATCGGAAGGAATTCCACATTCGCGACCCCCGCCTTCTCCAGTTCCTGCCGCAGGCGCAGGGAAACAATCGCGTAACTGGTCCCGTAAAGGTTGTCGCTGAGCTGAATGTCCTTGGGATAATCCGCGTCCATTTCACAGTAAGCATCATCCGGGAACCCTGCGGCCCGCGACACCCCCCTGGACAGCTCGAAGAGCCTCTCGATCCCTTGCGGGGCGTTGACCTTGCAAAACCCTTCTTCGTATGCATCGCGCCAGAGAAGAAAGCTCATCCTGTGAACTCCTTTCGTACAACGGTCCCTCCCGCGGCTCAAACAGCCCCGTCATTTTACCAGGGAGAACAGCCCCTTGAAGGCACTGATCACGTCGGGCGGCGCCTTGCGCGCCCGCGGGGTTCCCGGGTCCATCGAAAACGGAATGTACCATTTTTCGTAATTGAAGCGGTTCCGCCAGCAGGCGCGCGTCCCGTTTCGCTGCTGGCCCCGCTCATTCAGGAAGGCCCTGTAGTGATCACTCGCGCCGTTGAGTTCGTCGATCACGGTGGCGGCGTCGAAGGAGCACCAGTCCCGGGCCTCGATCAGCGGCTGCCAGATGTTGTCGTTCAGGTATTTGGAAACATCCTCGGTGTACTGCGGGTGATCGACCTGGTGGCAAGGCAGACCGTCCCAGCCGTCGTTGGGGCGGAGGTAGTACGCGGGCTTCAACGGCAACCCGAGGTCATTCGGTTCCGCGTTGATGTCCCATTCCGTCATGGCCAGGCACTTGCGGATGAATTCCATCTGATCGGTCGGGACGTTCTTGCCGATGGTCCCGTCCTGCATACAGGTGACGCAGACCACATGATGGATCTGCGACATCAGGGGAACCCGGTAGCCGGTGGCGCAGTTGGTGATGTGGACATTGCCCTTGCGCTGCCGTTTGATTTTCCAATCTTCGGGGTCTCTCTTGTGTTTCTTCTTCGCCACGACGGCTTCCCTCCGCTGCTCCTTTGGGCCGAATGATGGGGGACAACACTTTCCGGGCGCCGCCGGACGAACAGCCGGCCCCGGCTCAGGCCGGCGCGGCTGCCACACTCAGGGCGGCCCGGGATCCGTTATCCGAGGCCAGCCAGATGAGAACGGCCGGGGCGGGCGCGTAGCCCCGCTCCAGCGCCCGGGCCGCCAGACACACAGCCAGCGGTCCGGCGGCGGCGCCCATCTCCCCGAACGACTGGGCGGGCAACCAAAGGGGCAGGTCACCCAGGCGAAACTCGCGCTCCTGCCTGGGCAGGGCGTATCCCCAATCCATCCCTCGGGCTGCATCGCCGTTCAGGTCGCCGACGACGAGTCCCACGCGCTGGCCGGTTCGGGCCTGAGCGGTGAGAACCTCCCGCACCACACCGGCCAGGGCAATCCCCTTGGGTAGTGTGTCGGACAGCCGGTCGCACTTCTCCCGGCCGGACGCGCTCGGGCCGAGCACCGCCAGCACCTTCGCCCCGCGAGTGCGGGCCGAGTCGAGTTTCTCCAACAGGAAGAACGCCGCCGCCTCGCCCGGCAGAAAGCCAGCAGGATTCTCGTCCGTCTTGAGTAGCCCGGCGGCCACGGCGGCCGTCAGAAAAGCAGGCTCGACACAACAATCAATCCCCCCGACCAGGCAGCGATCGAGAGGCAGGCGGCGCAGATCGTCAACGGCCTTTTGAATCGTCAGGATCACGCCGGTGTGGCCGCCGAAGGTAACGCTGGAGTTGGCGGGGGGGCCTTCGAGCTGGCACCGCTGGAGAAGGCGGGGGATGAAGTCCTCGCACTGTACTGCCCAGCGGGTCGAGGGCAGGGGGGCGTTCTCGTCAGCTTCCACCGGCTCCCCACCGGCGTCGGAGCCCATCGCCGCGATGAGCTGCCTGGCCTCGGCCCTCACGGCCGCCGCGTGGGCGTCCGTGAGGAACTGGTCGGCGAGATTCAGGTGCAGGGCCGTACGGGCCAGCTCCGCAGGACCCAGCGGCAGGCGCGCCGTCAGGTCCGCTAGGGCCAGCCTGCCCAGGGCCAGGGCCTTCGCGACCCCCACCGAGCCCTCGGCGCCGAGCGGGACGGTGTGGCCCTTCACCGGCCCGCCGCCCCAGATCGCATCCGCCTGGAAATTCAGGATGGTGAGCTCGCGCAGGCGGACCAACCCCGCCCGGGCCGCGGCACAGGCATTCGGCGCCTCGCAGCCGAGCGCGGTGGCCATTCCCAGGCCGGTGATGCAGATCAAATCGGTTGACGGGTCGGGATTCATCGCCTGTCTGCCACCCTGGCCTACTACAGCACGTCGGCATCACCGCAGACCCAGCAGTCACACTTCTCCTGCGAGGGCAGCGCGATGATCGGCCCCTGGAGGACCGGAAACGGGGGGGTGTTCTTGTCGTTGTGCAGCATCGGGTCCAGGGCGCGGGCGACGTTCTTGCCCTCCACCAGCACGTCGAAGGAGAAGTTGACGAACTCGGCCTTGCCCTTGATCTTGTTGGAGACCACCCCGCCGCCGGCCGTCCCCGCCTCGTCGCCGGTGCTGACCATGAAGTTCGAGTCCTTCAGGCAGATGGGGTTGCCGTCGCACTTGACCGTCGAGCTGCCCTTCGAGGTGTCCGATGATTTGGCGATATTGGGATAGGGAATAGGGATTGGGCCGCCGGGGCTGGGCGTTTTGCACACGTCGGGGAAGGCGGTCGTGATGCCGCTGCTGTCCTTGTGGACCACCGACAGGTTGTTCACGCCCACGGTGACGCCCATGACCTGCTCCTGTTGCTCAGTTGATCCTGACCGCAGCGCCCTTGATCTTGTTCGTCCCGGACGCCCGGCTGACAACCTCGGCCCCCAGCACCACGACCTTGCCGTCTTTCCGCAACGTGATCGAGCTCTTGCCGCAGCGCAGCACGATCTCTTCCTTCGCGTCGAAG
>JADLBT010000205.1 GCA_020847555.1 Gemmataceae bacterium
CTGCGTATCGAGGAGGGGAACGTCGTCAACGGCACGACGAACCAGCGCTGGCCGTGGCGGCAGGCGTGCGCCCGGCTCGGCATGGAGCCCGTCGAGGTGACGAACAGCAGCCTCGGCCAGGGACTGGCGAACAACGGCGCCGGCGGCGTCCAGGTCGCCGAGGTCCAGGTCGATACCGAAACCGGCATCGTCCGCTGCACGCGCGTCGTGGCGGTACAGGACTGCGGGGCGATCATCAACCTGCAGGGATGCGAGTCGCAGGTAGCCGGCGGTGTGATCATGGCGGTCAACTACGCTCTGTTCGAGGAGCGGATCATGGACCGCCACACCGGCCGTCAGGTCAACCCGAACATGGAGTTCTACAAGCTCGGCGGCATCCAGGACATGCCCGACGTCGTCGTGCGCATGGTGGACATGCCGGAGCGCGGCGTCATCGGCATCGGCGAGCCGCCGACGATCTCGACCCTGACCGCGATCGGCAACGCCGTCTTCAACGCGCTGGGCGTGCGCGTCCCCAACGCGCCCTTCACCCCGGACCGCGTCCTCGCTGCCTTGAGTCAACGAAAGGGGGGTAGGGGATCATGAAAAACTTCACGTACTTTCGACCGACCACCGCCCAGCAGGCCGTCTCCCTCCTCGAGAATCGGTGGGGCAACACGGAACTGCTGGCCGGCGGTACCGACCTGCACGCGCTGCAGAAGGACTACATCGCCCAGCCGGCCCGGGTGGTGAGTCTCGGCGGCATCAAGGGCTTCGCCGGCGTCGCGGTGGACGGCGCCGGGAAGGTCGTCAAGATCATGGCCGGCACCAGGCTGTCGGACATCGCGGCCGACGCCAACGTCCGCAAGCACGTCCCGGCGCTGGCGGTGGCGGCGGGCGAGATCGCTGGCCCGCAGATCCGCAACATGGCGACCCTTGGCGGCAACCTGTGCCAGCGCAACCGCTGCTGGTACTTCCGCGACGAGCACACGGTCTGCCTGCTCAAGGGCGGGGAGCGGTGCTTCGCCCTCGACGGCGAGAACCGCTACCACGCGATCTTCACCCAGGGTTATCGGTGCGTGATTGCGAGCCCCTCGACGCTCGCCCCGGTGCTGATCGCGCTCGGCGCGACGGCGACGGCGCTCGGGCCGAAGGGCGAGCGCACGGTGGAGATCGCCAAGCTGTTCCGTGCTCCGAGCAACGCCAGCGAGCGCGAGCACACGCTGGCGCCTGACGAGGTACTCGTGGCGGTGACGGTCCCGCGCCGCAACCTGACCAACGCCAGTTACGAGGTGCGGCAGAGGCAATCGATCGACTGGCCGCTGGTTCAGGCCGCCGTCGCGTACCAGAACAACGACGGCAAGGCGACCGGCGCCCGGGTCGTCCTCAGCCAGGTGGCGCCGACGCCGTACCTGGCCGAGGCAGCCGGCAAGGCGCTGGAAGGCCGGGCCGTGACCGAGGAGACGGCGACGGCTGCCGGCCGTGCCGCCGCCGAGGGCGCCAAGCCGCTGAGCCAGAACGCCTACAAGTCCCGGCTGATCGAGGTCGCCGTCAAACGCGCCCTGCTGATCGCCGCCGGGCAGCGGCGGTACTGGGAAGTGTAACCCTGGGGTGGTCAGCGGTCGGCGGGTAGTCGGACCCTGCCTGCCGATCGCTGATCGCCGATCGCTGAGAGCTACCATGTCCGACATCCCGAACCCCGACGCCCCGGTCGAACTCGGCCCGCGCTGCATCCACCTGAGTTGCCGCTCGATGCTGATCTACGGCGAGGACTTCGAGCAGGATCCGGAATACCAGGCGGGAATGGCGGAGTGGACCTGCACCTGCACCTGTACCCCTGCTGGACCTGACGGGGGGATGGCCGCACTGGAATACTGCCGGAACCCGGAGCGCCCCTGCTACCGGGAATATTGAGCCGAACGGTCCGCAGGGCAGGCATTCCTGCCCCGGGTGAGCGTCCTCGTGGCGGCCCCGACGCGCCTGGCACATTCCGCGGGGCGACAGCGGTCCATCCGCGACAAAGAGGAGCCAGACGATTAAAGGCCCGCTCAGCAGATGGAAGCACGACGTTCGCCGGCAGTGGGTATGCCCGGTCTGCGGCCGGCGTGAGCGCACCGTCGGGCACATCGTCAACCGCGTCTGTCCCGCCTGTACCCGCGACACCGAATCGCCCCATCCGGTGTGGATGCACCTGGTGGAGGAGGCGCCCAGGCCGAGGAGGCCGAGCGATGAACCCCGACCCGACCCCGGACCGCCTCTCTCGCCTGGCGCCTGATGTGCCGCTCCCGCCCTACACCTACGTCAACGGACGGTCCCCGCACCCGCTGTCCGACCCGGCAGGCCACAGTTATGGGCTGGCCCCGGATCCCGTCCCCGCGCCCGATCCGGAGCGCTGGCGGGAGTCGCGCACGTACCTCGTCGGGATCGACCTCTTCAACCACGGCTTCTACTGGGAGGCGCACGAGGCGTGGGAACGATTGTGGCACGCCTGCCAGCGCAAAGGTCCGGTGGCCGACTTCCTCAAGGCTCTGATCAAGCTGGCGGCCGCTGGCGTCAAGGCGCGCGAGCGGCGCCTGGAAGGGGTTCGGACTCACGCCGTTGGGGCCGCGAAGTTGTTTCGGGGGGTGGCGGACCAGCTTGGCGCCCAGGCCGCGCGCTGCCTGGGGCTCTCGCCCGAGCACCTCGCCGCCCGCGCTGCGACTGTCGCGTCCCGCGCGGAGGACGCCGTCACCGACCTTCCGGCCGGCCCGGTTTTCCCGTTCTTCCTCTCCCCGAATGAAACCTGAACCCCGTCAGGTCCGGAACCCCTCGACGGCGCTGGCCCGGTCCGGAGCGAAGTCGAACAGCGGCGTCAGGTGGCAGACATCGAAGACGCGCACCGTCTCCTCGCTGAGGTCAGCGAGCTTGAGCTTGCCCCCCCTGGCCCGGAACCGGCGCTGCAGGGCGACGAGTTTGGCCAGGAACACGCTGTAAAGGAACTCAGGCGTTTCAGGTCCAAGGCTGAGGACCAGTTTCAGGCAGTCGTCGCGGGCGGCAACGTCGTTCAACTCGTCGGCCAGTTCGTACAGGCCATCCTCGTCCATCCGACTCTGCCTGAGGCGAGCACAGTAGACGTCCCCAGCGCGCTCGACCTCGATGTGGCGATATGGGCGTTCCATGAACGGTCCTCGCGAAAAGGCGCGGGGGCCAGCGCCTCGGCTTCCAGGTTAGCCGTGCTAGGCGGAAGCGACGAGGTTGCCCCCAGTGAAGAAGGGTGAGCCTGCTACGGACAGTTTACCACACCCAAAACCAGGACCAAGGCCGATCGGGTGGCCGGCGTCACCCCACCAGGGGGAGCCCTGCACGCCCTCCGAAAGTCCCGGGCGTCTTATCCCGGTCCGGGTGCTGGTGTCCGGTGGGACCGGCGTCCCGCCGATTCCACCCACCGGACAGGTTCACCCGGATCATGAATCAGTAGGAGCCAGCTCCGTCCCCCGAGCTTTGCAGGAGGGGCTCCGCCCCCCGACCGCCTCAGCGGTTCGACAGCAACATCGCGAGCGGGCGCGTCTGCGGGATGTTCTCCAGCACCGTCTTGACGACCACCACCAGGGGAACCGCAAGGATCATGCCGACGATGCCCCAAAGCGAGCCCCAGAAGGTGAGGGACAGGATGATCACCAGCGGGCTGAGGTCGAGCCGCCGGCCGGCCATGCGCGGCTCGATGTAGTAGCCGATGCCGTTCTGGATCGCCAGCAGCACCACCACCAGGGCGAGGGCCGGCCACAGTCCGTACTGCACCAGGCACAGCAGCACCGGCAAGGCAACGGCGATCTGGCTGCCCAGGTAAGGGATGAAGTTCAGCGCGAATGTAACCACACCCCAGAACGGAGCGTAGTTCACCCCGAACACCACCAGCACACCCGCAGTCAGCACCCCGGCGAGGATGCTCACCCACGTCTTGACGGCCAGGTACTGCTCGATGCCGGTGTTGATGCGCCCGACGATCGCCATGATGCGCGGCGCCCGGTGCTCGCCGTATCCCTCGACGATGCGCCGCGCCAGTCCGTCACGCTCGGCCAGCAGGAAGATCAGAAAGATCAGCACGACGACCGCCTGCCCCAGGTAGCCGAAGAAGCTGCCCAGGGTGGCCCGCAGGAAGGCGCCGAGGTTCTGCTCCGACATCGGCTCGGCGCGGAGGAAGTCGTCCACCGGGTTCGTGGCCAGGCCGAAGGCGTCCGCCGCCTGCTGCCCGAGCTGGCGCAGCCGGGTCTCGTATCTCGGCATCTCCTGGCGGAGATCCTCGGCGCTGGCGTAGGTCATCTGGCCCAGTCCGAACGCGCACGCCAGGAACGCCAGGACGATGAACAGGAACGAGAAGGATGGGGCGAGGCCGCGCCGCATCAGCCAGCGGTGGGCCGGCAGGATGGCGTAGGCGAGGAACGCGGCGATGAACAACTCTTGCAGGACGGTCGCGAACGTTTGCAGCAGGTGGATGAACAGGACGAGGATGAGCAGCCCCAGCGCCACTGTCTGGACCTGCCGGTCGAACGCGAGCGTCTCCTCGCGCGGCGGAGGCGGTGAGGGAGAAGGGGGAGCCGGGTCGGGCAGGTTCACGTCAGCATCTCCCGATGGGTTCCGCGGCCGGCGAAGGGCGCCGGCCCCAACCGGCGCGTCCGGTCACATTATGTCACCCGTGGCGGACCGGCCAACGGCGCCCGGCGCGCCACTTGCCCTTATGATAAACCCACGGGTGCTACCCCTCGGCGGCGTACTGAGTACCCAGTCCTCCCATCCCTCGCCCGCGGAGCGACGCCATGAGCCAGCAGCCGGCGTTTACCAACCGCCTGATCCACGAAACCAGTCCGTACCTGCGCCAGCACGCCCACAACCCGGTGGACTGGTATCCCTGGGGCGAGGAGGCGCTGCGGCGCGCCCGCGACCTCGACCGCCCAATCTTCCTCAGCATCGGCTACTCGGCGTGCCACTGGTGCCACGTCATGGCGCACGAGAGCTTCGAGGATCCGGAGGTCGGCCGCATCCTCAACGACCACTTCGTGCCGATCAAGGTCGATCGGGAGGAGCGGCCCGACGTCGATCAGATCTACATGACGGCGGTCCAGCTCCAGACCGGCCACGGCGGCTGGCCGATGTCCGTCTTTCTCACCCCCACGCTGGAGCCGTTCTTCGGCGGCACCTACTTCCCGCCCGACGACCGCTACGGTGGGCAGATGCCGTCGTTCAAGCGCCTGCTGGCCGCCATCCTCGACGCCTGGCAGAACCGGCGCGAGCAACTCCGCGAGCATGCCGGCCAGTTCGCCGAGCAGATCCGGACCGCGACCCGACTGGAGCGGGGCGAGGGAGCGTTTGACGACTCCGTCCTGCGCCGCGCGGCCGACGAGTTGCGCCACGCCTTCGACGCGACGTTCGGCGGGTTCGGACGGCAGCCGAAGTTCCCGCACCCGATGGACCTGCGCTTGCTGCTGCGCATCTGGAAGCGCACCGGCGACGACGACGCGCTGCACATGGTCCGGCTCACCCTCGACCGGATGGCGCTGGGCGGGATGTACGACCACCTCGGCGGTGGCTTCCATCGGTACAGCACCGACCAGCGCTGGTTGGTGCCGCACTTCGAGAAGATGCTCTACGACAACGCCCTGCTCGTCGTCGCGTACCTGGAGGCGTACCAGGCGCTCGGCGTGCCGTTCTACCGCGAGGTGGTCGAGGAGACGCTCGGCTACATCCTGCGCGAGATGACCAGCCCGGACGGCCCGTTCTACAGCACCCAGGACGCCGACAGCGAGGGCGAGGAGGGGAAGTTCTTCGTCTGGTCCGCGGCCGAGGTCGAGCGCGTCCTCGGGCCGGACCTGTTCCGGCCGTTCGCGGCGGTGTACGACGTGACGCCGGGCGGCAACTGGGAGGGGCACAACATCCTCCACCGCACCCGCCCCTACGACCAGGAGGCCCGGCTGCTGAACGTGAGCGAGGCGGACCTGCGCGCCCGGCTGGACGAGGCGCGGCGGAAGCTGTTCGCGGTACGCAGCCGGCGCGTCTGGCCGGGGCGCGACGAGAAGACGCTGACAGCGTGGAACGGGCTGATGCTCAGCGCACTGGCGCGGGCGGCCCGGGTGCTCGAACGCGCCGAGTACCGGATCGCAGCCGAGCGCGCGGCCGCCTTCATCCTCGACCGGATGCGCACCCCCGACGGTCGGCTGCTGCGGACATGGAGCGCCGGGTCAGCGCCGAAGCTGAACGCCTATCTGGAGGACTACACCTTCTTGCTGGAGGGGCTGGTGGATCTCTACGAGGCGACGTTCGACCCGCGCTGGGTGGCCGCGGCGCTCGACCTGGCGCGCGTCCTGATCGAGCAGTTCTGGGACGACGCGGACGGCGGCTTCTTCTACACCGGGCGCGACCACGAAGCCCTGATCACGCGCACGAAGGATCCGCACGACAGCTCGGTGCCGTCCGGGAACGGGATGGCAGTGACGGCTCTGCTGCGGCTGGCGAAGCTGACCGGGCGGCAGGATCTGGCGGACCGGGCGCTGGCGACGATGGGGCTGTTCGGCGGGTTGCTGGCCGAATCGCCGCGGGTGGCGGGCCAGATGCTGATCGGGCTCGACTTCCACCTCGGCCCGGTGCAGGAGTTCGCGGTTGTCGGCAACCCAGACGCGGAGGCGACGCGCGACGTTCTTCGTCTGATCGACCGCGCCTTCCGCCCGCACCACGTCCTGGCGCTGAAGCCGGGAGCAGAGGCGCCGGCGAACCTGGACGAGCTGGTGCCGCTGCTGAAAGGTAAGGAGGCGCTGGGAGACGTGACGCTGTACGTCTGTGAGAACTTCGCCTGCCAGGCGCCGCTCGTCGGCGCCGAGGCGGCGCGTGCGGCCCTGTCGGAGACGACGGCGGGCAGCGGGTGATAGGGCCAGGGCAAGGAGGGGGCGCGCCGCGCTGCCTTCAGCGTCGCGGTCCGGTCACTGGCCCGCGATCTCCTTTACCTTCGCGAAGAACGCCCGCTTGCGGTCCGTCGTGATACCCCACTGCACCGGCGGGCTCTGATAGCCGTCCTGGTAATTGTTCTGGCCCGGGTCGAAGTAGCCCCACGAGCAGTATTCGCCCAGGGCCGCCACCAGGTTGTTGCGTGGCCTGTCGAAGTCGAAGTGATCGTCCTCGTTGAACAGAATCGGCATCGGCCGGTAGCCGGCGACCTTGCGCGTGCGGCGCACCAGGTCGGCGATCTTCTCCGGGTCGCTTACCCCGTTGCCGTGCAACAGCAGGTAGTCGGAGCTGCGCACGACGTTCTCGCCCGGGATCCTGCCGCCGCCGTAGCTCGTGCTCACCAGCAGCCGCCGCCCGTCGCGGCGGCGCTGCTTGACGCGCTCGATCAACTCATGGACGCGGTCTGGCTTCAGGATGGCGTGGTCGTAGCGGACGTTGCACTCGTTGTTCACCTCGATCAGCACATTGCGGTAGCCGCGTTCCAGGATCCAGTCCACCGTGTTGTCGAGCCCGCGCTTGACGGCGTCCTCGTCCTTCAGCCGCTCGTCCTGGCCGAAGTAGAAGACGCCGAGCATGACCACCATGCCGAGTTCGTCGGCGCGGTCGAGGATGCGCTCGAACCGGCCCATGCAGTCGGGGCGCAGGCTGCCGTCGGCGGTGAGGGCCGAGTTGTGCCACGGTTGCTTCCCCCTGGAGTAACCCTGCGGACTGCCGCCCTGCAGATTGAGGGTGAACGCCAGCAGGCCGTGGCGGCGCCACGCCGGCATGGCGGCGAGGAACTCGCGCGTGTTGCGCTCCGCGTCCCACCTGCCGGTGTCGGGGTAGGCCCACAACTTGCGCGTCTGGGGGTTGAGGTCGTCGAAGGTGGCCTGCACCAGGCGCGCGTTGAACAGCAGCCCCTCGACACGCCGGCCGTTCCAGGTGCGCCCGGCGTAGGTCGGCTTGCCGTCGATCAGGAAGGCGTCGCCGCGAATCGCCACCTCGGTCCTGCGCGGCGTATTCTTCTTTACCTGGGTGCCGGTTCCTCCTTGCGGCCACAGGAGGAGCGCGGGTACGAGGAGAGGAAACAAGCGAGGCATGAGATCTCCGGGGAGAACGTATCGAGCTCTCAGTTCTCGGTACTGGGCACACAGACCCCTCAGCGGGCGCGGCGCCGCGAGGCTGTCGCGGGTCAGGGCATTTCGCCGACCTTGATGACGACGGTGGTGATGTCGTCGAGTTGCGGCTGATTCTGCGCAAAGGCGCGGACTGCGTGGTAGAGGTTGTAGACGATCTGCGCGGGCGGATCCGCACGGTACACGCGGACGATGTCGAAGACACGCCCGGTCCCGAACGGCGTGTCGTCCGGGGCTCGCGCCTCGATCACGCCGTCAGTCACCAGCACCACCACGTCTCCGACCGCCAGCGGGATCGGCTCGCTGCACGGGAACGTGAAGTCCGGCTCCACTCCGAGCGGGATCGCCATGCTGTCCAGCGCGTGCTTGACGCGCCCGTCCGCGTTGAGGACGTACCCCGACGGATGGCCGGCGTTCCCGAACACCAGCGACCGGCCGACCGGATCGATCCGGGCCAGGAACAGCGTCACGAACCGATCCTCGCCGATGTCCGGCGTCAGCACCCGGTTCGTCAGAGTGAGGATGTCGGCGACGTTGTCGTGCGTCTGGGCGAAGCCGCGCAGGTAGGCGCGTGTGGACGCCATCACCAGCGCCGGGCCGAACCCGTGGCCGGCGACGTCGCTCACCACCACCCCAATCCGGCGGTCGAGCATCGGGATGTAGTCGAAGTAATCCCCGCCCGTCGCCTCGGCCGGGAAGGACGCGCCGGCGAGCGTCATCCCGGGCAGGGCGGGGGCGGCCTGGGGGAAGAGGCGCTGCTGAATCTGCCGGGCCGCGTGCAGCTGGTCGTGCGTCTCGCGGAGGGTTCGCTCGGCCTGGCGGCGGCGCGTCCGCTCGATGGCGTAGCGCAGCGAGCGGGCCAGCAGGTTACTGTTCACGTACCCCTTCACCAGGTAGTCTTCCGCCCCCTCCTGAACCGCCTTGACAGCCAGCACCTCGTCGTTGAACCCGGTCAGGACGACGACCGGGACGCCCGGGGACTCGCGCTGCAGCCGGACAAACGTCTCCAGGCCGCGGGCATCGGGGAGCGAGAGATCCAGCAGGACCACGTCGATCCCCCCGCGAGTCAGCCGCTCCAGCCCGGCGCCGAACCGCTCGACGCACTCCAGGCGAAACTTCATCCCCTCGACCTCGGCCAGGTACTCCTGGATCAGGCGGGCGTCGCCGCGGTTGTCCTCGATCAGCAGGACGCGAACCTCCCGCCGGGTCGGGCCGCGCTGGCCAGACCCTTCGGGGCGGGGTTCCGCGCCGGGTGGGCGGGCGAAGTACGGGAACGGCGTGGGGTCTTCGTGCCAGTCGGCGCTGTTCATGGGTCACCCGGGCTTTCGTTTGGCGGCCTGCCAAGAGTAGATCCTACCACACCTCGCGCCCGGTTCCCGATTCAATTCCCGGCCGCCCGACCGAAGGGCAGAGGTGGTCCGGCAGGGTGAAGTAGAACGTCGTCCCGTGCCCCGGTGTGGATTCGGCCCAGATGCGCCCGCCGTGGCGCTCGATGATGCGCTTGCAGATCGCCAGGCCGATGCCGGTCCCCGGGTAGTCGGCCGCCGCGTGCAGGCGCTCGAACACGCCGAAGATGCGCTCCAGGTCCGCCTCGGGGATACCGATGCCATTGTCGCGCACGGCGAACCGCCAGCAACCCGTCCAGTACTCGGCCCAGATGTACACCCGCGGCAGGGCCGAGCCGTGGAACTTGATCGCGTTGGCGAGCAGATTCTGGGCCAGCTGGCCGAGTTGGGACTCGTCGGCCAGGACCGTCGGCAGCGCGCCGCACGTCACCTCCGCCCCGGCCTCCTCGATCGCCCGCCGGAGGTTCGCGATCGCCCGGTCGAAGACGGCGGCGGTGTCGGTCGGGGCGAACGGTTTGCCGCGCGTCCCGACGCGGGCGTAGGCGAGCAGCTCGTTGATCAGCTGCTCCATGCGGGCGGCGCCGTCCACCGCAAACTCGAGGAAATCGTCGGCGTTTCGGTCGAGCTTGTCTCGGTAGCGGTCGCGCAGCAGCCGGCAGTAACTGGACACCATGCGCAGCGGCTCGCGCAGGTCGTGCGAGACGACGTAGGCGAACTGCTGGAGATCCTCATTCGACCGGGCCAGGTCGGCGGCGGTCCGTTTCAGGTTCTCCTCCGCCTGCCTGCGCTCGGTGACGTCGCGCGAGATGCCGATCAGACCGACGACGTTGCCGCGGCCGTCCCGGTACGGCGCCTTGGTGGACGAGAAGGTGCGGGTGACGCCAGCGACCGTGCCGACGTCCTCGCAGGTCAGCGGCCTGCTCTCGTCGAGGACGCGCTGGTCGCCCGCCATGATCGCGCGGGCCGTCTCACGCGAGAACATCTCGCTATCGTCCCGGCCGAGAACCTCCTCGACGGTCCGGCCGAGGACGCGGGCGCCGGCCGGGTTAATCATCAGGTAGCGGCCCTGGAGATCCTTGACGAAGATGGCGTCGGTGGTGCCCTCGGCGATGGCCCGGAGCAGGTCGTGGCTCTGGCGCAACGCCTCCTCGGCCCGCTTGCGCTCGAGGAACTGGCCGATCTGGCTGCCGAGGGCGACGAGGAGGCGGTGCAGGTCCGTGTCGATGGTCCGGGAGGTGCGATTGAAGAACTCGACCACCCCGAGTACCGTCGCCCGGCCCAGGAGCGGGAAGGCGAAGCCGGAGTGCAGCCCGTCGCGGATGGCCTCGGAAACGCGCGGGAAGTTCGCGTCCTCTTGCACCTCCGTGAGCCAGACGAGTTCGCGGGCCGTCCAGGTGCGCCCCGGCAAACCGACCCCCGGCACAAAGGCGTGGCGGCGCGTGGCCGCCTCGAACTTCGGGAACGCCAGCCCCGGGGCGTGCCAGACGTCCAGGCAGCACAGCACGCCGGCTGCCTCGTCCACCTCCCAGACCACCCCGACGTCCCACCCGTCGGCGTTCCCGACCGCCTCGAGCAGGCGCGGGACGGTCTCGGCGACGCCGCTGGCGTCGGCGAGGACGCGCGTGACGGCATACTGGACGGCCAGCCGGTGTTCGGCTCGCCGGCGGGCGGTCACGTCGCGGAACGCCGCCACCCCGCCCCGCGGCTCGCCGTCCGCGTCGCGCAGCGGGGTGGCGTTGACGCTCAGCCAGATGCCGTCCGGTCGGCCGGGGTGCCGGATGAGCACCTCCTCCTCGTGGATGGTCTCACCGCGCACGGCCCGGGCCAGCGGCAGGTCGGCGGGCGGGTAGGGGGTGACTGCGTCGGGCAAATAGCACCCGTAGCGCTCGGTCCACTCCGCGATCGGCGCCTCGACCAGGCGAAGGCCGAGGATCTCCTCGGCGGCCCGGTTGAAGTGGCGCAGCACCCCGGTTTCGTCGGCGATGATGACGCCCTCGCCGATGCTGTCGAGGACCAGGTGGAGGACGTCAATCTGGCGGCGCAGGACCGCTTCGGCGTGCTGGCGCTGGCGGGCGAACTCGCGCACCTCGTGCAGCGCGAGGTCGAGCCGGGCGGCCTGCTCGCGGACCGCCTGCTCGCGCAGGCGGAGGGCGTGTTCCGGGGTCGTAGGATCGACCGGCGGCCGCCGGTCGGCGTCTGCGTTCATCATGGGAAGCGCTCCGCGAATGGCCTCTGAATTATCCCACGACGCGCGCGGGCGTCAAGACCCGGAGCCGGTTGGCCTTCCGCGGCTCACGGAGGCCCGCCCGCGGCCGCCAGGTCGCCGCCGACCAGACCGGCCGCGACGACCGGAAACAGCGCCTGGTCGGGCGCCGAGGGTGATTCCCCCGCCCGCGCCCATATCATGGTCTGGTGTCCGGCAGCGTAAGGGTGGATCAACGATCATGAGAATTCACATCCGCGCAGGCGACATCCACCTGACGCACGTTCGCACGCGCATGCCGTTCAAGTACGGTATCGCCACCATGACCGAGGCGCCGCACGCCTTTGTCCGGCTGCGCGTGGAGATCGACGGCCGGCTCGCGACCGGGGTAGCGGCCGACCACCTGCCGCCGAAGTGGTTCACCAAGGAGCCGCAGCAGTCCCTCGACGACGAGGTGGCCGAGATGCTGCGCGTCATCCGGCAGGCGGTCCGGCGGGCGCCGGGCACCCGGGCGGAGTCGGCGTTCGCCGCCTGGCGGCAGTTGTGGGAGGCCCAGGCGGCGTGGGGCATGACCGAAAAGCTGCCCCCGCTGCTGGTCCACTTCGGCACCGCGCTGGTCGAGCGGGCCATGCTCGAAGCTGTCTGCCGCGCCGCCGGCCGGCCCTTTCACCAGCTGCTGCACGCCAACACGTTCGGCGTCCGGCTCGGGGACATCCACCCGGAGCTGGCCGGGCGCGCGCCCGCCGACTTCCTGCCGGAGAACCCGCTCCCGGCGGTCCTCGCCCGGCATACGGTGGGCCTGGCGGATCCGCTGCAGGACACCGACATCGGGCCGGACGAGCGCCTCGACGACGGCCTGCCGCAGTCGCTGGAGGCGAGCATCCGCGCCTACGGGCTGCGCCATTTCAAGGTCAAGGTCAGCGGCAACCTCGACCGCGACCGGGAGCGCCTCGGCCGCCTCGCCCAGGTGATTGGGCGCGTGTGCGGCGTCGCGGACTACGCCCTCAGCATGGACGGCAACGAGCAGTTTCATTCCCTCGCCGCGTTCCGGGAATTCTGGCAGAACCTCGAACGGACGGAGGCATTGCTCCCCCTGTTCGGCCACCACTTGCTGTTCGTCGAGCAGCCGTTCCACCGCGACGTGGCCCTCCGCGCCGAGGTGCTCGGGTCGCTGCGCGACTGGCGGGAGCGTCCGCCGTTGATCATCGACGAGTCGGACGCCGACCTGGACAGCCTGCCGCGGGCGCTGCGGCTCGGCTACCACGGGACCAGCCACAAGAACTGCAAGGGGGTGTTCAAGGGCATCGCCAACGCCTGCCTCCTCGCCCACCTGCGCCGCGAGCAGCCGGCCGGCGGGTTCGTCAGTAGCGGGGAGGATCTGGCGAACATCGGCCCCGTCGCCCTGCTCCAGGATCTGGCCGTCTGCGCCGCCCTCGGCATCGAGAGCGTCGAGCGCAACGGCCACCACTACTTCGCCGGACTGTCGATGTTCCCACCAGGCGTGCAGCGGCAGGTGGCCGAGGCCCACCCCGACCTGTACCGGGCGAGCCGCGACGGCTGGCCGACCCTGACCCTTCGTGACGGCACCTTGCGGCTCGGCTCCGTGAACGCCGCCCCGCTGGGCGTCGGCCCGGCCATCGACGTCGAGCAGTTCGCGCCGCTCGACGCCTGAAAGCCTGCGGGTCGCGCCTCGCGGGCAATGTCCTGGCGACTTCCACCACGGGGCGCGACCCGTGGGCTTTCAGGCCCGGCTCTGACCTGCAACCCCGGACATCCCATGCCTACTTCCCCACAAATTCAAACCACGGTCGTCGGCAGCTACCCGATCCCGAACTGGCTGGCAGCGCTGCCGTCGGCGGTCACTCTGCGCGACGCGACGCTGGTGGTCCTCAAGACCCAGGAACTCGCCGGCCTCGACGTCGTCAGCGACGGCGAACTGTCGCGCTTCGACGTGAACCACCCCGAAACGAATGGGATGATCGACTACTTCGTGCGGCCGCTGGAGGGAGTGCGCGCGGCCCTGACGCGGGCGGAACTCGAGGAGTTTCGCCGCCAGGCAGGGATGGGCTTCCGCACCCAGCCGGCCGGCGTTGTTCACGGCCCGATCGGCGAGGGAACGCTGAACCTGCCGGCGGCATACACGTCCGTCAAGGGGCTGGCGGGGCGGCCGCTGAAGTTCACCGTCACGAGCCCGTACATGCTCGCCAGGACACTGCTCGACCGCCATTACCGCGACCGCCGCGCCCTGCTGCTGGCCCTGGCCGAGGTGCTGCGCCAGCAGGTGCAGGCGATCGACGCGGCGGTGTTGCAGGTGGACGAGGCCAACCTGCCCGGCACCCCGGCCGACGGCCCCCTCGCGGCGGAGGCGATCAACCGCGTTCTCGGCGGGGCGCAGGGTGAGCGGGCCGTCCACCTCTGCTTCGGGAACTACGGCGGCCAGACGATCCAGAAGGGCCTGTTCCGCGAGCTGCTGCCGTTTTTCAACGCTCTGGAATGCAACCATCTGGTGCTGGAGTTCGCTCGCCGCGGGTACGACGAGCTGGAGGTGTTCCGAGATCTGAAGCCGTCCGTGGCCCTGGGGGTGGGGGTGGTGGACATCAAGGACAACGAGGTCGAGGCGCCTGACGAAATCGCCCGCCGCATCGAGCAGGCGGCCCGGATCCTGGGTTCCGAACGGGTCCGCTGGGTCCACCCGGACTGCGGTTTCTGGATGCTGCACCGCTCCGTTGCGGACCGGAAGATGCGCGCCCTGGTCGAGGGGACAGCGCGATTCCTTCGTGGCGGAGGATGATCGTGGCCGGCGCGTCCGCACGCCGACGCGAGCCATGCCGGACTCGGCGCCCCATTGGGGACAGGCGCTGCCACGACAGGGTTTCAGGGTTTGCAACAGCAGGTTTGCCTCGGCCCCGTCTCCCAGTAGAATACCAAAGGCGGTTTCGCAGCCCGGGCTGGCGAGCCGTTGAGGATCGAGACTGGAAAGCGCGCCGAAGACGGAACAACCTGGGAGGCGTAGCTCAGCTGGTAGAGCAACGGACTTTTAATCCGTCGGTCGTGGGTTCGAATCCCACCGCCTTCACTGATTGCTGCGAACAGACCCCCGCGTGTAACTACCGCCGGCTGCCCCGCCCCCGAGATGGCAGCGGGTGAATACTTCCCTCCTCGCGGACGTCTGCAACACAGGGGGAAACCCCACCCCCGTGGAAAAAGATCCTTGACTCTCACCCTCCGGATCACTATCCGAGATGGTGGAGTAGGGTAAATCATGTTGTCCGTCCTTGCCTGCCTCCGACCTGCATGCGCCGCGCGAACCGTCTGGTTCGCCGCAGGTCCGTCTTACGGGCAGGGGTTTACCTGAGTCCACACTTCCTGATGGCACGTTAGTCTAACGGTCCTGAATTTCCCACCGACTCCCTGGCTGCCCGCCTACCAGTCGCTGTTGCCGGTGGCTCTCTGCCGTCATCCCCGCTGACGCTAACTCCGGCCGAAACAACTCGGACCGGGATCCCTCCGAACGGCTATCCGGCTATTCCTCTTCCCGCAGGAAAGGAGAGTCCATGTTCACACGCATCGAGCGACGAACCGGGTTCACGCTGATTGAATTGCTGGTGGTCATTGCGATCATCGCGATTCTGATCGGCCTGCTGCTGCCCGCGGTGCAACAGGTGCGCGAGGCCGCAAACAGGGCCGAGGCGATGAACAACCTCAAGCAACTCGGGGCCGCCGCCCACAACGCCCACGACGCGCTCAAGAAGATGCCGATGATGTACGGCGCGTACGGCGGCAAGGATGGAACGGTGTTCTACCACCTCCTGCCGTACCTGGAGCAAACCCCGCTGTGGAAGCAGGGACCGAACGTCGCCCGCCAGATGACCCTGCCGGTCCTCCGTCACCCGTCTGACGTGACCTACGGCGAGACCGGCAACGGCGTCTTCTCGCTGACGATTGCGACGGACATTCCGCCGTGGGCGACCGGCAGCACGAACTGGGGGCTGAGCAGCTTCGCCGCCAACTGGCAGTTCTTCGGCGACAATGGCGTCCGGCTCACGGAGATCCAGGACGGAACGTCCGCCACGATCATGTTCAACGAGAAGTACGCCGTTGCTCGGAACGGCGGGAATATCACCGGCGCCGCCCTGTGGGGGTACGGCGTCCGCCCGACCCTGACTGTCGCCCAGCGGCTCACCATGAGTCCGCCGCCGAAGTTCCCCACCACCCCGGGAGCTTCCCCGGACCTCGACTACATGTACTCCAAGGCCTGGTGGGCGCGGACCGGGTACGTCAACAATCCCGGGTCGGCGGGCGCACTGGGGGTATGGCCGAACACGGCGACCACCCTTGTTAACTGGGAATTCAAGTGCATGCGCTGCGCCGAGTGGCGCCCCAACCCGAGCACGATCAATGCGTTCAAGTCGCAGAGCATCGGGTCCGGCGGGATGCTCGCGTGCTTCGGAGACGGCAGCGTGCGCGCGATCGCCGAGGGCACTCCCGATCAGATCTTCTGCGCGGCGGAAAGCCCCCGCGGTGGGGAGATCGTCGCCCCCGAGTGAGGAAACCGCGCCGCGTGGCTGGCCCGGGGGGGCGGTCCTCGCCCCCCGGACCCGAGATGAACCCATGACAAACCGCTCGATCTACCCCCTCCTGCTGCTGGCCCTCCTCGCCCCCCTCGCCTGGGGGTGCGCGGCCGCGCAGCCGCCGCGCCCTCAGCCCGGGGATCGGGTCGTGCCGGAGATCCAGCTCGGCGACAAACCCTGGCGGGCGGGCGAGCCCGTCACCCTCGTCGTCTGTCTGCAGGTCAAGGGATCAGACGCGGCGGGCGCCCGCCTGCTGCAGGTGGACGAGGTTCCGAAGGAATCGGTGCCTGCGATTACCTTCCGGTTCTGGAAGGACGAGGAACTCCTGGAGACGATCCCCGACGTTCCGCTGGTCCGGGATTGCTGACCGAGCAGTGGTCCGTTTTCGGCCTCGGTCGAGGCCGTCCGCATCCCGTCGAACGCCACGTCGGCGCGCGTGAACGTCTCGTTTTCGATGCCGCGGCCGGGCGTCGAGTTCCGCACGACGGAACAAACGATCCCCGTGCTGCCGGCCGCCAACCCCTGAACCGAGCCATGACAAGTATCCTGCCCCCGGCCCGTCGCAGCTCGTTCGCCTTCGTTTTGCTGGTTTACCTCTCCGGCTGCGGGGCCGGGCCGGACCTGAACCGGGCGGAGGCGGCGGTGAAGACCTGCATGGACAAATGGAAGGAAGGCGGAACCCCACAACAGCTGGCCGACAAGACCATCGAGATCACGGATCCCGACTGGAAGGCCGGCTACCGACTGCTCGATTATCAGCTGAAGGCGGTCTCGGCCCAGCCGCAGCAGGGGCCGCGGGTTATCGTGACGCTCAATCTCCAGAGCCGCGCCGGGAAGAAGATGAAGAAGGAAGTGGCTTACGAGGTGCTGATAAAGGACAAGGTGCAGATCGGGCGGGATGCCTTTCACGTCGGATCGTAGGTCCGGTTCCCGGGTCCGGGGTCACGGCTCTACCAGCCGCGAGCGCCAGCGCGTGGTCCACCCCGCGCGTTGGCGCTCGCGGCTGGTCAACCCATCAGCCCTAACGGAGCGCTAGCTCGTCCCTGCCTTGCTGCCTCTTTTCATCGACCGGGGGCGTCCGGAGGGTTGCATCGCAGCCGCCCTGGGATCCGGTGCCGGGGTCGCGGCGACCGGCGCGGCCGGTGGGGGGATCTCTTCCTGGAGGTGAGCGGCCAGCCACTTGCGGAACACCTCGGCCTCCGGTCCCTTGCCGGTCCAGCGCGCCCGGTCGAACAAGGTCAGTGCCATCAGCAGCGCGTGGTGCTGGCCGGCCCGATCCTCGGCCATCGCGAACTGCCGGTACAGCCGGTCGATCAGCTCGACGCTCGCCCGCGCCGTCTCCTCGTCGCGGAACCCCAGCCGGCCGGCGAAGTACTTCGAGTACACGTTCATCGGCTGGTTGGTGGTCGTGTACAGGTCGAAGTACCCGGTCATCAGACCGGCATCCTGGAGCACCGAGGCGACGTAACTCGGCCGCGTCTGCGTCAGGTGTGCCAGGTCCGCGATCTCCTGGATGCCGGCGCTGAAGAGCGAGAGGATCTGGTCCTTCTTGGTCGGCTTCTTCGGGGGGGCCGTCTCGCCCCGCTGCGGGGTTCGGTCGGGTTCGGTCGGTTTCGCGCCCATCGTCACTCCTCCCCCTGACCACGGTTTCACACCATGCCCCAGCGCCGCCGGAGGAACCATTCGAGGCACAGCAGCGCGACGAACAGCAAGAAGCACGCCAGCATCCCCGACCCCCACAGCGCCGCGAGTTGCTCACCGGCCGAGAGGGACTGCGGCGCCTGCTGCCAGCGCTGCCAGTTCGGCCAGCTGGCCGTCTCCGCCTGCCGGCGCAGCAACGGCTGAGCGAGCAGCCCTTCGAGGAACGCGGTCAGCCTGTCCTCGCCGCCGAGGTACGCCGTCCCACCGCTGGCCGCTGCCAGCTTCTTCAGGAACTCGTGGTCCGCGGCCGGGCGCAGGTGCTCCAGATCCTCCGCGAACGTCAGGAACTTCGCTCTCCCGGGCGGCCCCTGCACCTCCGTCCCATCGGCGTGCCGCGCGTGGGCCTCGATGACGTACTCGCCCGGTTCGTTCGTCCGCCAGAAATAGCCGCGCATCTGTCCGCCCTCGGCGGCGACGCGCACGTCGGTCGCCTCCTTGTTCGGCCCGATCACCTTGACCTTGAACTCGGCGTCGGGGATGGGGGCGCCACCCTTGCCGAGCGCCTCGACCGTGAACCCGACCTGGTTGTTACCGCCGGCCGCCACGCGCCGCGTGTCCGGGATGACGCGCACATTGCCGCCCGCGTCCTCGCGCTTTGCCAGCCACAGGATCACCTGCTTCCAGAAGCGCTCGTAGGCGCGGACCGCCTCCTCGGTGCGCCGCCACTGCTTCCACGTCGTGTCGCCGCCGAACACCAGCGTCCGCCCCTCGCCGAACCTCGTCGCCGCCATCACCGGCTGGTCCGCGTCATCGACGGCGAACACCGTCGCGTCCTTGCGCACCTTGCCGAGTTTCGTCATCCCGTCGAGCTTGGCGAACACGCTCTCCCAGACGTGCTTCGGGTTGTCCGACAGGCGCAGCACGTAGGCGAGCCCCGCGGCGGTCGGGTTCACCCGGACGCGCGCGCTGATCTGTCCGGGTTCGTTCAGCTCGACCGGCAGCATGGCGGTGAACTCCGGGAACACCTGCCAGTCGCTGTTGGCAAACGTCTCGTATCCGCCGAGCATCGCCAGGCCGGTGCCCCGCTCCTTGACCATCTGACGGATCTTCGCGAACACCTCCTTCGGGTTCGCGCCGCCAAAGCGGCCGGCGGAAATGTCGCCGATCACGATCACGTCGTAATGGCGGTCCTCGAAGTGGAACCAGTCCTCCCCCGGCGCCGGGGGAACTCCCTTGAGCCGCTCGGTGTAGAAGACGCTGAAGCGCCTGTCCCTGGCCAGGGCGTGGCGGATCGCGAACACCGACTCGAAAGCACGTTTCTTGCCCTCGATCCAGAGGACGCTCACGCCCTCGGCGGTCACGGTGACGAACGTCTCCAGCTTGTTGTTGGCCGTCGTCACCTCGCCCTTGACTTCCTCGACCTCGACGGTCACGCGAACGTCGCCGACCCTGTCCGGCCGCACCTCGCCGACGACCACCTCGTTGCCGGTCGTCCTCTTCAGCGTGACCGGCCGGACGTCGCCGGCCTGCTTGCCGTCAATGAGCAGTTTGACGTTGACGGTCTGGCCCTCGAAGTTGGGGGCGTTGATGACCGCCTTGACGACGAGCTTGTTCTTGATGGGGACGAGGGGCGGATCCGGGTGGATGGCGACGACGGCAATATCCTGCTGCTTCGGATTGGTGGCGGGACTGCCGAGGGCAAACGTGTAGATCGGGCACGGGATGCCGCGCATCCGGGCCGCCTGCTCCAGGGCGGGGAAGCGCGTGCCGGTGTCGGCGCCGTCGCTCAGCAGCACCAGTCCGCGCAGGTGCTGCTCGCCGCCGTGGGCCTTCACCAGCGCCTCCAGCCAGCCGCCGATGTCGGTGCGCTTGCCGGCGGCCCTGCTGGTCGGATCGAACTTGCGCACCGCTGCGGACGCCTGATAGTAGACGATCTCGACCTTCTGGTCGGCCTGCAGCCGGCGCAGCAGGGACTCGACCGCGGGCGCCTTGAGGAGGCGCAGCGCGGCGTCCCAGCGCGACGCGCCGGCGAGTTCGTCGCTGATGTTCATGCTGGCCGAGTCGTCGATAAGGACGATCAGTTTCGACGGGATCGTCGCCTGGTCGCGATCGGCGAACGACGGACGCAGCACGACGAGGCAGGCGACGAGGAGGGCGCCGAGGCGCAGCAGCACGACGGTCAGGACGCGCTTCCAGGATGCGGCGCGCACGCCGAGGTAGGTCCACACGGTGAGCGCGGTGAGCACCACGGCGACGACAGCCAGTGCCGTCAGGCCGCCGGGCAGCGACCACGGCCACGCCGGATCGAGGATCAGCTCGGCGACGGGCACGCTCATAAAAGTTCTCCAGAGCCCACGGGGCGTAACCCGTGGGCTTTCCGGGCCGTCACCCGGCCGGTTCCGGCTCCCTGCGGTAGAACCTGTTCGCCAGCAGATTCTCGACCGCCAGCACCAGCAGCAGCAGCACCATCAGGAACGGGAACAGCTCGACCGGCTGGCTCCAGTGCCCGCTCAGGCTGTCGCCCAGCTCGGCCTGCACGTCGAGGGGCAACACCGAGCCGCGCCCGAACACCGCCTCGACGTCCTTCACCGGCACGCGCGTCAGCAGCGCCTCCTCCGTCGTCAGGTTAACACTGAAAAAGGCGGTCTTTTTGCCCTCGCCCGCCACCGCGTAATTCCCGGGCGCCGCCGCCTGGGGAAAGCGCAGCTCGTTGAGGGTCTCGTCCGCCGCGACCGTGTCGAGCAGGTCCGGCCCGCGCCACAGCGCGTACTCCTTGAACCGCGGAGCCAGCGGCAGCGGGACGACCGGGCTTTCCTGGCCGGACAGGAAGTTGAGCCGTACCGGCTGCGTGTCGCCCGCGAGGTAGCCGGTCGTCAGGTTCGCGAGCACCACGTAGAAGGAGTTCAGCCGCTCGGCGTAGTTGTTCCACGCCTGGGCGCGGTCACGCAGGTCCATCGTGGTGGTGAACAGGATCACCTTCCCGGGCCGCCCGCCTTTCGCGCCGATCAGCCGCTCCAGCAGGGCCGGCGGGCTGCCCCTGGCGGCGTAGGCGGCCAGGGCGGTCACGTCCTTCTCGCGCGGCGCGACCGGCCAGTACCACGTGGCCGAGCGCGGGTAGCGCACGAAGTCGATCCCCCGGTCCCCCTTCCACGTCCGGAACGGCGCCATCAACGCATGCTGATAGGCGAGTTTGTCCCAGTCCCACCGCCCGGCCTCCTCGCTCGCCGCCTTCGCCGGGTTGTTGCCCAGCTTGCCGGGCAGGACGGCCTGGGCCGCAGGGCTGTTGTACCGCCCGACGACCACCGTCGGCCCGCCTGGCACCACCGCCAGCCCGCCGCCCTTGTTGACGTACCCCTCCAGCAGTCGCCACAGGTCGTCCGACGGCGCCTCGACGTTGAACAGCCAGACGGCATGGTAGTCCCTGAGCAGGTCGGGGCCTTCCTTCAGCGCCTTCTCGATCTTCTGGATCGTGAGGCGGAAATCGCCGACAGCGTCGTGGGCGTCCTTCAGCAGCTGGGCCGCGGGCGGCTGGTCGGTCAGCACCAGAACCTGGCGCGGCTGGCGGATGGCGAAGGTGAGGTAGCGAAGGTTGTTCGCCGGCAGCAGGTCGGTGCTGACGAACTCGGCGACCAGCTGGTGCGGGCCGGGCTGCAGCTGCTTGCCGTCGATGGGGAAGGCGAACGACTTGCTGGAACCGGCCTTGATCTCGACCGCCTGCTCCTCCTTGCGCGCGCCGAGCGTCCACCGCAGGACGTTGCTCAGATCCTTGCCGGTCGCCTGCACCGTCGCCCGGACCACGAACTTCTCGTCGGCTGCGAACAGCTGGCGCGGGGCGTTGCGGCGCCCGTCGCGCGGCAGCTCCAGGTCGAGGATGGCTCCGTCGGCGGGATCGTCCACGCCGACGTCGAGAAAGACCTCGTGCGCCCCGCGGAGGTCGTGAAGCACCGCCCCAACTGCCTCCAGCACGCGATCCCGGTACTGCTTCGCCTCGTCCCCGAGTTTCGCGTTCAGCCCCTCCAGGGCGGCGAGGAGTTCCCTGGCCCGGCCGCGGGCGGCGCCGACGAGCTGGTTGAACTTGCTGTCGGGGTACGCCGCCTCGCTCAGCCTGCCGCCCTCCTCCCGGATCCTGTCCAGCAAGTCGATCAGGGCCGCATCCGGGAGTTCCTGCCCGGTCGAGACGGGGACGCGCGTGCGCAATTCCTTGAGCAACTCGATCACCCCGGGGATGCGCCCGCCGACGAGGGCGACGCGGTCGAACGGCAGCGGCACCCGGTCGCGAGCCTCCTGGAGAGACTTTACCCGTCCAGCGTCCCAGCCGCCGGTCGTCCGGTCCGAGAAGACGCATACCAGGCGGGCCAGCTGATGCGCCTGCTCGTCCCGGGCGCGGCCCAGGTCCGCCAGCAGGCGGTAAACCTCCTCCAGCCGGGCCGTGACCGTGCCGCCGGGGCGGACGCGCAGGGCGTCGATGCGCTTGCGGGCCTGGAGAGCGGATGTCAGCCAGTCGCCCTTGCCGGCGGGAACCGCCTCGGCCGTGTCGAGGATCAGGTACTTGCTCCCGGCGGGCAGTCGGTCGATCATCTCGTGCCCGCGCCGTTTCGCGTCGTCGAGGCGCGTCAGCTTGCCGTCCTTCGTCGAAACCGTGTACTCCATGCTCGGGCTGGTGTCGAACAGCAGCACGGCCGCAACCGGGCGGTCGGTCCCGAGCTTGAGGGCGTCGCTGGAGACGGTCAGGCGGGCGGCGGCCAGGCAGATGGCGACGATGAGCAGAACGCGCAGCGACAGCAACAGGAGGTGCCGGAGGCGGAGCTTGCGCAGGTTCGTCCTGTGGCGCTGGACGAGGAACCGGAACGCCGGAAAGAGCAGCGTTTTCGGCTTCTGGCGCATGATGAGGTGGATCAGCACCGGGATGCTGACCAGCACCAGCCCGCCCAGAACGAAGGAGAAGACGAAGGTCATGGGTGTCGTTCGCAGGGGACCGTGCCCAGGGAAGGCTTGCGGGGGTAAAGTCCACGGGCTGCGTCCCGTGGGCCACCCCTCGGCGCCTGGCCCACGGGACGCAACCCGCGGGCTTTAACTCCGGGCTCCTCAGAACCGCTTCCGCCGCTGCAACAGGTACTCCATCAGCGCCCGGTCGAAGTTGACGCTCGTGTCCATCGGGACGTAATCGATGTTCGCGCGGGCGCACTTCTGGCGATAGAACTCCTGGAACTCGCCCAGCGCTTGCAGATAGTCGGTGCGCATGTTCCGGGCGTCGAGCGTCAGCTTCTGCTCTTCCTCGACGTCCTGAAACTCGATCACGCCCTCGAACGGGAAATGGACCTCGGCCTCGTCGAGGATGTGGAACAGGATGATCTCGTTGCCGCGGTGGCGCAGATGGTTGAGGCTTTCCAGCACCGGCTCCGGGTCGGTCAGCAGGTCGCTGAAGACCATCACCAGCGCCTTGTGGCGGATCATCGCTGCCAGCGGGTGCAGGCAGTGCGCCAGGTCGGTCTTGCCGGCCGGCTTGAGGTTCGCCAGGATCGCGAGGATGTTGCCGAGCTGCGTGCGCTTGCTGCGCGGCGGCAGGCACGCCTGGATGCGCGTGTCGAACGTCACCAACCCGACCGGATCCTGCTGGTGGATCATCAGGTAGCCGAGGGCCGCCGCCAAGCAGATGGCGTACTCGAACTTCGTCAGCTCCTGGCGGTACGTGTACGCCATCGACGCGCTCAGATCCATCACCAGATAGCCGGTGACGTTTGTCTCGGCCTCGAACTTCTTGACGTAATAGCGGTCTGTCTTGGCGTAGATGTTCCAGTCGAGGTCTTTCAGGTCGTCGCCAGCGACGTACTTGCGGTGCTCGCTGAACTCGACCGAGAACCCGTGGTACGGGCTCGCGTGCAGGCCGGCGAGGAATCCTTCCACGATGAACTTGGCGCGCAGGTCGAGGCGCGATACCTGGCGGATCACCTCGGGTTTGAGGTACTTCTCGGTGTTCATGTCAACCCTCGGCAACGAGGAGCGCCCCCTCGGCGTCGCGGAAACCCTCGCCGTCCGCCTGGTACACGCCCTCGGTAGTGCGGGCCAGGAACCGGGCCAGCGCCGCGCAGAGCGCGCGGGTCGCTTCGGCGTCGGCGCCGTCCTCTCCGGTGTGCAGGGTGTAGACACGCCGTGTGCCGATGAGGTGGAGCATCAGCCGATCCTGCACCGGACCGGGCGCCGTCGTCTCCAGCCACGCCGCCCAGGTGAGCAGTTCCTGCCGCACGCCCTCCTCGGTGGCGAGGTAGCACTCGGCCTCGACGCTGCCGCCCTCATCCGGGAGGCTGAGGTCCGCCCGAAACCACCCCTGGTCGTCGCCGCGGAAATGGCCGCTCACCTCCAGCCCGGTCCCGTGCAGGTGCTCCAGCAGGGCGGCCGGCTCGGGGTGGGCGTCGTTGCTGGCGAAGACGCGATACCAAATGGTCATCGTTCTTCCCCCGCACCTCCAGGCCCCCTCTCCCCTGGTGGGAGAGGGGGGCAGGGGGGTGCGGGGGATCCTCACACCTTCTTGCGCTTCTCGTATCTGGCCGGCTCGGGCTCGCCGACCACCTGGAGCAACTGCGTGATCACGTCCTCGCTCGTCTTCCCCTCCGCCTGCGCCTGGAAGTTGGTGCTGATGCGGTGGCGCAGGACCGGAATGGCGACTCGTTTGATGTCGTCCACCGCCACGCTGAACCGGCCGTCCATCGCCGCCACCGCCTTCGCCCCCTGGACCAGGAAGATCCCCGCCCGCGGTCCGGCCCCCCAATCGACCATCTTGCGCACGAAGTCCGGCGCCTCCGGCTTGTTCGCCCGCGTCGCCCGTACCAGTTTCGTCGCGTAATCCCGGACGTAATCGCCGACCGCGACCTTCTGCACCAGCTTCTGCATGTTCACGATCGCCCGCCCACTCAGCACCTTGATCAGCTCCGTCGGCTCGTCACGGGTCGCCATCTCGAGGATGCGCTTCTCCTCGTCGAAGTCGGGGTAGTCCACCTTGATGTTGAACATGAAGCGGTCGAGCTGGGCCTCGGGCAGCGGGTACGTCCCTTCCTGCTCGATCGGGTTCTGCGTGGCGATGACGAAGAACGGATCCGGCAGCTTGTACGTCTCCTGCCCGATCGTCACCTGGCGCTCCTGCATGGCTTCGAGGAGGGCGGCCTGCGTCTTCGGCGGCGTGCGGTTGATCTCGTCGGCGAGGATGATGTTGGCGAAGATCGGACCCTTGACGAACCGGAACTCGCGGCGCCCGCCTTCCTGCTCTTCCAGGACCGTCGTCCCGGTGATGTCGGACGGCATCAGGTCGGGCGTGAACTGGATGCGCTTGAACGTCATGTCGAGGATCTGGGCGATCGAGCTGACCATGAGCGTCTTGGCCAGGCCCGGGACGCCGACGAGCAGGCAGTGGCCGCGGCTGAAGATCGCCGCCAGGATCTGCTCGACCACCTCCGCCTGGCCGACGATGGCGCGGCGGAGTTGCTCGAGCATCTGGACGCGCGCCTGGCTGAACTGGGCCAGGTATTCGCTGATGCGGTCGTTGGACACCGGTGGCGTTACCTCGCGGGGCCAGGGGCGACGGGGGCCACGATACCTGCTGTATTGTAAAGGATGGGCGGCGAGAGGGGAAATGGCCGCGGCACCTCGCCTGGTCCTCGCCTTCGCCGCGGACGCGGCCGCTGCTTACAATACCCGCGCGCTCCCGCCGCGGGCGGGAGCAGGGAAGGGGCCGTTCCCCACTCATCCGAGGTCACGTCATGACCCTGACACGCCGCGCCTGGCTGAAACTCCTCCTCGCCGGCCTGCCTCTGTCCGCTCTCCGCGTGGGCCGCAGCGAATCGGCCCAGCCGGAACGACGGCCGGC
>JADLBT010000206.1 GCA_020847555.1 Gemmataceae bacterium
AGACGGCCACGCTCTCCCCCACGTCGGGGATTCCCACATTGGCGAACCCGGCGGCCGCCAGCCCGGCGGCCCGCGCGCCCGCCCGGTCCGGCTCGCCGTGGACGAGACGCACCCGCTGCGCCGTTCCCGCCAGCGGCGTCAGGGCGGTCAGCAGCCCGCCGTGATCGGCGTGGCTGGACAGCCCGTTCAGCACCACCACCTCGGCCTTCAGCGCCACCGTCCGCCCGAAAATGCGCACCTCCGGCCTGCGCTCCACCAACCGCCGGCCGAGGGTGCCCTCGGCCTGGTAGCCAGCGATGAGGACCGTGCTGCGCGGATCCTCCAGGTTGTGACGCAAATGATGCAGGATGCGGCCGGCCTCACACATTCCGCTCGCCGAGATGATCACGCACGGCTCGCGCCGCCCGTTCAGGGCGATGCTCTCGTGAACCCTGTCCACGTAGCGAACGTGCTGCTCGCCGAACAGTTCCGGATGCCGGCTGAGCAGGTGCAGCGTCTCGTCGTCGAAGCACTCGGGGTGAGCGCGGAAGACCTCGGTGGCGCGCACCGCCAGCGGGCTATCGACGAACACCGGCAGGTCCGGTAGCCGCCCGGCGCTGCTGAGCTGGTGCAGAAAGTAGACGACCGTCTGCGTGCGCCCGACGCTGAACGCCGGGATGATGACCTTGCCGCCGCGCGCCGCCGTGCGTCGGACCACCTCGCCGAGACGCTCCGCCGTCTCGTCAACCGGCTCGTGCGTGTGGCCGCCGTAGGTACTCTCGCTGATGACGAGGTCGGCCGCTGGGACGGGCGCCGGATCGCGCAGGATCGGGATGCCGGGCCGGCCCAGGTCGCCGGTGAAGGTCAGCCGCCGTTCGCCGCCGGGTCCATCGATGCGCAGCCCGACCATCGCCGACCCGAGCAGGTGGCCGGCGTCCACGAACCGCCCTTCCAGCCCAGGCCCGACCGCGAACGGGGTGCCATACGGCACCGCCCGCAGCCGGAGCAGGGTGCGGAACACCTCGCGTCCGGTGTAGAGCGGCTCGGCCGGCGGGTCGCCCGGTTCGCGGTGGCGGTTCAGGTACGCCGCGTCCTCCTCGTGGATCTTGGCAGCGTCGCCGAGCATGACCGCGGCGAGGGCGCGGGTGGCCGGGGTGCAGAAGACGGGGCCGGCGAACCCCTGGCGGACGAGGTTGGGCAGGTTGCCGCAGTGGTCGATGTGGGCGTGGCTGAGGATGACGGCGTCGATGTCGTGCGGGCGGAACGGGAATTCGCGGTTGCGGGCGAGGGTGTCGGTCCGGCGGCCCTGAAACAGGCCGCAGTCGAGGAGCACCGTCTGCCCGCAGGCGTCCACCTGATGCATCGACCCGGTCACTGTCCGGGCGGCGCCCCAGAAGGTAACGGTGGGTTCAGGAGGGCGTTTGCGCTTGCTGGCCATGCTCTCATTTTAACCGACCGCTCCGCCCGCCCCAACGGAGCGGGCGGCGTCCGCGGCCGGATGGCCATCGGTGCCGGCGTGCTCCTCACGCAGGCGGGCGGTGAACGCGGGCACCGTCTCGAACAGATCGCCGACGACCGGGAAGACACGCGGCCGCGCCTGGCGCTGGTTGAGCGTCATCAGCGGCGCCTCCGGGTCGCGGTTGAAGGCGACGACGGTGGCACGCGGGCCGATGTAGTTCAGATGCTGCGGCGCCCCGCTCACCCCGATCGCCAGCAGGATGCGCGGGTTGACGCTCACCCCCGACTGGCCGATCTGGCGGTCCATCGGCAGCAGGTGCAGTTCCTCCGTCACCTTGCGCGACCCGCCCACCATTAGCCCGCGCACCCCCAGCGCGCGCAGCTCGCGTTCCAGCGGATCGATGACCGCCTCGTAGCCGTCGCGATTCCCGACGCCGAAGCCGACGTCAATGATGAACTCCGCGTCGCTCAGCCGCGCGACGCCCGCCTCGTGTTTCAACTCCTCCAGGAGACGCCGAATGTCTACCCGCCCATAGAAGCGCTCCAGTCGCGGCGTCCAGCGCTCGACCCGCGGGGCGGCGCCCTTCGCGACCGGCGGGACCGCACCGACCTCTGTCTCCGCGGTCAGGCCGATCCAGCATGTCCGCCCGGGAGCGAGGGCGAGCACCTGGCGCGTGCGCAACCGCCCGTGGCCAGGCGTCTCGGCGAGCAGCCGCCCTTGCTCGCGGTCCAGCGCCCGCACGCGCAGTGCCGCTGGAGCCACGGTGCCGCGCTCAGTTGCCAGCGTTGCCAGGGCGCCCTCGGTCCACGGCTCGCCGACCACCGCGCTCACAAACGACCCACGCCCGCCGAGGCACTCGACCACGACGCGACAGCGCACCTCCGCCGAGTCGTTCGCTTCCCCTGCGCTGAGCAGGCAAACGTCCCCCGGAGACAGCGCAAGCAATTCCGCGGCGGCGCGACTCTGGGCGTCCTCCTCGGGCGGGACGAGCAGCAGCGCGCGTGTGTCGGCGCCGCCAGGGACGAACTGGGCCACGAACCGGGCCGCGTCGAGGGCGCGGGCCGCCGTCGGGCGCAGCCGCCCGTCGGCCTCCGCGGCGAGGACGGCGAGTACCACCGGCTTGCCGCTGGCGGCGGGACGAAGGAGGGAAGGTTCGCCGGTGTCCTCGATCATTGGGACAGGGGTCTCGGCGTCCAGCGCCGCGCCGGTGGGGCGGAAGCCGAGGGCGTCCGCCACGAGTTGCCCCGCCTCGTGAGGCAGCAGTGGCTGCGGCAGCTTTCCCACGCTCGCAGCCGCAGCCTGCCCGGCCTCCACGAATGCCACGGACCCGGCCTCGACCTGCGCCGGCCACGGGATCGCCTCGACCGCGTGCGCCAGGCCGGCGAGGTAGCCCTCCACGGTGAAGGCCCGCAGTGCGACGCCGGCCGCGACCGCCACTGCGGCCGGTAAGGTGCGTGTACGCTGCTGGCGGCCGTCCGGGTCGGTCAGCAACAGGGTATCCCCGTCGGCGCCGGCACGCACCGCGACCTGCGCGGCGGAACCGGCGAAGGTCTGGCCGAGCGCCCCCGCGGCCAGCCGGCCCAGCAGTCCCTCCGACCCGATACCGCACCCGCACAGGACAAGGTCGAAATTGTCGCTGCCCAGCGCGACCGCCAGCGCAGCGGCGGCGCGGTCCGTGGCGACCCCCCCCTCGGGGGCGAGCACCAGCCGCACCCGGTCGGCGCCCAGGCTGACGGCCTCGCGCAGCAGCTGGCCCGCCGACGCCGGCGCGACCGTCGCCACCTCCACCCGGACCGGCGCCTCGGCCTGGTCGCGCAGGCGCAGGGCGGTTTCGAGCGCGGCGCGATCGGGCTCGGTCAGGATCCGGTACGGTTCGAGCAGGCGCCCGTCGGCCACGGTCGGCTGCGGGCTGCCCGGGGCCGGCGGGTCGAGGAGCACAAGCACCGACAGCGGCCGCGTGATCGTGCTGCGCGGGCGGAAGGCGGGCTCGGCGGGGGTGGGCCGGCGGAACAGCAGCGCGGCGGCCCGGACCGACGAGGCGTAGAGCCCGCGGCGCAGGCGGAGGAGTTCCTCGTCAAAGCGGCGCAGCCGGCCGCGGATCTCGGCCGCGCAGCGCACCAGGGCACGCCGCCCGACGTCGATGCGCCCGGCCAGCTCCTCGTCGTCGAGACCGCCGCGCTCCGTGGCCGGCCCCTGGGTCAGGCGACAGAGGAAGGCGAGCCGCCCGAGCGTGCTGCCGGCGGCGCCGACCCACGCGACCGCCTCGGCGAGCAGGAAGCAGTTAGCCTGCAGGTTCGCGTCCTGCCAGAGGCGCTGACCAAACCCCTCGATCGCCTCCCGCACCCGCCGCCACAGCTCCACCTTCAGCTCCTCGACCGCGCGTGCCTCGGGTCCGAGCCCGGTCGGCGGCGCGGCGGCGGACTGGCGGTTGGCGACGTCGCTCACCAGGTCGCGCAGGATGAAGAAGCGCTGGATCTCGTTCGTGCCCTCGTAGATGTTCAGCACCCGGGCGTCGCGCTTGCGCTTCTCGACGAGGTGCAGTTGCGTCTGTCCCGCCAGGCCGTGGACCTCCTCGGCCGTCTCGATGAGGCGGTGCAGCAGCTCGCTCACCAGCATCTTGCCGACGGCGCCTTCCAGGCGGATCGACTTCGTCTGCTTGTGCTCGAACCGGCCGATGATCTCGTGGGCGAGCGCCTCGGAGATGAATCGGTCCTCCTCGATCTGGTCGAGCCGCCACGCCAGGTGAGGAGCCACGGGGGAGAGGGAAAAGCCCACAGGTGGCGTCCCGTGGGAAGACTCCCCGGCACTTCGCCCACAGGCCGCAGCCCGTGAGCTTTGAATCGGTTCTTCGCTGACCCCGCGCGCGAAGTCGCGGCTCCACCGGGCGAGCCGGACCATCTGAGCCATCGCGGACATCGCCAGCCCGGCGCGACCGACGTTGAGCGTCTCCAGGGCGTTGACCTGGCCGCGTCCCTCCAGCCCAATCATGTTCTCGCGCGGCACACGCACCTGTTGCAGCGACAGTTCGTTGGTCGATGAGCCGAGTTGCCCCATCTTCGCCTCGTCCTTGCCGACCACCAGTCCCTCAGCGTGGCGGTCCACGATGAATCCTGTCACTCCTTCCTCGGTCTTCGCGTACAGCGCCATGATGCCGCACACGCGCCCGTTGGTGATCCACATCTTGGCGCCGGTCAGCTCCCAGTAGTCGTACCACAGGCGCCCGTCGCGCTCGCGCAGCTGGGCGATGTCGGTGAAGGCCACCTTGCGCTCGCCGTGGAGGTAGTAGCGCATGCGACGCGGGTCGTCCGTCTCGTAGTCATACTCGTCGAAGCGGATCGGGGCCGGCTCGGCGCCGTCGGACCAGCGGTAGAAGGCTTGCGGCTCGTCGCGACCATCGACTTTCGTGGTGCGGAACTCCAGGCGATCCGCATCCAGGAGGTAGCGCGGCTCCTTGCCGCCTTCAGGGACGAACCGCAGCACGCCGTCGGACTCGCGCTCGACCGGCACCGAGCGCAGGCGCGCCCGGGTGGCGACGCGGGCCGTGTCGGACCCGGCGGACGGCTCGGTCAGCGCGAACGCGGAGATCTGCCCGGCGGCGACCCAGCGCAGGAACAGGTCGGCGGCGCGCACCCGCCGGCCGATCTCGTCCTGCACCTGCGGCGCCCGGGCGCACGCCTCCTGCCAGGCGGCGCGGGCGTCCGCCAGCCGGGTGCGCATGGTGGACAGATCGAAGGCCAGCCCCGCCTTCCCTGCCTCCTGCCACGCCTGAACGAACCGGAACCCCAGCACGCGGAGCACCGGCCTGCTCAGCACTGCCTCATTGAGCTTCTGCTGCAGCTCGCGGTAGGCCGCCGCGATGGCCTTGCCGTCCGCGGGCGGGCCGAACAAAGCGAGGAGGTGCTGCAGCTGGTCGCGTACCTCGTTTTGCAACGCGGTGTCATCGACGAACGCGGCGATATCCTTGCGCGCCTTCGGGAGATCCTTGTCGCGCGGCACCAGCACCGGCGTCGTGCCGAGGCTGCTGTTGACCTGGATCGTCAGCGACACCGCCACGTCCGCGACCCGGTGGGCGCAGGTCGTGAGCAGGTAGTACTCCACCTTCGACCGCCCTTCGCCGCCGAGTTCCTTCGGGATCGGCATGCGGAAGAAGCCGTGGCGGCGCAGGAAGGCGAGGTCCGCGTCATCCGGGCGGTGCTCGCGTTCGAGGTAGCGCTCGTAGATCAACCCGTCGCGCGGGCCGCCGAACTGCGCGGTGAAGAGGTCGTGCAGCTCGCGGTCGTATGCGGCCAGGTGCGGATCCGTCTCGTTCATCTCGGGGACGTAGCACGGCTGCAGCGGATCGACCGGCTTGGCCAGGAAGTCACCCGAATCGTAGGGGCACGGGGCAGCGAGGAACTCGGCGTAGCGCGTCACCGGCGGACCGGCGTTCGCCTCCGCGAGGGACGGCTTCTGCGGGCGCGTCGAACGAGCAAGGTCGCGGCGCACCGCCCCATCGAATTCTTCCAGGGCGCCGGCCGCCGCCTCCAGCCACACGCGCAGCAGCGCGATCTCGATTTCCGACCCGAGCCCGGGTTCCAGCCGCGCGTGGGTGCGCAGCAGGAGCGCCTTGCTGCCGAGCAGGTACGCATCCTGCCTGGCCAGGCCGTCGCCCACCTCGGCGCTGGCGGGGGTGAGCGGATCTTCAGCCCCGAACTGCCCGGCCGCGCGACACTCCGCGACCAGGGCACGCACCCGCGTGCGGTGGACGCGCAGCGCGTCGAGCTGGGCCTGTAGCGCCTTGCGCTGGGCGAGCTGATCGAACCGTTCGGCCTCGCCGGGCAGGGCGTCGAGCGCGTCGCCGTCCTCGCGCCAGCGCTCGCGCAGGCGGTTGCCGTGGGCGTGGAAGGCGGCGGGGTTTTCCGGGCCGAGGAAGCGCCAGGCGGCCGCGTCGCGGTAGTACTTCGAGAGGATGTCGTCCTCCGAGTACCCGGTGCCGCCGAAGACCTGGCCGGCGTTGTACGAGATGCTCCCGGGCGCCGTTCCCAGCGCCTCGGCGGCGAGCGCCTTCACCAGGGCCGCGCGTGTAACGGATACCTCGGAAAGATCGGCCGGCGCGAGGTCGTGGTCGAGCGTCTCGATCAGGTAGCGCCGGGCACCCATGTCGGCGATCATCTTCTTGACGGCGCCGAACTTGCCGATGGCGTCGCGGGCTTCCTCGTCCTGGAACAGCCCGGGGAACTGCACGCGCGTGGTCGCGTGCTCGATCGCGCGCCGGCACAGCAGATCGGCCATGCCCGATGCGATCGAGACGAGGTCGGCGGAACTCAGCGCGTTCCAGAGCGCCCGCACACGCTCGCCGTCGATGCGCTGCCACGGTGGCGCGGCCGCCTTCTCGGCGAGGAGCACGCGCGTCAGCCCGGCCCCGCGCAGTCCGAGGGTGGCGAGCGGCTCCACGGTCAGCCCGCTGCCTGTGCCGGCAAGGACCGCCAGCTCGTCGCCGCGGAGCAGAACCAGTTGCTCGCCATTCCGCGCGGGCACGAACAGGGCTTCTGCCCCCTCCGCTCGGCCCGACAGGATGGCGAAGCTGTGCCAGCTGCCCGGCTCCAGTGGCTTGCTCGTTCCAGTCAGCGCGATTGCGTCACGCGCCCACAGGTGACAGGCCGCGCGATATGCCAGCGACGGGTCGCGCCGCCCTAGCTCCGCCAGCAACATCTTGCGTCCGGGCGGGTGCAGGGTGTGCGCGAGGGCGTCCGCGTCGATGGCGGGGATCTGCCCGAGCAGGTCGAGCAGCAGGGCATTTTGCGCGCCGGTGAGCGGCGCCTGCCGTTCCAGGTCGCGCCAGACGTTCGGCGGAAACACCTCATCGAGGCGGCGCCGCCAGTCGGCCAGGCGCTCCGCCAGAGCCGCCGTCTCGTCCTCGGCGCGGAGCCAGACGGCGGCCGGTTCCGGGGGAACCTGCCCGACGGCAGGCGCCGGGCCGAGCAGATCGAGGCACCGGCGCATCCCGGCGAGGTGGTGCTGGCGCAGGTGGCGGCCATCGGCGGCCGCCCAGGAGTAGCGCTGGGCGAGCGTGTGGCGGACCTGCTGCTCGGCCTTGCTGGCGGCGGCGTGAGCCAGGTCGAGAAGGCGCTGCCTCACCGGGGTCGCGAGGGGGAATCCGCCGCGTAGCAGTTCGGTGGCGCGGGCGAGCAGGTTCTGAGCGTAGCGGGCGAGCAACTGGAGGTATTCCGCCCGACCGTGGTCGATGTGGCGCGGCTCCTCGCCGAGCGCCTCGCCGAACTCGATCAACTTGCGGTCGAGGCGCGTCAGCAGATAGTCGAACTCGATGCCTTCCGGCTCGTGCCTGCCGTTCAGCGTCGGCAGCGCCGCGCGCTCGAGGGCGGCACCGAGCAGGCGCTGTTCGCCCTGCCACGGATCCACAGTGCGCGGAGCGGCGGGGCGGACCAGGCCGACGGCGTCCTGGTCCGCGAGGAGGCGCGTCACCACCGGCGAGTGGACCGCGTAGACGAAGCGGTGCCGGCCATCGCGCCCCCAGTCCACCAGGTCGCTCGTCCGCCAGCACGTCTCGCACTTGATGCAGTTCTCGAAGTTGACGACCACCTGCACCTGCCCGCCGGGGCTGACGCGCGCCTCGTACACGTGGGCCGGGCAGACGTGCCACAGGCCGGCTCTCGTCACCGTGTCCTTCGCCGGCAGATCCTGCGGCCAGAGGACGTGAATGTGCGACGCCTTGACCGTCTCGTACCCGAGCCGCGCCAGCCGTCCCTCCCACTCCTGCGCGGCGATCCCTACCAGGGGGGTCAGGTCGGCCGTGCGCCGCGCGGCCTCGGCGTAGTCGCCGTAAGGTTCCGGCTCCCCCGCCGGCTGTACGGCGGGGGTACGGCCTCTCAGCAGGCGCCGCAGGCGCCGCCAGCCGGCACCGAGTGCGCCGGTGAAGCCGGCGGCAAATCCGAGCCAGCCGAGGCGCAGCAGGTCGAGCAGGTTGATCTGCCGGGCGAGCAGCCGGAAGGCGTCGGGCAGCTTCGTGTCCAGGGGTACGCCGTCGTTGGCGTACACTCGGCGGGCCGCGGCGGCGAGTACCGGCGCGAACCGGGCAAACCAGCGGCGCAGCGTCGCTGGCGGCAGCCCGGCCTGCTCCGCCCCACCGGCGACGGTGTAGTGCAGGGCAACGGTGCCCGACGCCGGCACCTCGGCGCGCGGCTGGCGCAGCACATCGCGCAGCGCATTCAGCGAGCCGTCGAGGAGCAACTGGCCGACCGACGGCACCACCGCCACCTCGTTCAGGTGGAGGGTCCGGCCGAGGTCGCGCGCGTCCTCGCGCAGTTCGGCCCAGTCCGGCCCGGCGACGCCGCGCACCAACCGCAACCAGTTCGACCACCGTCCCACCAGCCCGCGCCCCGGGCGCGTCCACAGGTAGGCGCTGCCGAGCGCCACGTCGAGGTTGCGGCCGAAGAAGGTGCGCGTCTTCTTGACGTACCCCGGCCACTGGCGCAGGAACTCAACGTCGCGCCAGCACGTCGAGCGCCGCAGCGGTTCCAGGTAATGTTGCTCCAGGGCGGCGCGCGTGAAGCGGCCACCCTCGGCCCGGATGGCGACCGCCGCGCGGGTGAGGAGCAGCCCCATCGCGGTCGCCGGCCCGGTGAAGTTCGGGTACGGGAAGTCAATGCCGATCGCACTCGCTCCGCCGCCGATGGCGAGGCCTTCGTCGATCAGCGTCGGGATGTCCTTCGCGCCGCCACCGCGGATCAGCTTCGCCCCGAATGCGCCGCGCCGCGCCCCTTCGAGCCACGGCCGTAGCGCCGGCAGGCTCTCGAACCACTCGATCAGCAGGTTCGGATCGCCGGCGAAGTGCTCGTGCAGATTGTCCGCCGGCAGCACCAGGCCGACCGACAGGCTGCGGCGGTTCGTGTAGATGAACCCGCCCATGTTCAGCCGCACCGGCTTGCCGCGCAGAGTGCCGTTGCGCACCAGTATCTCGTAGGCAGCGCCTTCCTCCGCGCCCACGCCAAAGCGCTGCTCGATGGCACCCGGCGGCAGTTCCAGCACCTCCTTGATGCCCTGGAGGAACTTCGGCGCCTCGCGCGGGTCGGCGGAGCGCTCGTACCCCTCGCGCGTGACGAGGTGGGAGGCGTCGCCCTCGGCGAGGAAGACGAGATCGGCGTAGACCGGCCCGCGGCTGGTGCAAACGCCGACGACGCGCCCGCCTTCGCGGATCAGGCTCTCGGCGGTCGTGCTCGTCAGCAGGGCGGCCCCGTGGCGCACGGCAGCCTGGGCGAGGTGGTGGTCGCAGATCGGACGCAGAACGGTGTAGCAGTGGCGGAACGCCTGCGGGTCGCGGTACTTCATCCCAAGCAGCCCGTGGCCGTCGGTGGCGAAGAACCCGCGCTCGATCAGGCGCCGCTCCCACGCGAGCGCCTCAACGCCTTGCGGACCGAGGATCGCGGGATCGGCGAGGCTCTCGCAGAAGTAGACGCAGCCGGACCAGTTCTCGGCGCCGGGAAAGGCGGCCGCCTCGACCACCGCAACCGCGAACCCCGCCCGGGCCAGTCCGATCGCCGCCGCCAGCCCCGCCGCCCCGGCCCCGACTACAACAACGTCGTAGTTACTCGCGCTCATCCGGCGTCCTCCGTACCGCCCGCGTGACGTGATTAGAGCGTTTCGCAGCCGTTTGCAGCGGTCTGCCCTCCAAGAGTCTGTGCGAGCACCTCGTTCGCTGCCAAACCCCACGCAGCCAGCGTCTGGCGGAGAGCGTGCCAGAGGGGAACTGGGAGATGACGACGCTGGTCGCGGCCAGTCGCCGCGACGGCGCGGTCGCCTCCCTGGAGTTCTCGGGGGCCACCGACACGCTGGCCTTCCCGACCTACCTCGAGCGGGTGCTGCTGCCGTGTCTGCGGCCGGGCGGCATCGTGGTACTGGACAACCTGAAGCCGTACCGGACCAGGGCGGCGGCGCGGACCCTTCACCAGGCGGGGTGGGGGTAAGGTACTGGAGGCGGTGCCCCCCCAGGACTGCCGCGGTTGCTTCACGTCCTGCGGTTACCATGCTGCACCCGAATGCGAATCGCTCTAATCTTGCAGACGGAACAACTTGCGCAGCGCGTCGAGGAGCGTGTGCTGGTCGCTCCCGTGCGGCTCCTCGGACAGGGCCGTGAGCGGGCCGTGCAGGAACCGATTCTGCAGCAGCACGAATGCCTGCTCGACGTATGCCCGATCCTCGGCCGTCAACTTCCCGTTGAGCCGCCGCATCAGCTGACTGACCACCGCCTGCCGCTTCGCCTCGAACTCCTGGGTGAGCCGGGCGATCACCGGCCCGTTGCGCCGCCCGGTCCACTCCTTCAGGAACCGCTTCAACTCCTGCTCGATGATCGCCTCGGCCGGGGCGATGTGGCGCTGGCGGTCGCGCAGCGTCTGCTCGCGAATACGCTTCAGGTCGTCGATGTTGAACAGACACGTGCGGTCGCCGTCGTGGATGCGCGGGTCGAAGTCGCGCGGCACGGCGATGTCGAGGATCACGACCGGCCCGCCGGCACGTCGGGGCAGGATGCGCGCCCAGCGCTCGCGCGTGACGACCGGCTCCGGAGCCCCGGTCGTGCTCAGGACGATGTCGGCGTGGGCGAGGACGTTGTCGAGCTGGTCCCAGGGCACCGGCTGACCGCCGCATCCGGCCGCGACCGCCTGCGCCTTCTCGGGGCTCCGGTTCGCCACCAGGATGCGCCGCGGGCAGAGCTGCTTCAGGTGTCGGAGCGTCAGCTCGCCCATCTTGCCGGCGCCGATGACGAGGACCGTCTTGTCGTCGAAGTGCTCGAACACCTGGCGGACGTAATCGACCGCCGCGCTCGACACCGAGACGCGGCCGCGGGCGATGCCGGTTTCCGTGCGGACGCGCTTGGCGGCGCGCTGGGCGTGCTGGAACAGCGGGTGCAGGACCGGCCCGCACGCCGCGCGCGCCTGGGCGAATTCGTAGGCGCGCTTGACCTGGCCGGCAATCTGCCCCTCGCCGACGATCATGCTGTCCAGGCTCGCCGTCACCCGGAACAGGTGGCGGACCGTGTCCGGCCCGCGGTGCTGGTACAGGTGCGGCTTCACGTCCGTCTCGGGCACGCGGTGGAACTCGGCCACGAACTCGGCGAGGAGGTCCGCGTCCGGGGCGACCGGCGCCTCGGCCCGGGCGAGGTACAGCTCGACGCGGTTGCAGGTGCTGAGGATGACGGCCTCGCACCCGTACCGGGCCCCGACCTCGTCGAGCGCACGCGGCAGCTTGTCGCCGTCGAACGCCAGACGCTCGCGCACCTCGACGGGCGTATTGCGGTAGCTGCAGCCGACGGCCAGGAGGTGCATCACGGCACACCTCCCGCGAACGGATGGACCGTCACGAGCGAGAACACGAGCAGGGCAAACGCCAGGATGGTCAGCAGCGCCGTCTGCCGGCCGCGCGCGTGGACGCGGTAGCGCAGAAACAGCAGGATTGCGAACACAACCCACAGCCCGACGAGGCTGACAATGCGCAGGTAGCCGCTGATCGGCTCGCCGCTCTGCAGCAGCAGCGCCGCCCCGACGAGCAGGCCGGTCGTCAGCAGCGGAAAAGCGAGGTTGATCGCCCGCCGGTTCATCTCTTCCAGACGCTCCAGGCTGAGCAGCCTGACGCCGCGGCCGGGCAGCAGCTTGGCCCGGAGGCGGTAGACCTGGACGAGGTACATCACGCTCGCCACAAAACCGACGCTGACGCCGACCGCCGCCAGCGCCAGCAGGACGCCGTGGAGGACCGGCCAGAAGTGCTTGCCTTCGAGGGAGAAGAGCGCCCACGTCCATCCCTGGGTGCGGGTGTCCGGAGGAGCCACCAGGGCGGCCAGAACGACCAGTCCGAGCACCACCGGCAGGACGAACAGGCCCCACGCGGTCTTGCGGTAGTGCAGCGACCCGTACAGCGAGAAGACGGCCAGCACCCACGCGACGATGACCAGCGAGCCATGCGGCGTCTCCAGCGGCAGGCGGTTGGACGCGATGAACAGGGTGTGCGCGAGCAGACCGGCGCCGGTAAAAACCAGCGCCAGCAGACGCACCACCGGGCGCGGCCGGAACTGGTGGAGCAGTTCCAGGGCCAGCGCCATGCTGTAGCTGGCCGCGAAGCAGACGGCCGTGACGTTGTCGAGTGCGGGTGGCATGATACGTCGATTATACTGGCGGCGGCGCCTCCCCCGCCAGGGTCGCGACCGCGGCACGCAGCGCCCGGCGGACGGCCTCGACCCCTTCCCGCCGCAGTCGGTCCAGCCACTCCCACCGGGCCAGGGATTCGAGGAGCGGGCGCCGCCGGTCGGCCGGCACCTGCGCCAGCACGAGCAGACGCACCTCTGCGAGCAGGGCCACCCACGCGCCGAACGCCTCATCGAACTCCGTCGCCAGGCGATCGCGGACCGCGCGGGCGAGGGCGGGCGCGTGGCCGCCGGTACCGACCGCCACGGCAAAGTCGCCACGGGTCAGGACGGCGGGCAGGACGAAATCGCCCTCCTCCGGTTCAGTCGCGGAGTTGACCCACACCCCGCGCGCCCGGGCGTCGGTGACGATCCGACGGTTCACGTCCGGGGTGGCGGCGGCGAAAGCGAGGGAGGCACCGTCCAGGTGGGCGGAGCGGTAGGGCTCGGTCAGCCACTCGACCGCGCGGAACGTCTCGTCCGCGGGACGCGGTTCGAGGCAGGCGACGCGGACACGGGCGCCGGCAGCGAGCAGGGCGCTCGTCTTGCGCCGGCCGACTGCGCCGCCGCCGATGACGACACCGAGGCGGTCGCGCAGGTTGACGAACAGGGGAAGCATGAGACTTCACTGGCAAGGAAGGCGACGAGACGGGAACGCCGTACTCCGTACTCCGTGCAGCGGGAACGACTACTCCTCCGTCCCGTTGTCCTCGTGGCTGCGCTCGCCCTGCGGCTTGCCGTGCTCGGCGATCTTCTTCGCGAGCGTGTTGCGGTTGATCCCCAGCCGCTCGGCCGCCTTGAACGCCACGCCGTTACACGCCTGCATCACCTGCTCGATCAGCTCGCGCTCCACGCCCTCGACGATGAGTTCCTTCAGCTTCCCCTGACCGGCCGGCACGCTCTGGATGGCGGTCCGCACCAGTTGCTGGATCAGCGCCGGCACGTCGGCCCCGCGTGCCCGCGCCGGCCGCAGCCGCCGCTCGCCCTGGGAGCCGGGCAGCAGGGCGTCGAAGTTCACCGTCCCGCCCTCACCCAGGACGACCGCCCGCTCGACGTAGTTTTCCAGCTCGCGCACGTTCCCCGGCCAGTCGTACTCCTGCAGCCGCTGCAGGATATCGGGCGGGATCGCCGGCGTCTCGCGGCGGTTCTCCTCGCAGTAGGTGTGCAGGAAGTGCAGGGCGAGCTGGGGGATGTCCTTGCGCCGCTCGCGCAGTGGAGGCAGGTAGATCGCGACCACGTTCAGCCGATAGTACAGGTCGTCGCGGA
Source organism: Gemmataceae bacterium (assembly GCA_020847555.1). The sequence goes on from JADLBT010000206.1 coordinate 13,872, forward strand.
ACCGGCCGGCCTCGATCTCGTCCTCCAGGAACTGGTTCGTGGCAGCGAGCACGCGCGTATCGACGCGGATCGTCCGGCTCTCGCCGACGCGCTCGAACTCGCGCTCCTGCAGGACACGCAGCAGTTTCACCTGGAGCTTGAGGCTGATGGTCGAGATCTCGTCCAGAAAGATGGTCCCGCCGTGGGCGGCCTCGAACCGGCCCGTCTTGTTGTCGATGGCGCCGGTGAACGCCCCCTTGACGTGGCCGAACAGCTCGCTCTCCAGCAGGCTCTCGGTCAGGGCGCCGCAGTTGACGCGGACGTAGGGGCCGTCGGCCCGGGGGCTGAGGCGGTGGATGCTGCGGGCGATCAGCTCCTTGCCGGTGCCGGTCTCGCCGACGATCAGCACGCTGGCGCGCGACGGCGCCACCAGGCGGGTGAGGCGGTAGACGGCGCGCATCGCCGCGCTGTCGCCGACCACGCCCGGGAGCGGCGCGTCGAGAGGTCCCTTGGGCGGCGTGTACGTGGACATCAGTGGTTCGGTATCCGTCGGGCGCGTTCCGTTGGGATCTGTTGTAGTGGCCGGGGCGCCGCCGGCCGGGGGGCGGTTAGCGGATGTCCTGGACGGGGAGGGCCTTCCCCTGTCGAGAGAGGAGGTGGGCGAGATGGTCGGCGGAGAGGCGGGGGTCATCGAGGAGCACTCCTTGCATCTCGGTGCGGACGTAATCGGACAGGTCGTCGCCGATCCACCCCTGCTCCAGCAGGCGCCGGCCGAGGTGTTCCAGGCACCGTTCGCGCAGCTGATCGGTGCGGCGCGAGATGGTGCCCTCGTGGATGCCGAGCAGGTTGGCGACCTCGCGCTGGCTGAGGCGGTAGCGCAGGCGCAGGCCGAGGAGGACGACCTCGGCATCCTTCAGGTCGCCGACCCAGTCGCGCGCCGCCATGCAGAACGCCTCGTGCCACCGCGCGTCCGTGGCGGCGGGCAGCGGCAGGGCGACGTCCTCGTCCGGCAGGGTCTGCACCCCCGACCGGCGGCGGAGCTGCGAGATGTGCCAGTTCTGGAAGACGCGGATCAGCCACGGCACCAGCGGTCGCTGGCCGTCGTACCGGGCCAGCACAGGCGTGCTGCCCTCCGCCTCGGCGACGTACAGGTGGCTCCAGAACTCGGCCACGGCGCTCTCCTGCCGCTCCTCGTCACGCGGGTACAGGCGGGCGGCGCGAGCCCGCAGGGCGTCGGTCAGCAAGGCGTCGGTTCGGCCGGCGCGGGCGGCGAACAGGTGCTCCCAGGCGCGGCCGTTGCCCTCCAGGCATGCGCAGGCGACGAACCAGTCAAGCAGGTAGAGGTTTTCCAGGAACGTTTGCCACAACGCCGCGGCGCCGGCCTTGTCCTGGTGGAGGCGGTAGGTGCGGTGCAGGTGGCGCTCGAACGCGGCCGGCGCGAGAGTGATGGCGGGCAGCTGGAGGCGGCAGAAATGATACAGCAGGCTGGCCGTCGCTCCCTGGGCGGGCGCCGGCTCGGCGGTGGGCTGTGGTCCCGTGTGCATGCTCGCCGTTCGCTCCTCGCACGGTGAGGCCCCTCCCCGGCCGGACGCCGTGCCGGCCCCGGGGCAACCTGCAACTGGTATTATACGGCCCGCTGCGCGGGAGGGAGGAGGGGTCAGGAGCTGGGGACTGGAGAAAGCGTTTCTGTCAAAGCCCACGGGTCGCGTCCCGTGGGCCAGGTGTCAGGGACTTGTGCCACGGGACGCCCCCGTGGGCTTTGCAGAGCCCTCCCCCTCACATCGCCACGCGCTCGTACTGCTTCTGGAAATGTTCGACCGTCTCGGCCGGGTTCATGTTGAACACCGCCTTGCCGACGGTCATCCAGTGGCCGCCGTGGAAGAAGAACACGGCCGAGGCGATGCGGAGGTTGCCGACCGCCGGCAGATCCTCCATGTCAGACCCCTCGACGGCCTCGAACTGGATCGTCACGCCAGCGAGGGCCACGATCTCGCCGGTCTTGCGCTCGCGCACGAATTCCACCTGCGAGCCCCACTGACACTCTTTCCAGATCAGCCCGCGTGGCCTGCCACTGGCGGCGGCGGTCGCCTGGAATTGCCCCTCCAGCCGCGCGCGCTGGAGGTGAAACAGTTCGCGGGCACGCTCCAGCTGCACCTGCCGACCGAAGGTCCGCAGCGGGCGCCAGAGCAGCGCCGCCGCGACCGTGCCGGCGGCCACCATTCCCGGGACCAGCCACGGCCATTCCATCGCACGCCACCTCCCCACGCGGGGAACCACTCTCTCTGCTTTCGTTGTATCGCCCGCGGCGGAAGGGGGGCAGGGCAAACGCACAGGAGCCTCCCGGCCGGTAAATCCTGTCCGAGCCGCGCACGCAGCGCCGCGGCTCGGACAGGATTTACCGGACCGTGTATCAGCTCTTGCTCGCGAGGCGGGTGTTGAACTCGGGGCTGCTCAGGAAGACGGCGATCACTCCCGGCCGGGTGGCGCCGGCCTGGAGGGCGCCGACCCAGTATGCCAGGTCGCCGTCGCGCGGCTCGCGGCCGAGCAGGTCGCGGTACAGCCCCGCCACCCACTCGCGGAAGTCGCGCACCCGATACTCCGCACTCTGCATGATCTGGTCGGCGATGACCGAGCGCGGGGTGCCGGTCTGGAGCTGGCCCAGCCAGTAGTCCAGGTCGGCCTGCCCGGCCCCGCGGCCGAGCAGCACCCGGTATGCGCTGTCGATCCAGCCGGGGCCGGTGTCGGCCGCCTTGCCCACGAACTCCGGGCTGGACACGATCGCCGCATGGACCTGCTCGCGTGTCGTCCCGCCCTCCAGCACGCCGAGCCAGTAGGCAAAATCCGGCGCTCCAGGCTCCCGGCCGAGCAACGTCTGGTACGCGCCCGGGAGCCACCGCGCCCCGTCCGCGCGCCGGTACTCGGGACTGCTCATGATGGCGGCCACCACCGATTCGCGCGGCGTCGTCTGGAGCACGTTCAGCCAGTAAGCGTTGTCGGCGGCCCCGGTGGCGCGGCCGAGCAGGTTCTGGTACACCTGGCCCAGCCAGCGCGTGCCGTCCTTGCCGCGGTACTCGGGACTCGCCATGATGCTCGCCACGATCGAATCCTGCGAGCTGCCCGCCTGCAGCAGGCCCAGCCAGAAGCTCAGGTCCGCCTGGCCCGGGGCGCGTCCGAGCAGGTTCTGGTAGACCCCGGTGAGCCAGTCGGTGCTGGCGTTGGTCCCGGTCGAGATGGTGTTCGCCGCCTGCGAATTGCCGGTCTGCCCGCCGGCCTGGCCGGTGGCGGCGTCGGCGGTGATGGTCAGGCGGTAGTTGGTCGCGCCGACCGAGACGGTCCGCGTCACTGAACCGGACAGCCCGCCGCCGCTGAAGACGACCGTGTAGGTGCCGGGCGAAAGCTGGAGGCCGTAGCCGCCGGTCCCGAACGTCGTCGTCGTGGCGGCGCCCTGGACGTTGACGGTCACCCCGCTCAGACCCTCGCTGGCGTCGTACCGGCCGTTGTGGTTGGCATCGCTGTACACCACTCCCATCAGGTACGGGCGCGCGTCCTGGGCGGCGAGGGCGGTGTCGATGGTCGTGTAGTCGCGGAACGGGCCGGATCCGTTCTGGACGATGCCGATACCAGCGGCGTTCTGCTGGCGGAAGACGGCGTCGATGGCGAGCAGGTGGCGGCGGTGGCCCAGGTTCGAGACGCCGTCATCGACGATCAGCGCCTTTAACGTGTCGGCCGGGGTCGCGTAGCCGGCGGCGATGCTCTCGCCCCAGGAGGTGGTCGCGTAGCCGACCGCAGCCATGCGCTCGCCGGGACCGGCTCCGCTCGGGTTGGTGTGGTTGAAGAACCCACGGGCGTTCATGTCCTGCGCGTGGTCGCGCGCCGCCGCGATCAGCCGAGTATCCCAGGCGAGGGGTTGCGCACTGGCCACCCCGGCCAGGTTGAGGCCGATCGACTGGCCGTAAGCGGCCGGGTTTTCGCGCGCGTCGTTCAGGCGTTCGAGGAACACCTGTTCGACGGCGGTGGGCTGGGAGGAGAGGACTTCACGCGCTTCCAGCAGCTCCAGCCGGGGGAGAAAGCGTCGAGGGGGACGAGGGAGACGGAGCGCGCACACAGCGGTTCTCCTTGGCAGTGTTGGCAGAGGAGCACGCTTTGGAGCAGGGCAGCAAAGCGGGCGTCATCTTCCTAATGAGAGGTCTCACCACTCCGTGGAGGGACCGGGGGATTCTACTGAGGGGGTGCCGGGTAATGGTTCACCCGACAGGTGGGTGCGGGCTCCGTCCGTGCGGCCGACCTGCGGGGCGGACGTCCACCGAGGTTGGGCGGCGTCGTGACCGCCTCACCGCCGTCGTGTTCGACGCGGGTGCGACTGGGAGTCTGGTGACGTCCTCACTGTTCATAGGGAATTTACGTCGCGCCTGCAAAGAAAGCAAACTAAACACCCCCTGCGCGACGCGCAGAGCAGGCGCAACCGACGCCTCCACGGCATTACGGGCGGTGGGAATGACCGACAAGGTCGGATGGCCGCGGGCCGACCGGCCGGTTTTCTTCCGCAGTCCGCAAGGATTCGTCAGCCCGCAAACATTGCCGGAAACCTGTGGCGATTTCTCAACGCCGCAGCCGGCCGCGCAGCTGACGTGCGGTAGAGTTTGCCCGGACCGCGCAGCCTGCCATGCGGGAAGGGAGCGGATTGGCTCTTCAAAGCCCACGGGTTGCGGCCCGTGGGTCTTGAGAACAGATGGGGCCTGCACAGAGACCTGGGCCGAGTCCCTTTACCGCGCGCGGCGGCCGTTGGTACACTGAACGGTGAGCTGCCGGGAGCACTCGGAGCGAGCGACAGGCCCAGGCAGGTCGGCCCGAACCAGAGGAATCGCACATGCCGCGCCGCTACCTTGCTGTCTTCGCGGTGCTGGTCGCCCTCCCGGCGACCGCCGGTGCCGGCCTCCACTACTCCGGCGAGCCGATGGCCGAACTACCCGCCCAGTGGCGCGGGTTCCTCCTCGATCAGCGGATGCTGCGCGGCGTCGGCGTGCCGCCGGCACGCGGCAACCCCGCCAGCCCGGCTCGCCTGCGGTATCAGGAAGCGGCGGCCAGGCTGGAGAAGCTCACCCGCACGCGGCCTCTCACCCCCGACGAGCTGGCGGACCTGGGCGCCATTTACGTGCGCCTCGGCGAGCCCGGCAAGGCGGTCTCGCTCCTGCGCCCCGCCCAGCGCGCCCACCCGAATCACTTCGCGATTGCGGCCAACCTCGGCACCGCCTGGCAGCTGCACGGCGACCTGGAGCAGGCGGCGCTCGCCCTGCGCCAGGCGGTTCGCCTGGCCCCCGGCAAGCACCAGAAGGCGGAGAAGTACCACCTCAAACTGGTCGAGCTGCGCCGTCGCGAGCGGGGCGACGTCCGGGCCGTCGATGATCTGTTCGGCGTCCGCTACGTCGATGCGAAGGGCGACTACACCCCGGGCCGGCTGGCGGCGGCCGAGAAGAAGAAGCTGCCCGCCCACGCGGTCGCGGTCACGCAGCAGCTGGCGCTGTGGTTCCCGTCGGACGCGCGGCTGTTGTGGCAGCTGGCGGAGCTGGCCAACGCCCACGGCGACGTGCGGTACGCGGCGGCCATGCTGGATGGGTGCGTCACCCAGTTCGGGCTGCAGACGCCGGACCTGCGCCGCCACCGGCTGCTCAGCCGGGCGGCTGCCGACGAGGCCGCGAAACTCGCGGGCGGCACCGGCAAGGAGGGGCACGACGAGCACAGGGGCGGTATCGCCGCGCGGTCCAGGCGTCCGCTCCTGCTCAAGCTGGATCTGGCGGCCCTGCCGGCGATCAGCGCCACCGCCGCGAACACCCTTCCCTGGGAGATGCTGACCGAGACGACGGTTGACCGCAAGTACCGGCCGACCTTCGCCCCCTACCTGAAGGAGCTGCAAGGGAAACAGGTCGTGCTGCACGGCTTCATCCAGCCGCTGCGCGACGATCCGGACGTGACCGCGTTCATGCTCATCGAGTACCCGGTGGGGTGCTGGTACTGCGAGATGCCGGAGGTGACCGGAATCGTCTTCGTCGAGCTGCCCGCGGGCAAGTCGATCGCTTACACGCGCGGCCTGGTGCGCGTGGTCGGCCGCCTGGCGCTGAACGCGACCGACCCGGAGGACTTTCTCTACGCCATTCGCCAGGCGAAGGTGGCGGAGCCGGACTGAGCCCGCGGGAGGGAGCGCCGGCCCCGATGATAAGGAGATCGCCGGACGGAGCCGGCTCCTACGAAGACATACCCCGCAGCACTTTCATGGAGAAGCCCCATGCGTGTCGAGTTCGCGGTCTTTCGCGGCAGACTGACGACGTGGCAGCAGCTGTTCACTGAGGCGGCCGAATTCGCCACTCGGGTAGGGCCGGATCGCTTGATCAGCATCGCCCACTCGGAAGACAATAACGAGGGCGTCGTCACCGTCTGGTACTGGGCCGATGAAGGCCAGGGAACCGACGCTCTCCGGTAGGGACCGACGTCCGTCAGGAGGTGGTTCATGGCTCTCACGGCCCAGCAGATCGAGCAGCAGAGGAAGCAGGCCGAGGAACTTCTCTTCGCGGGGCCGGAAACCATCGGCTTCGCCAAGGGGCTGTTCTTCGGCGAGTTCCAGGCGCCCCTCATCTTTCCGTACCCGCAGCTGCGAGTGGAGGAGCGCGACGAGGTCGAGCGAGCCGTCGCCGACGTCGCCCGGTTCATGCGCGAAAAGGTCGATTCGTTCGCCATTGACGAGCAGGCCGACATCCCGCCAGACGTGGTGCGCGGGCTGGCCGCTCTCGGCGTCCTCGGGATGACCGCGCCGAAGGGATACGGCGGCCGCGGGTTCTCGCAGCTGGGATACTGCAAGGTGATGGAGGCGATCGGCGCCCGGGACGCATCGGTCGCGGTCTTCGTCAACGCTCACCACAGCATCGGCATCCGCGCCCTGCTCCTGTTCGGCACCGACGAGCAGAAACAGCGCTGGCTCCCCGGGCTCGTCGATGGCAGCCAGCTCGGCGCCTTCGCCCTGACCGAACCACAGGCCGGCTCCGACGCCGCCAACGTCCAGGCCCAGGCCGTCCCGACCCCGGACGGCAGCGCCTACATCCTCAACGGCGAGAAGCGCTACATCACCAACGGCGGCATCGCCCAGATGCTCACGGTGATGGCGCGCACGCCCGTCGCGGGGAGCGGCGAGACGAAGGTGACGGCGTTCCTGGTAACGCCCGACCTGCCCGGGTTCGAGGTCGTCGAGGCGCGGATGCCGAAGTGCGGGATCCGCGGCACCACCACCGCCCGGCTCGCGTTCCACGACATGCCGGTGCCGGCCGCCAACGTCCTCGGCCCGCTCGGGAAGGGGCTGCGCGTCGCCCTGACGGTGCTGGACTTCGGCCGGACAACGTTCGGCGCGAGCTGCACCGGAGCGGCCAGGACGTGCGTCGCGGCCGCCATCCGGCACGCGAAGGAGCGCGTCCAGTTCAAGCAGCCGCTGGCCGAGTTCGAGCTGGTCAAGAAGAAGATCGCGTACATGGCGGCCCACGCCTTCGCGATGGATGCGACGACGAGCCAGTGCGCCGCGCTCATCGACCGCGGGACCGCGGACTACATGCTGGAGACCGCCATGCTCAAGGTCTTCTCGACCGAGGCGCTCTGGCAGGCGGTCAACGACACGATGCAGATCTTCGGCGGGCAGGGGTACTTCAAGGACGAGCCGTATGAGCGGATGATGCGCGATGCCCGCATCAACCAGATCGGCGAAGGCGCCAACGACGTGCTGCGGGCGTTCATCGCCCTGGTCGGCATGCGCAGCGTCGGCGAGCACCTGCAGGGGGTGCTGAGCGCGCTCAGGCACCCAATCCGCGGCTTCGGGACGCTGTGGCGGTTCGGCCGGACCCAGCTGACCGCGCGCTTCACGACGCCGGACGTGCCGGTGCAGAGCCGGACGCTGCGCGACGAGGCGCGCAACCTGGGAGCACGGGTGCGCGACTTTGGGCGGGCGGTGCAGGCGCTGCTGCGGCGATACCGGGAGGCGATCCTGGAGCGCCAGTACCTGCAGGAACGCATCGCCGACGCGGCCTGCGACCTGTACGCGGCGAGCTGCACCCTGAGCCGGCTGGACCACCTGCTCACGGAAGGCAACCACAGCCCCGAGGAGGTGAACCGCGAGGCGGCCGCCGGGCGGTACTTCCTCAAGATCGCCAACCGGCGGGTGCGCCAGAACCTGGCGGCGCTGTGGGACAACGACGACGCTGACACGACGAAGACGGCCGACGCGGTCCTGGGGCGGTCGTGACGCGCCGCTCGCCTAATGATTGTCTCGAAGGAGCCGCTTGACCGCGTTCGTCGTGATCGCCGAGACGAGCGGGTCGCACAGCAGCGCCGTGACATAGGTGATCGACCCCACCGAGAACACCTCCCCGCCGCCCGGCGTGTCGAAGTGGACCACATGGGCGCCGCCGTCGTTCGGGTTCAGCCCGCGCGCCAGCAGGCGGACGTTCTTCGGAGAACTCGGGCTGATTTTATCCGTCTCGTGACCCGAGGCACCGTCGCCGTAGCGCTCGTGCAGCGTTTTCGTCCCGAACAGATCGCCGCGCCGCAGGCCCGTCCCGGCGAACACCCAGTGGTCCGGCTCGACCACCTCGTAAGGGGCAACTGTCATCGCCCCCGGATCGCTGTAGACCACCCCGAGCAGGTTCGCCTCCGACTCGACGCGGGCGTGAAACCGGCTCTCGTACCCGGCCGGCCACGGGTTCAGGCAGCGCATCGCCGTTCCGCCGTCGAGGTATTCCACCTCGCAGTTCAACCCGTTGCCGCCGAGGTAGAGCAGTCGTCCGCCACGCTCGAACACCCAGCTCTTGAGCCGCCGGTACTGCTCGCGCGACCAGTACTCGGGGTGAACGCTCAGGACCAGTACGCGGTAAGCGTCGAGGTTGAGCGTACCGTCGTGGAGTTGATAGTCGCTGTAGAGGTCGCATTCGTATCCCTGACGCTCCAGCCAGGCAAGGAACTGCCATTCCGCCTGCGCCAGATGGCACGCCTGCCGGCCCTCGATCGGGTCGCCGGCGCGGACGTGCTCGGGGATGTGGTTGTACGGCTCGGGGCGGTCGAACGAGATGGGGGCGAACTCGGCGGCGCTCTTCCACTCGCCGTAGTCGGACAGCTTGTAGCGCGGCAGGTCCGCCTTGGCGTTGACGATCGGCTCGTCGATCATCCGGGACGCCATGATGTAGTTGCTCCGCCCGCCGAACGGGTTGTACGCATTCCAGGTGTTCGTCGAGGCGAGCACCGCGATGGGGGCCGTCGGCCGCGGCGGCGCGACCACCAGCGGAAACGAGGAGAAGGCGCCTGAATCGGCCTTCGCGTGGAAGTAGTACAGCCCGCTGCGCTCCGGGGCGGCGATCACCTGGCGGTGCAGACCGAAGCCGTTGTCCCACTTCACGCCGGTCTCGGTGAAGTGCGCGTCCGGCAGCGTCTGCAAGCACGCGCGCGGGCCGTGGTTGTCGTACCACCCGACGTTGCGCACGAACTCCTTGTGAGCGCCGTAGCGCCACAGCCCGAGCTTGTACGGCTCCACTGCGTGGACGCGGAACTCGACGCGCTCCCCGCCGCGGCACCACTTCGGCCAGGCGTATCCGAGCAGCCGGTCCGACAGCAGGCGGAAGTGAACCGGCCGGTCAGGGGCGATCGAGACGCGCACGCGCTTTGAGCCGAAACCTGAACGGCTCAGACACACCTCGTAGGCGCCGGGCGCCACGTCGGCGTGGACCGCGCCCGACGGCCAGGAGCGCGCGGTGAGCCATACGCCCCCCGGACCGCGCAGCTCGACATACACATCCGGCAACGCCGCGTAATACTCGTCACTCACATAACCGACCAGCATGGTTCTCTCCCGATGCAGCGGAATGCGTTTCGCGCAAAGACGCCAAGGGCGCCAAGGGATATCCTACCGCTGTCCGCCCTCTTGGCGCTCTTTGCGTCTTTGCGCGAAACGAAGGAACTGACGCCATGTCTCGACCAGCCTTCATCGCTCTGCTCTGTGCCCTGGCCTGCGCCGGCTCCGCAACCGCCGCCCAGAAGCCGAAGCGCCCAAACGTCATCCTGATCATGACCGACGACCAGGGCCACGGCGACCTCGGGTTCCACGGCAACCCGAAGATCCGCACGCCCAACCTCGACCGCCTGGCGAAGCAGGGCACGCGCCTCACCCGCTTCTTCGTCTGCCCGGTCTGCTCACCGACGCGCTCCAGCCTGATGAGCGGGCGCTACAACTACCGGACCGGCGTCGTGGACACGTATCTCGGCCGGTCGATGATGCACCCGGACGAGGTCACCCTCGCCGAGTTGCTCGCGACCGCCGGCTATCGCACCGGCATCTTCGGCAAGTGGCACCTCGGCGACAACTACCCCCTGCGCCCGACCGACCAGGGGTTCCACGAGGCTCTCGTCCTCAAGGGCGGCGGCATCGCGCAGCCGTCGGACCCGCCGGGCGGCGACGGCTACTTTGACCCGGTCCTCTACCGCAACGGCAAGGCGGAGAAAACGAAGGGATACGTGAGCGACGTCATCACCGACGCGGCCCTCGACTTCATCGGCAAGAACCGCGACCGGCCGTTCCTCGTCTACCTCGCCTACAACGCCCCGCACGGGCCGCTCCAGGTGCCCGAGAAATACTACCAGCTCTACAGGAAGATGAACCTCGCCCACGGCGCGTTCCCACGGGTCGGCCAGCCCCTGCCCGGCAAGAGCCAGCAGGACGTGACCGCGCGGGTGTACGGGATGGTCACCAACGTGGACGACAACCTTGGGCGCCTGTTCGCCCGACTGAACGAGCTAAAGCTCGCGGATGACACGATCGTCATCTTCCTGACCGACAACGGCCCGCAGCAGGTGCGCTACAACAGCGGCATGCTCGGCCGCAAGGGGAGCGTCCACGAGGGCGGAGTGCGCGTGGCGTTCTTCATTCGGTGGCCCGGGAAGATTCCCGCCGACCGCGACGTGGACCGCATCGCCGCTCACATCGACGTGCTCCCGACGTTGGTGGAGGTGTGCGGCGCGAAGCTCCCGGCGGGCGTGAAGATCGACGGCAAGAGTTTGTGGCCGCTGCTCAGCGGGAGCAAGGCCGACTGGCCCGATCGGACGCTGTACACGCAGTGGCACCGCGGCGACCGGCCGGAGCTATACCGCTGCTTCGCGGCCCGCTCGCAGCGGTGGCGGCTCGTGCAACCGCTGGGCGTGCAGGGGACCGACCAGCTGCCGGCGCAGCTGCACTTGCAGCTCTACGACATGGTCAAGGATCCCTACCAGCTGCACGATGTCGCCGACCAGCACCCCGACGTGGTCAGAACGATGCGCAAGGGTTACGAGGCGTGGTTCAAGGACGTCAGCGCAACGCGCGGCTACGACCCGCCGCGCATCCACCTCGGCGCGGCGCAGGAGAACCCGGTCCTGCTGACGCGGCAGGACTGGCGCGGACCGAAGGCAGGGTGGAAGCCGAAGGATCTCGGCCACTGGGAGGTACAGGTCGCGCGCCCCGGCGCCTACGACGTGACGCTGCTGTTCGCCCCCGCCGCCGAGCCGCGCACCGCTCAGCTGGCTCTGGCTGGAGTGAAGACGACGAAGCCGGTGTCGGCGAAGGCGGAGCGCCTCACCTTCGAGTCGGTGAGCCTGCCGGCGGGGCCGGGCCGGCTCGAGGCGTGGTTGACGCAGGGGCAGACCACCTCGGGCGTGCTGTACGTCGAGGTGCGCAGGCGGGAGTAGCCCCTAACCAAGGACTAGCGGACAAAACTCCTGACCTGTTGCTGGAACCTGTTTAAAAGCCCACGGGTGGCAACCCGTGGACTTCGGACGCAGGGGGTTTGGTCCGGTAGCTCCAGGCAAGGGATCTTGTCCTGCCCCTCGCTCACGTTTCGGGCTCGGGCAGGGACAGGAACCTGCGCCAGCCGGGCGGCCCGAGGACCACGCACTCGAACGGCCGTAACTCCCGGCCGAATGCTGCCTGCGGGCGCGCTCCCCCGTAACGGCTCGACTCCGAACTGAAGAGGAACTGCTGTCCCTCCCCGGCCGGAGGCGCGGGCTGGGCGTGGTCGGTCAGGTTGAAAAAGACCTGCACCGTCCTGCCCGCCTCGACTGCCTTTCCGCCGCGGACCAGTTCCAGCACCGTCCTGGCCTCGCCGCCGGGCACCAGCCGGGCCGAGCGGTTGACGTAATCGCGCAGGGCCGGCCACTCGCGCCGGGCCGCCAGGAGGTCCGCGTAGAGCCGCCGCAGTCCGGCCCGCGGCGTTCCCTCCGGCCACGACCAACTGAGCCGGGCGCTGGCGAACGTCGCCTCCGCGTCCGGGTCCGGCACCTCGCCTTGCCACTTGAACGCGGCGAATTCGCGCCGGCGGCCCTCGCGCACCGCCTGGATGAGGTGCGGATCGCCGAACGAGCAGAAGAACGGGAACGGCCGGTCCTCGCCGTATTCCTCCCCCATGAACAGCAGCGGCAGGTGCGGGGCGAGCAGCAACAGGCTCGCTGCCAGGCGCTGCTTCGGCCACCCCACCAGGGTGCTGAGCCGGTCGCCGCGGGCGCGGTTGCCGACCTGGTCGTGGTTCTGAACGCTCACCACGAACCGATCCCCGGACAGATCTCCCGCCGGCGCTCCGTGCCGCCGGTCGCGGTGCGGGCTGTAGCCGCCGTCGAACAGGAAAGGCCCCGCCAGCACCTTCGGCAGATCCTCGACCGAGCCGAAATCGGCGTAGTACCCCTGCCGCTCGCCGGTCAGGTAGGCGTGGACGGCGTGATGAAAGTCGTCGCTCCACTGGGCGTCCAGCCCGTACCCGCCGCGCTCGGGAGGCAGCAGGAGCCGCACGTCGTTCAGGTCGCTCTCGGCGATCGCGTGGACCGGCCGCCCCAGTCGCCGGGCCGAATCGTCCGCCGCCGCCTTGATCTCGCGCAGGATGTGGACCGCGCTGCAGTCAAAGATGGCGTGAACGGCGTCGAGGCGCAGCGCATCGACGTGGTACTCCTCGATCCACATGCGCACGTTGTCGAGGACGTAGTCCCGCACGGGGTCCGATCCGGGGCCGTCGTAGTTGAACGCCGCGCCCCATCCGGTGCGGTAGCGATCGGTGAAGTAAGGTCCGAATTCTCCGAGGTAGTTTCCCTCCGGGCCGAGGTGGTTGTAAACCGCGTCCACGATGAAGCCAAGGCCGACGGCGTGACAGGCATCGATTAGCCGCTGCAGCCCGTGAGGTCCGCCGTAACTCTGCTGGACCGCATACGGGAAGGCGCCGTCGTAGCCCCAGTTGCGTATGCCGGGGAACTGGCCGACAGGGAGCAACTCCAGCGCGGTCACGCCCAGGTCGCGCAGGGCCGGCAGCCGCGGGATGATGGCCGCGAACGTCCCCTCCGGCGTGAACGTCCCGGTGTGGGCCTCGTAGATCACCAGATCCTCGCGGCGCACGCCCCGCCAGTTCCGATCGGTCCAGGTGAAACGCCCCGGCCGCACGACCGCAGACGCGGCATGGACGCCGTCCGGCTGCCACAGAGACGCCGGATCGGGGCGCTCCGGGCCGCCGTCGAGCCGATAGGCGTAGCGCTGGCCCTCCGGCACCTTCCCTCGCTCGTACCGGAAGTACCCGCGCTCCTGCGGGGCCATCGCCACCGCCTCGCGCCGGCTGCCCTCGATCAGTACCAGTTCCACCTTGCTTGCCCTGGGCGCCCACACGCGCCACCTGACCGACCCGTCCGGCCGAGCCCAGGCTCCGCACCGCCTGACCTGCCTGTCTTCCATCGTTGCCTGTCTCCTCGTACACGCCGCGACGAAGCTGGGCGACCACCGGCCCTGTCCGCACCCTGTCAGTGTTAGCGAAGAACGGTCGGCCGGGTATCATCCCGACGCCGGAGTGGACAGATCTGAATAGCAAAGAGGATGCCCGACCCGCAAGCGCCGGCGAAAGCAGCGGCTCGGACAGGCAGCACGAACCGGACGGTGAATGAGCGAGGCGGCACCCCCTATGCCACCGGCACCGGGGCGAGCGTCTCGGTTGCCCGCGGTTCCGTCTCGCCCTGCCGCGCCGCCCGTTCCTGCTGCAATTTCAGCCAGCGCGCGCGGCGCACCCAGTAGAAGCGCACCGGGAGGAAGATGTCCACCACCTCGTCGGCGATGAGCAGGCCGCCCAGCACCGGCAGTGCCATCGCGGAGATGATCTCCCCGCCCACGCCGGTCGCGAACAGCATCGGCGCGATGGCGACAATCGCGACGCCCTCGGTGAGCAGCTTGGGTCGCAGTCGGTGGACCGCCCCTTCCATCACCGCCTGGCGCAGCTCGTCGAGCGACTTGATGTTCTCCAGCCCACCGCGTTTCTCGATGGCCTCGCGCAGGTAGACGAGCATGATGATGCCGGTCTCGGTCGCCATCCCGAACGCCGCGATGTACCCGACCCAGACGGCGACGCTGAACGGCTCCGGCGGGGCGGCCCAACCGTGGACGATCTTCGGGAACAGAAACTGGAAGAACACGCCGCCGGCCAGCGCCTCGGGGACCGCCAGCATCATCAGGCAGGCGTCGGCGAAGTCCCGGTACGTCAGGTAGAGGATGATGAAGATCAGCACGATCACCGCCGGGAAGATGACGCGCAGCGTCCGGGCCGCGCGCACCTGGTGCTCGAACTCGCCGCTCCACTCGAGGTGAACCCCCTCCGGCAAGCGCACCTTCTCGGCGACGACGCGCTGCGCCTCCTCGACGAACCCAACCACGTCCCGGTCGCCGCGCACGTTGAGCGTGACGTAGTTGCGCAGCCGACCGTTCTCGCTCTTGATCATCGTCGGCCCCTCGACGAGGCGGACGTCGGCGACCTCGCCGAGCGGGAGTTGCAGCGGGCCGGCGACGGCGTGGCCGGGGGCGGCGGAATGGCGGGCGCCGGGAGCGGGGGCCGCGGTATCGACGGCGCCCCCGCTTCGCGACCCCCCGGCCTCCATCGCCGACCCGCCGTTCTCCATCTTCGACCCGCGGGCCGCGCCCGCGCCGGTGACGAGGAGGCGGCGTACCGCCTCCTCGTCCTCACGGAAGTCGCGGGCGTACCGGACACGCACCGGGAAGCGGTCGCGGCCCTCGACGGTCTGCGTGATGACGCGCCCGCCGAGCGCGACCTCGATCGTGTCCTGAACGTCGGCCACGCTCACGCCGTAGCGCGCCGCCTTGCGGCGGTCGATCTCGATCTGCAGGTAGCCCTCGCCCATGATCGGCTCGGCGATCACGTCGCGGGCGCCGCGGACCGGCTTGAGGGCCGCCTCGATCTCGCGGCAGACGCGGTCGATGGTTGGCAGGTCGGGGCCGAACACCTTGACGCCGATCTGCGTCCGCACGCCGGTCGAGAGCATGTCGATGCGGTTCGCAATCGGCTGCGTCCAGATATTGCTCCACCCCGGCACCTGGATGACGGTGTCCAGCTCCTGCAACAGGTCGCCCTTCGGCCCGCCGGTCCGGCGCCACAGATACAGGCGCTCCGCAAACGGCTGCTCCAGTTCGCGGCGCAGCGCCACGAACTGGGTCGGCGTCTGCGGGGACGTTGTCTTGCCCTCGGTCGAACGTGCGGCCTGCAGGAACTGCCGCAACTCCGCCCCGCGCGGCGCACCGCTGACCAGGTCGCGGTCGCGAGCTGCCCTGCCCACCTCCTCCAGCGCCGCCCAGGTGAACGCCTCGACGCCGCGGTCGAACAGCTCCCAGTTGATCTGCTCGTTGACCCGCTCGCGCCACAGCTCCAGCCGCCGCGTCTCCGTCGCCCGGAGCACCTCGCCCGCGAAGGTTCGGCGCTCCGCCCCGAGGAGTTCCCCAACGTGGGTGAGTACCGCGCGGGCCGGCCCCTCCTTCACGGCCAGCGCCGCGGCCGGCTCGACCCGCAACGCGCCGGCGTCGTGCAACCGCCGGGCGACCACCTGCACGACGCGCGTTACGTCCTCCAGCGCCGGGTGTTTCGCCAGCCACACCCCGAAGGATGGGGTCAGTTCCGCGGCGAGCTGCTCGACCTCGTCCTCGATCCCCTCATCCTCCTGAAGATCCCCGCCGGCGCGGAAGCGGCGCACCGTCTCGTCGATGACGAAGCGCGTCAGCAGCGGCCCCAGTTCGCGCTCGAAGGTACGGTAGCGCTCCAGCGCCAGGGTTCGCATCGTCTCGTCGAACCGGGTCAGGGCGTGCATGGCGGCGTCGTTGACGAGCGCGTCGCGCTCGTCGGCGTCGGGCGCCGCCAGGACGTGGCCGTCCGCCTCCAGCCGGCCCAGGACTGCCCGCACCTGCCGCGAGGCGTCGTCGAATCGCATCGCCCGCTTCGGCCACAGTTCCCTCGGCCGGTAGTTGACGAACGTCTCGACCATGTCGAGCGGGGCCGGGTCGGTCGGCGTGTCGGCGCGGCCCGCCTTGCCGATGACCGACTCGACCTCGGGGAACCCGCGCAGCAGGGCGTCGCGCGCCTTCAGGTCGTCGGCCGCCTGCGTGATGCCGGCGCGCGGGACGGTGATCGGCATGTCCATCAGCGTCCCCTCGTTCAGCGGCGGCATGTACTCCACGCCGATCTTGGGGAAGCGGTAGGCGGCCAGGCCGACCAGCACCAGCGTCACGAAGCTGACGATCTGGGCGGCCCAGCCGCGCGTGAAGCCCACGGTCAGCGTGACGACCACGGCGAGCACGACGAAGAAGCAGATCTCCCAGTAGTGATGCGCCGCCCCCAGGCCGATGACCGCCTGCAGCGGGAACAGCCCGATGGCGAGGATGAGCAGCGCCGCAAACATCCACATCACGAAGTTGAGCCGTGGCAGCGCCCACGTCAGCAGCGGCCGGTAGATGTTGATGAAGCTGCGTACGATCCAGTTCTGCTCCTCCCCCTTCAGCCGCCCCTTGATGAACGTCGGGATCAGCGCCGGCACCAGCGTCACCGACACCAGCGCGACGCCGACCATCGCCAGGCTCTTCGTGAACGCCATCGGGTGGAAGAGTTTGCCCTCGCGCCCGCTCAGGGCGAACACCGGGATGAACGAGATCAGGATGATCAGGACCGAGAAGAAGATTGGTCGGCCGACCGTGCGGCAGGCGCGGATGACCGTCTCGCGCGTGTCGCCGCTCACCTTGCGGTCACCGAACTGCTCCTTGAGGTGGTGCGTCGCGTTCTCGACCATCACGATCGCCTGATCGACGAGAATGCCGATCGAGATGGTGATGCCGGCCAGCGACATGATGTTCGCCTGCACGTCCACGATGCCGAGCCGGCGCAGCAGCCACATCAGCAGGAACGAAAACAGCACCGACAGCGGAAGCGTGACGCAGATGACGAACACGCTCCGGACGTGCATCAGGATCAGCAGGATGGCGATCCCGGCGATGACCATCTCGTGCCACATCACCTCGGTGAGGGTGTGGATGGCGCCGTGGATCAGGCGCGTGCGGTCGTAGGCGGGCACGATGCGCACACCCTCGGGCAGCCCCGGCTGCAGCTCCTGGATCTTCTTCTTGACGCGCTCCGTGACGGCGAGCGGGTTCTCGCCCTGACGCATCACGACGACGCCGCCGACAACCTCGTTGCCGTCCTTCTCGTAGACGTTGCGGCGGAAGCCGGTGCCGACCTGCACCGTCGCGACGTTCTTGACGTGGACCGGCACCCCGCCGCGCTCCTTGACGACCGTGTCCTCGATGTCGCGGGTGCCCTCGATCCAGCCGACGCCGCGCACCAGGAACTCGGCGTTGTTCTTCTGGATGACCCGCCCGCCGACCGCCGAGTTGCTGCGCGCGACCGCGTCGTACAGTTCGCCCAGGGTGACGCCGTAGGCGCGCAGGGCGGCCGGGTCGATGTCGATCTGGTACTCCTTCGGCAGCCCGCCCGCGGTGCCGACCTCGGCGACGCCGGGGACGGAGTTCAGCTCGGGGGCGACGTAGAACTTGTTCAGCGCCCACATGCGGCC
>JADLBT010000207.1 GCA_020847555.1 Gemmataceae bacterium
CGAGGGGACTGCGGTCTTCCCGCTCATCCCCGAAGAACTGGGCGTCAACCCGTTGCTCCTCGCCGCCCTGCACGCCGTCGTGTTCCTGGTCGGGTCCGACGAGAGCGTCGTCCATCCCGAGGCGGCCGAGGAGGCGCTGCAGTACGTCGTGACGTACCTGCAGCGGCTGGGCGGGCCGGGGCTGGACCGGGTGCGCGAGGACCTGGCCGTCCTGCTCGACTTCGCGCGCAAGGACGAGTGGGCGAAGCAGGACCAGCACTTCCTCAAGAGCTTCCTGAGCGAGTTCGGCATCGGGCAAGAGAAGAAGGCATGACGATGGACGTATCCCTGGAACGGTACAGCCGGCAGATGCGCTTCCCCGGCGTCGGGGAAGAAGGGCAGAGGCGGCTGCTGGCGAGCCATGTGACGCTATGCGGGTGCGGCGCCCTCGGCACGGTGCTGGCGAACGCCCTCGTGCGCGCCGGCGTCGGCCACCTGCGGCTGGTCGATCGCGACTTCATCGAGACGCACAACCTGCAGCGCCAGGTGCTGTTCGACGAGCACGACGTCGCCGAGAACCTGCCGAAGGCAGAGGCGGCCGCCCGCAAGCTCGGCGCCATCAACTCCTCCGTCCACGTCGAGCCGGTCGTGACCGATATCGACCGCACCAACATCCTGGAGCTGGTCGAGGACGCCGACCTGATCCTCGACGGGACCGACAACTTCGAGATCCGCTACCTGATCAACGACGCGGCCGTCAAGCTCGGCAAGCCGTGGGTGTACGGCGGGTCGATCGGCAGTCACGGCCAGACGATGACGATCCTGCCGGGCGAGACGCCGTGCCTCCGGTGCGTCTTCGAGGCGGCCCCGGGTCCGGGCGAGGCGGCGACGTGCGAGACGGCTGGCGTGCTGTCGCCGATCGTGAACATCATCGCCAGCTACCAGGTGACCGAGGGGATGAAGATCCTCACCGGCCACCGCGACAAGGTGAACCGCGACCTGATCTTCGTGGACGTGTGGGACAACGTCTTCCGCCGCATCAAGATCGCCCCGCTGCTCGGCAAGGTCGATTGCCCGTGCTGCGGCCGGCGCCGGTTCGAGTGGCTCGACGGCGAGATGGGGTCGCACACGACGAGCCTGTGCGGGCGCAACGCGGTCCAGGTGTCGCACCGGACGCCGGCGCGGCTGAACTTCGAGGAGATGGCGAAACAACTCGAAGCGCTCGGCGAAGTGAGCTACAACCGATTCCTGCTGAAGTTCGGGGCGGACGGGTGCGAGTTCACCGTGTTCCCGGACGGCCGCGCGATCATCAAGGGGACGAGCGACGTGGACCGGGCGCGGACCCTGTACGCGAAGTACATCGGCCACTGACCGCCGCGGGCGGCCGGTCCGCCGGCGCGCCGGAAAGGGCAAGAAGATGGCGAACCAGGTCCCCATCGTGGCCATTCTCATGATCGTCCAGGGCGCCCTGGAATTGATCATGGGTGGGTTCCTCGTCGTCGCAGCCTTCTTCGTTCACTCGATGTTCGGGATGATGGACGACGGCTTCGGCAAGGGTCCGCCGCCCCCGGACTTTCAGGCCGTGTCAACGACGTTGCTCATCGTTTACCTGGCGATGGGCGCGGCCGGGGTGGTTGCCGGCGTGCTGCACCTGGTCGCCGGCATCCGCAACCTGCGCTACCGCGGCCGGACGTTCGGCCTGGTGGCGCTGGTCGGCGGCCTCGCCTCGGTCGGCACCTGCTACTGCGGCCCCACCACCGTCGGGCTGACGATCTACGGCCTCATCGTCTATCTGAACGCCCACACGGTCCGGGCGTTTCAGCTCGGCGAGGAGGGGCGCACCCCGGAGGAGATCCGCCGCGCCCTGGCGCTGGAGGAGCGGCCGCCGTGGGAGGGACCACCGCCCGAGCACCGCCGCCCGGAGGACCGCTGGCCGGACCTCCCTCCGCGAGAAGACCGACCGCCGGAGGACCGCCCGCCGCAGGAAGGGATCAAGCCGGCGGACAACCCGTGAACCGCCCGGCCGACGACCGCGTTGTCCCGCTCTCCCTTGCCGACGGTCACCAGGTCGATCCGCGACCCGGACCGGGCGAAGGGCACGGCGCGCGTCAGGCAGAGGGGACCGCAAGGACGTGGTACAATTGCCGTGAGAAAGGAGGGACTGTCATGGTGCAAGTGATCCTCACCGAGGAACAGGCCCGCCTGATGCGCGAGGCCCTCGGCAAGCCCGTGCAGCTGTGCGACCCGACGGGGAAAGTCCTCGTACGCATCGAGCCGGAGATGAACCAGGAGTTCCTCGCGGAACTCAAACGCCGCGCGGCGTCCCCGGGGCCGTGGTACACCGGGGAGCAGGTGCAGGAGCGGTTGCGTGCCCTCCAGGCGGAGTGGGACCGCACGGGGGGGTTCGACGAGGCGCACATGCGCGACTTCCTGAAGCGCCTTGATGCGACCGACCCGGGGCACATGCGGCCGAAGGGACAGGCCGGATGAATTACACGGTGAATTGGAGCAACGGCGCCATCAACACCCTTGCGACTATTTGGACACAGTCCGCAGACCGTGGTGCGGTGACGCGGTCGCAGGATCGCATTGATCGGTTGCTTGCGGCGGATCCGTTGCGCAACGGATCCGCGTTGTCCGAGGGACTGTACGCGATTGAGGTTCACCCGCTCCGGGCGCTGTTCGAGGTGGACGCGAATAAGCGCTCGGTGAAGGTGGTGTCGCTGGGGGAGTTGCCCTGAGTTTGCCATGATCTACCTCGACAACGCCGCCACCAGTTTTCCCAAGCCCGAGGCCGTCTACCAGGCGCTCGATGCCTTCGCGCGGCAGAGCCTCGCGAACCCGGGCCGCGCCGGCCACAAGATGGCCCTCGCCGCCGAGCACGCCCTCGACAACGCCCGCCACCTGCTCAACCAGTTCTTCCGCGGCGACGGCCCCGAGCGCTTCGTCTTCACCCTCAACGGCACCGACGCGCTCAACATGGCCTTCAAGGGCGTCCTGGCGGATGGCGACCACGTCATCACCACCGACCTGGAGCACAACAGCGTCAGCCGCCCGCTGCGCGCGATGGAACTGGCCGGCCGCATTTCGCTGACGCGCCTGCGCGCCGACGGCGGCGGCACGCTCGACCCGGACGCCGTTCGCCGAGCGATCACGCCGCGCACGCGCCTGGTCGCGCTGACGCACGCCAGCAACGTCGTCGGCACTATCCAGCCGGTCGCCGACGTCGGCCGCATCACGCGCGCGCACGACCTCCTCTTCCTGGTCGATGCGGCGCAGACGGCCGGCGTCGTGCCGATCGACGTGCGAGCGATGCACATCGACCTGCTCGCGTTCCCCGGCCACAAGTCGCTGCTCGGCCCGACCGGAACGGGGGCGCTCCACGTCGGCCGACGCGTCCGCGTCAGGGCGTGGCGCGAGGGCGGCACCGGCGGCGACTCGGCGAGCGAGACGCAGCCGACCGAGTACCCGTACTTCCTCGAAGGCGGTACGCCCAACGTGCTCGGCGTGGCGGGGCTGTCGGCTGGAGTCCAGTATGTGCAGGAGCAGGGGCTGGAGCGTATCCACGCCCACGAGACGGCGCTGACCGAGCGGCTGTGGCAGCGGCTGGAAGAGATCGGCGGTTTCGAGGTGTTCGGCCACCGCGACATGAGCCGGCGCGTCGGGACGATTAGCTTCCGCAGCGAAGTGCTGCCGGCAGCGGAGCTGGGCGGGATCCTCGACCAGGCGTTCGACATCGCGGTGCGGCCGGGGTTGCACTGCGCCCCGTACATCCACCGCGCGCTCGGGACGTTCCCCGACGGGACGGTGCGCGTCAGCCCGGGACCGTTCAGCACGGAGGCGGACATCGACCGGCTGGCGGAAGCGCTGAAGGAAATCACCGCGTTCTAACCGGGTCGCATCGACAGCCCGAAGGAATGGGTGGTCGTTTCGACCCGTCGGCCGTCACGCCAGAGTTCAAGCACCGCCTCGTAGACGAAGGGCGTATCGCAAGTCCAGAGGTTCGGCTCGGGAATGACCACGCGCGCGGTCAGGCAACGGTCGCCCGTCCCTTCCACACCGGCGGCCAGCCGTACCGGGTACGCGACCTGGACCGTCTCGATACCGGGACACATCGGCCCGTGAACCCGCCCGCGCAGCTCGGCCCCGGCGGGGTTGTCCACCTCAACGACGATGCGCAGGTCCGCCTCCATCGGGGTCAGCCGGTGCTGCATCACTCGCACACTGCGGATCGCGGCGGGCATGGACCGTCTCTCAGAGAATCAACATGGCGTCGCCGTAGCTGTAGAATCGATACCCCTCCTCCACAGCTGTCTTATACGCCCGCCGGATCAGATCAACGCCCGCCAGCGTACTGACCAGGACCAGGAGGCTGCTGCGCGGCAGGTGGAAGTTCGTCACCAGCGCATCGACCACGCGAAATGGGTGGCCCGGATAGATGTAAAGATCGGTCTCACCAGACCACGGGTACAAGGGGGGAACCCCTCGCTTGCGCTCAGGGTTGGTGAGGTCGGCTGGGTTGGTGGAAACGGCAGTTTCCAGCACGCGCACGGAAGTCGTCCCGACCGCGACGACGCGGCCGCCGCGCGCCCGGCAGGCCGTGACCGCTTGCGCGGTCGCCGCCGGGAGATCCCCCCACTCCCGGTGCATCTGGTGCGCTGTCACATCCTCGACCTGGATCGGCTGGAACGTTCCGGGTCCGACATGCAGCGTCACGTGGGTCCGCACGATTCCGCGCGCTTCCAGAAGCGTGAACACCTCGGACGTGAAATGCAGCCCGGCGGTCGGCGCCGCGACTGCCCCCGCCTCCCGGGCGTAGATGGTTTGGTAGCACTCGCGGTCTGCCGCGCCCGCGCGGCCCTTGCGGATGTACGGGGGGAGCGGGATCTGACCGTGACGGGCCAGGAGTTCGGCCGGGGTGCCCGGCTCGCTTGGGACGGCGAGCCAGTGACGGTCCGGCGTCTTCCCCACCAACCGCAGCCGGAGCGGTCCCGGGTCGATCTCGACCTCCTCGCCGATGGTAAGTCGGCCGCGCGTCTGGGACAGCAACTCCCACGCCCCATCCGGGAGCTGGCGCAGGAACAGCCCCTCCCACTTCCCCCCGGTTCGGGCGCGGCGCCCGAGAAGGCGCGCCGGCAGGACGCGCGTATCATTCAGGACCAGCAGGTCGCCGGGCGAGAGCAACTCGGGCAGGTCGCGGAAAACGTGATGGGCGACCGTCTCCTCGCGGCGGCGCACGACCATCAGACGCGAACGGTCGCGCTGCGGGCAGGGGTACTGAGCGATCAGGTGGGGGGGAAGGTCGTAATCGAACGCAGAGATGTGCATGCCGGCGGTCGGCGCTAACAGGGAAAGCCCACGGGCCGCAGCCCGTGAGCTTACTTACTACCCACGGCTTCCTGCCCACTGCCTTCTCATTTGAAGCCCTTGATCCAGTCGTCGAACCCCTTCCTGGCCTGCTCGACGGTCCGGTTCGGGCCGGTCAGGGTGATGAAGTACGGACCTTCCTTGCTCTGGAAGATCACGCCAAGGCGCCGGTAGTCGGGCCTGGGCGTGACCTTCGCGTTCGGGTCGAACGGCGGGAACTTGTGCTGGTAGATGCCGCGCACGTCGAGGTACGTCACCGGCACGGCGCCGACCTTGAATTCCTGCACCTTCGACAGCTCGTCGATCGTTTTGCCCTCTGGCGCCCGGAACATGCCCTTCCAGCGCTCCAGATTATCCTTGATACCGCCGCCGCCGCCGGCGCCGAAGTAGAAGACCACCAGTTCGGCGTCGTCCTTGTCGTCGCCGACCTTCGGAACGGTGAACTGGTAGGCCCGGAACTTGTTGGCAGGGTTCTGCTTCTTCCAGGTCGCCGGCGTGCGGGACTTCAGCCCGTCGAGCGTCACCTCCGTGCCGCCGTCGCCGCCGCGCGTACTGCCCGTGCTCGCCACGCAGGCCGCTGCGGCACAGCTCGCCAGGACCAACCACCAAGCCCGTTTCATCGGCATATCCTCCCCTGGTGAAGGGCTCTCGATGCACCCCGGACCCGACAGGGCGGGGCCGCTCTCGGTAGTCAGTTAACCGGCCGGACAGCGCGGCGGCAAGGGGCCGCGCCCGGCGCCGTCGGACCAGTCCGCAGCGCCGGCGACGGGCATCAGCCCATGTGAATCCCGAAGTTAGCGAGCCACTGGCGCATCTGAGAGTTTTCCCGCTGCAATTGGCGGAGCTGGTCCTGCAACGCGGCACGCTCCTGGGCAAAGTCCTGCCGCGAGGCATCCTGGTCTTGCCCCCGCGACGGCGCGGTGACCGGAAGGCCGGGCGGGATCGCCTCGGGGCCGAACCGGCGGGCCGGCGCCGTCACGGTGCTTGCCCAGACGGCCTCGAGCGCTTTCTGGCGCCGCGCCTCCTCGTCCTGCCCGCGCTGCTGCGCGAGTTCCGCCTGCAACCGCTGAACTTGCTCATCGAGTGTTGTGCGCTCGGCACGCATGGCCGCCAGTTCGTCGGTCAGGCGGGCGCACTCGGCGCGGACCTGGTCGCCCTCGGCCTGGGCCGCGGCGAGATCCCTGGCGCGACCCTCGGCGAGGATCAGCCGGTCGTTCAACTCCCGGCACGCCGCCAGGGACGTGGTCCATTGCTCCCGCATCCGGTCGGCCATCGCCCGGGCGTCCAGGAGGAGCGCTTCCAGCTCGGCCGCCCGGCCCGTCTGCCCCTGTAACTGCCCCACTTGAACGCCGAGACGCTCCGCGTCGGCGCGGGCCGCAGCCAGTTCCGCCGCGCGGACCGCCGTCTCCTCCCGGTGGCGCGCTGCGGTGTCCTCGGCCGCGCGCTGAAACGCCTCCACCTGCCCCGTCAGCCGCACGACCTCGTCCCGGGCATGCTGCAACTGATCGGTCACGCCGGTCTGATCCGCGGCCCGCGCCGCCAGGTCCGCCCGCGCCTCCTGCAACTCAGTCCGGACGGAGGCAAGTTCGGCCTCCAGCTCTCGCACCTGCCCCGCCAGTTCGTCGCGGCAGCAGGCGGCGTCGGCCCCCTCCTGGCGGCTCTTTTCGAGGTCTTCCCGGAGGCGGTCCTCCTCCACCTGGAAGCGCTGCTTCACCTCGCGTGTTGCCGCGAGCAACTCCTGCCGGTCCGCGTCGAGCCGGTCGCGCTCCTGACGCAACGCCTCGACCTGCCGCAGCGCCTCCTGGAGTTCCTGCCGCAGCGCGCCGGCCTCCGTAACGGCGTCCTGCGTCCAACGCTCCCGGTTGGCCCTGTCGTCAGCGAGTTGCCGCGCCAACGCTTCCAGCTCCTTCTGAAGACGGTCGCGCTCCTGCTCGGTCCGAAGCCGCGTCTCCGCCTCCTCGGCCTGGACCCGTTCTTTCCGTTCCCACTCCTCGGCCAGCTCGCGCCGCTCGGCCTCCCAGCCCGCGCACGCCTCCTCAAGGGTCCGGGCCAGCTCAGCGTGGGTTGTCACCCCCTCGGCCTGCGCCTGTTCCAGTTCGCGGAAGCGGGCCTGGAGCAGGTCAGTCTGATGGACGGCCTCCGCGTGGGCGCCGGCCAGGGCGTCGCGCTCGGTCCGGGCGACGGCGAGTTCGTCGGCCAGCCGGATGCCCTCGGCCCGCGCCTGCTCGTGCTCAACCTGGGCAGCAGCGAGGGTGGCGGCCAGCCGGGCGCACTCGGCCTGAGCGGCGGCGAGATCCTGGACGCGCGTCTCGGCGGCCGCGAGTCGCTCGGTAAGCTCCCGGCAGCTTGCCTGGGCCGCGCCGCGCTCCTTGCGGAGCCGGACGGCCACGGCCCCGGCGTCGCGGAGTCGGCCCTCCATCTCGGCCACCCGACCTTCAAGCGGCTGCAACTCGGCCATCCGCCTGCGCAGTTGGTCCGCGTCGGTACGGGCGGCGGTCAAGTCCCGCTCGCGCGCTGCGGCCTCGACGGCGGCGGTTGCCTGGGGCGCTGCTGCGGCACCTGGGAGAGCCGGTTGGCCGCCCGCCGCTGGCGCCACGGCCAGGAAAACGTGCTTGCAGTGCTTGCAGGCGATTCGTTTCCCGAGGTACTCGGATCGAATCCGGATGGGGTGCTTGCAGCTGGGGCAGAAGGATTCGTGATGAGTATTCACGGGACGTTTCCAGAGAGTTGCCAGGTCGCTGGTTTGAGGGGCAACCACCTGGGTCTTTGCCGTCAGTTTACCATTCCGCACCACGTCCGCAAGGTACGGGCGCGGTGCTGGGGGACTTGCGCGGCTACCTCCGCCTCCCCAACCGGCCCCTGCCGCATCTGTTTTCGTCTAGCCCTTGGTTGTTTGCGACAGTACTTTATAATGGGACGAGCCGGTATCGGTCGCCGGCCTGGGAGTGTTTGCACCGCTGGTGCGGGCCTCGGTCTTCAAAACCGCTGGAGGGTTTGAACAAAGCTCTCAGTGGGTTCGATTCCCATACACTCCCGCTAATCAGGCTTGCGTCTTCGGACGCAAGCCATTTTTTTGAATAACTTACAACAAATCATATCAATCACAACGCTCACCAAAACGGTGGCAAGGTCCGATTTTAGGTCCGATTTTCCTTGCTTTGGGTCCGATTTTCTGGCATCATGGGCTGATCGGACCAGTAAACCGAACCCATTGATGAGCAAGACATGGCGACCAAGAAACCTGGCGGATTGACCCTCGACGAGAAGAAAGGCTACGTCCGTTCCTTGGGCTACGAGTTCAAACAGGGTCGTTATCCGCAGCCAAAATTCTACCTCGGCGGGGATGAGGCAGAAGCGGAACGCCGCAATCTGCGGCTCGAACAGTTCTGGCGGTGCGTCGAAGAAAAGTGGGAGAAAGGCCCGGCTCTGCAAACGACTTTCATGGAGGACATCGTTCTCTGGGAGAAGGGCGAACGAGCGGTGTGGAACAATACTCTGCTCGCCGCCGCTCGTTGCGTTGCACGAGGCGAGTCCACTTATTTCGTGCCTCGTCCGATCTCGTCGCCAGGCAACGGCGCACAACCGATGCTGGACACGGAATATGCGCACTACCTGGCTGATCTCAACCGGGAGTTTCCTGTCATCAG
>JADLBT010000208.1 GCA_020847555.1 Gemmataceae bacterium
CTGCGGCGCCACCATCAACGAAATGAACGCGGTCCGCAAGCACCTCAGCCGAATCAAGGGCGGCCGCCTGGCCCAGGCGTGCGCCGCGCCGGCGCTGTTCAGCCTGATCATTTCCGACGTCGTCGGCGATCCGCTTGACACGATCGCGTCCGGCCCGACCGCGCCCGACCCGACCACGTTCGCCGACGCCCTCGCGGTCCTCGACCGCTACCGCCTCACGGAGCGCACCCCGCCCGCCGTGCTGGTCCACCTGCGCGAAGGGGCCGCGGGCCGCGTCCCGGAAACGCCGAAGCAACTTCCGGGACACGTTCACAACCACGTCCTGGGCAACAACGCTCGGGCGCTGGCCGCGGCCCGGCGCCAGGCCGAGGCGTTCGGCTACCGCGTCCTCGACCTGGGTCCGTACATCGAGGGGGAGACGCGCCCCGTCGCGGTCGCGCTCGCGGGCATCGCCCGCAATGTGCGTGAACGGGGCGAGCCAGTCCCGCCGCCGGCGTGCTTGCTCAGCGGCGGTGAGACGACCGTGACGCTCGGCGAGGGCCACGGCCAGGGCGGGCGCAACCAGGAATTCGTCCTGGCCGCTGCCCTGGCGCTCGGCCGTGCGGGGTTGCGCGGAGCGGTGGTTCTGAGCGGCGGGACCGACGGGGAGGACGGGCCGACCGACGCCGCCGGCGCGGTCGCGGATGAGCGAACCCTGGCCGAGGCCGAGCGTCTGGGGCTGTCCGCGCCGGACCACCTGGCGCGGCACGACGCCTACCCGTTCTTCGCGCGGACGGGCGACCTGCTGATCACGGGGCTGACCCAGACCAACGTGATGGACGTGCGCCTCTTCCTCATCGCCACTGCCGTCGGTTAACCGAGCCGCCGGGGTGAGACATTTTGGCTACACCGTGCTGCGATTTTGTAACAATTGCACCTCCTGCACCGCCTGGAAAGTGATGGCGTAACCGAGCAACTCGTCTCACTTCTCGCTGTGTCAGCCACTTGCGCTCGCAGCGGCCAGCGATGCTCGGATTGGCACGCCATCTGCACTAATATCTCCCGCCACCCCGATGAGGCATCCGAGTTCGTTGGGGCTGGAACAGAAGAGGCTCGGCAAGTCCGAGTGTGAGCGCGGCGGGAAGGCGGGGATGCGGGCACTGTTCCCGGAACCTCAGCGCACGCGATGAACCGCTTCCCGCCGCGCCACCCCCTCCCCGACCCGAGGGGTGAGTATTCGTTCGCGCGATTCCTTTCTCCCCACCTGCGTCCACCTGGGCGCGGGTGTTTTCTTTGGTTTACCAGCCGGATTGCACAGCCAATACAATCCCTCCGTCTTCCCCCCGCTCGGGGCGAGAACGGAAGACACGGGGCGCCGTCACCGGCGCGGAGGGACCAGCCATGCACGAGGATCCGGGTGTGACCCGGCGCGACTGCCTGCGCCTCGCCGCCGGCGGCGCGGCCGGGTTGGCGGCAACCACCGACCTTGCTGCGGTCGAGGCGGCGCAGCCGGCGATCGAGCGGACCGACGGCTATCGCGGCATCTGGTACGCGAACCAGCCGACGAAGGACAGGCACCGCTACAAGTACAGCGGCGGGTTCGCCACCTACCCGCAGCAGCACCTCCCGATCGCCTACCACGCCCGCGCCGCCGACAAGACGTTCTTCTGCTACGGCGGGACGGTGCCCGGCAAGCGCGAGCTGCTGCACATGGTATCGTACTACGACCACGCGACCGGCACGGTCCCGCGCCCCGTCGTCCTGCTCAACAAGAAGACCAGCGACGCCCACGACAACCCGACGCTGATGCTCGACGACGCCGGCCACGTCTGGATCTTCTCCAACGCCCACGGCAAGTCGCGCCCGTCGTACATCCACCGCAGCCGCCGGCCGTACTCGATCGACGGATTCGAGCGCGTGCTGACGACGAACTTCTCGTACAGCCAGCCATGGCATCTGCCGGGGCGCGGCTGGCTGTTCCTGCACACCCGCTACGCGCCCGGCCGCAACCTGTTCTGGATGACCAGCCCCGACGGCGTCAAGTGGGGCGAGCCGCAACCGCTGGCCCGGGTCGCCCTCGGCCACTACCAGATCAGCTGGCGCGACGGCACCCGGGTCGGCACCGCGTTCAACTATCACCCCAGGCCGGTCGGTCTGAACGCCCGCACGAACCTCTACTACCTGGAGACGGCCGACCAGGGACAGACGTGGCGGACCGCCGACGGCAAGCCGATCAAGACGCCGCTGACCGAGGCGCGCCATACCGCCCTCGTCCACGACTACGAGGCCGAGAAACGCCTCGTCTACCTCAAGGACGTGCAGTTCGACGCCCGCGGCCGGCCGGTGTTGCTGTACCTGACGAGCCGCGGGTACGAACCGGGGCCGGAACGCGGGCCGCGCGCCTGGCACACCGCCCGGTGGACGGGCGAGCGGTGGGAGATTCGGCCGTTCACCACGTCGGATCACAACTACGACTTCGGATCGCTGTACCTGGAGGCGGACGGCACCTGGCGGGTGATCGCTCCGACCGCGCCCGGGCCGGTCCCACACGGGACGGGCGGCGAGGTGGTCATGTGGACGAGCCGGGACGAGGGCAAGTCGTGGCGCCAGGTTCGCCAACTGACGCGCGACAGCCCGCGCAATCACACCTACGTCCGCCGCCCGGTCCACGCCCACCCGGACTTCTACGCTCTGTGGGCCGACGGCGACGTGCTGCAACTGTCGGCGTCGGCGCTGTACTTCACCAACCGGGCCGGGGACCGGGTGTGGCGCCTGCCGCAGCGCATGACGAAGGACGCGGCCCGACCCGAGGTCGCGTTCTGAGCGCCCGCCGTTAGGTTTCTGCGGGAGCCGGGGACGCGCCTGTGCCCGTCGCTGGCACTCCGGGCCGGTCAACTAAAGGTCGCGAGTCGGCCGCCCTCAAAAGTCACTGCTCGGGACCACCTCGCGACCGGCCCGCGTCCCCAGCGCCTCCCACACCATCGGGTTGAGGGAGTCGGTCAGCAGACGCACGCTGCCATCGCACAGCAGAAAGTTCACGCCCTGAGTGTGGCGGCTGGCGAAGTCGTCCACGTGGTTCGTCGAGTTGTTGGGCGTGTGCCCCTTCGCGCCCGGCCCGGTGTGGCCGAGGCAGAGCACCGGCGCTCCCTCCGCCCCCAGCGCGGTCGGCCGGACCGGCGGCACCGTCGCCCCCGTGACCGCCCCCGCCCACGTGCCCAGGGCCAGGTCGCTCGACCGCTCGCCGACCGCCAGGGTGTTGCTCGTCCCGTCGGTGATGTCGGCGAGGCGGATGCGGCTGTTGCGATAGAAGACGCCGTTGCCCCGGTCCGGCGCGTCCGCGACCTCGTCGGTGCCGTACATCCCGATGTACCCGGCGAAAGCGACCGAGGCGCTCGTCCCGGTGGCCGTGAAGGTGAGCGGGGCATCGTCGGAAGGGCAGCGGAAGACGGCCAGAACCTGGACGCGCGCAAAGGAGTTGGCCGCCGCCCCGATGTCGGCCGACTGGGTGATGCGGCTGTACACGGGGCTCTGCTCCAGGTCCGGGAGCAGGTGAGCCGCCCAGCCCCAGCCCGGCCCCAGGTCGGATCCGTCCTTCGCGACCGTCGAGGTGTACCCGGGTGGGAAGCGCTTCATCCGGCCGTGGTAGTTGTGCAGGGCGACGCCGAGTTGTTTGAGGTGGTTCTGGCACTGGGTGCGGTTGGCCGCCTCGCGGACCTTCTGGACGGCGGGCAGCAGCAGGCCGATGAGGATGGCGATGATCGCGATCACCACCAAAAGTTCGATCAACGTGAAAGCCGACCGGCTTCGAGACATCGCCGCCTCCGTGGTTATACACCGTATCACCTACGTAATACGTTGTATAATGCGACTCGGGACCGGCAAGGACGCCGCGGCGCGATTTTTCTCAGGGTTACGCAAAGCCCACGGGACGCGGCCCGTGGGCCTTGCACTCAACTCTTCTCCCCCCACACTCGGGCCAGCTCCACCACCACGCGCAGCGCGATCGCCATCTCCTCCAGGCACGTCCACTCCAGCGGCGAGTGGAGGTTGTGCTCGCCGGTCGAGAGGTTCGGCGTCGGCAGCCCCAGCTCGGTCAGGCGTGATCCGTCCGTGCCGCCGCGCACGATGGTGCGCTTCGGCTCCAGCCCGGCCCGGCGCATCGCCTCCTCGGCGAACGCCAGCGCCCGCGGCTCCTTCGCCAGCCCGTCCGCCAGGTTGCGGTACTGCGGCGTCACCTGGATCTCCACCCGCGCCCGCGGGAACTCCGCCTCCAGCAGCGCCGCGGCCCGCCGCAACACCTCCGCGTGGTCGGCGAGGCGCGCTGTGTCGAAGTCGCGCAGGAGGATGCGCAGCGTCGTCTCGCCGACGCCGCCGTCGATGCGGTACGGGTGCAGGAACCCCGCGCGCCCGTCGGTCGTCTCCGGCGACAGCGCCTGCCACGGCAGCCGCTCCAGGAACGCCCCGGCCAGGCGCACCGCGTTCACCATCCGGCCCTTGCCGATCGAGGGGTGGATGTTGACGCCGCGAATGGTTACGACTGCCAGGTCCGCCGAAAACGTCTCGCCGTCGATCTCGCCGACGCCGCCGCCGTCGAGCGTGTAGCCCGCTACCGCGCCCAGCTTCTTCAGATCGAGGTGATCGACGCCGTGGCCGATCTCCTCGTCGCAGGTGAAGCAGACGCGCACCGGCCCGTGCGGGATCTCGGGGTGGGCCGCCAGGTGGGCCGCCGCCTCCACGATGACCGCGATGCCCGCCTTGTCGTCGGCGCCCAGCAGCGTCGTGCCGTCGGTGGTGACGAGCGTCTTGCCCTGCAGCGCCGCCAATTCGGGGCTATCGCTGACGCGGATCACCTTGCTCGGGTCGCCGGGAAGGACGATGTCGCGCCCGTCGTAGTTGCGGTGAACGATCGGTTTGACGCCCTTGCCGGTCGTCTCGGGGGAGGTGTCGAGGTGGGCGATGAAGGCGATGGTCGGGGCCGGGCGGGGGGTCGTGGCCGGGATGGTCGCCATGACGATGCCGTGCGCGTCCTGCTCGGCGTCGCGCAGGCCGAGAGCGCGGAGTTCCTCCAGCAGCACGCGGCCGAGTTCCAGCTGTCCGGGCGAGCTGGGGTAGGTGGGGGAGCCCTCGATGGCGGTGGTGTCGATGCGGACGTAGCGGCAGAAGCGATCGAGCAGGGTTTCCATGACGTCCCTCAAGTTCCGGGCCGCGGCGCGCGGACATCAGCCCTCCAGGCCTATCCTCGGGCAGAGTTTCGCCAGCCCGCAGCTGGCGCAGGCCGGTCGGCGGGCGTGACACACCTGGCGCCCGTGGAAGATCAGGCGATGGCTGAACGTGGTCCAGTCCTTCTTCGGGATCAGCTCCATCAGGTCGCGCTCCACCTTCACCGGGTCGGTGTGGACGGTCAGCCCCAGGCGCCGGCTCAGCCGCCCGACGTGGGTATCCACCGTGATTCCGGGGACGGCGAAGGCGTTGCCGAGGATGACGTTGGCCGTCTTGCGGCCGACCCCGGCGAGCGGCACCAACTCCTCCATCGTGGCCGGCACCGCGCCGCCGTGGCGCTCGACCAGGGCGCGGCAGCAGGCAATGATGTTCTTCGCCTTGTTGCGGAAGAAGCCGGTCGATTGGACGTATGACTCCAGTTCACGCGGGTCGGCCTCGGCGAAGGCGCGAGCGTCGGGGTAGCGCGCGAACAGAGCGGGAGTGATCTGGTTGACGCGGGCGTCGGTGCATTGGGCCGACAGAATGGTCGCGACCAGGAGTTGCAGGGGGGTCTGGTGGTTCAGGGCGCAGTGAGCGTCCGGGTAAAGGCGGGCCAGCTTGCGAACGATACTGCGCGCCCGGCTCCGTTGCGGGTCGCCTGTCTTCATCATGACGGGCATTATACCCCGGACCCGCAGCGCCACCAGCCCGGAGCGCCAGCGCCGGGCGCGACAAGCGCCCGGCGCTGGCGCTTCGGGCTGGCAGGCAAGCGCGCGTCCCGCGCTGGTTACACCAGGCTTTCGAGCAGATATTTCAGCTTGCGCACCTCCGCGTCCATCGCGAACGGGGCGTCGGGGATGTCGTGGATCGCGACCGTCAGCAGGCGGTCGTAGTTGTGGCGGGCGAGCTGGGCAACGATCCGGCCGTACTCGATCTCCCCCTGGCCGACGCGCACCTGGAACTGATCGGGACCGCGCCCGGTGTCGCGCAGGTGGACGTGGCGGACGAACGGGTACACCTGCTCGTATGGCTTGCCCTGGTGCGGACCGGCGATGAAGTGGCTCGGGTCGAGCGTCAGTCCCAGACCCGGCACGCGCTCGCACAGCTGCACGCATGCGTCCGGATCCTCGGTCAGCGTGCCGATGCGTGTCGCGACGGTCAGCACGATCCCCTCGTGATCGGCGAGGCAGACCAGGGGCGTCAGGCGCTTGACCTCGGCGTCGAGGCCGCCGTCGGTCGGCCCGGCCGGCACCGCGATGATCGAGACGGTGGACTGCCGCGCAAGCCGGCAAACCGCCCGCAACTGGCGCTGGTACTCGTCGGCGTCGGGGGTGTCGATCTCGACGCTGAAGGCGGCCGGGGTGAGGCTCGGGCCGATGCGGATGCGCTGGGCCGCGAGCCCGATGTCCTGCGCCACCTCCGACGGGCGCAGGTGCGGACCCCTCTCGTGGATGGCCACGTCGAGTTTGCTGAACTCGAGTTCGCCAATGACCCGCAAGGCGCGCTCAAGGGGATACCTGGCGAAGCACAGCGTGGAACAAGCGACGAACACGGCTCCCTCCGTTGACGTCGGTTCGGTTCGCGGCACGCTCCCGCTCTGCCGCCTGGCGCCCCGCACTATACCGTCTTCCCCGCACAGGGCAAGGGCAACCCCGCTCGGCCCCGTCGCGCCTGGACTTGACCTCGCCGGTGGAAGTGGCTATCGCCTGCCTCCCCGACCGCGCCTTCCGCGCGGTCCCGGCGAGGAGGGACAAACAATGCCCGGGAAACGAATGTGGTTCGCAGCGCTGCTGACGGGGCTCCTGGCGAGCGCGGGGTGCTGCCGGTGGTGCAATCGCTGGTGCGACACCGCCCCGCACGTCCAGCCGACCGCGGCGCACGCCGGGTGCTGTCAGCCCTGCTGCGTACCGTGCTGCCCGGCCGGCACCGTCCCGGCCGCCGCGCCCGCCCCGGTGCCGGCGATCCCGTCACAGTCGTGGGCTCGCCCCGGCCTGGCCGCCCCCGCCGGGTGTCAGTGTCCGTGAGCCGTCAGTCGATGACCTTCTGGCCGTGATGGCGGTCGTACCAGAGGCGTAGCTCGGCATCGCACCGGACGAGGGCGAACCGCGCCGCAACGAGTGCCAGGGTCGCCGCGAGCAGCGGACCCGGCAGCCAGGCGGACGAGTTGCCCGCCACGGCCGGCTGGTAGACGCTTCCAGGCGGAACCAGCGCCGCCAGGGCCGGCCACCCGGCCCGGTACAGCCCCCACGCCAGGGCCGGCAGCCCGAGCGTCAGCAGCAGACCAAGGGCGTTCGCCTGTACGCCGCGCGAGAAGGCGCGGAACCCGAGGACGAAGTACAGCCCCCAGAGGATCACCCCCGCCGCCAGCGCTGTCAGCGCCTGCCCGGCCTCGACCCGGCCAGCGCCAAGAGCCGCGACCCACAGCCCGGCCGCGACGAGAAAGTACCCCCGTCCGCGCCGCCACGCGGCCGCGGCCGCCGCGTTCCAGTAGTCGGCCGGACCGAGGCGGGTCAGCCGCAGCAGTTCCAGCCGCCGGCAGCGATCCTGCGAGCTGCTGTCCCACAGCCCATACTGGTACGCGGCCGGCACCGCCGCGAGGATGACGAGTGCCGTCGCCACGACCGGGATGCCTCCCAGGCCGTCGAACACCTCGAACACCTGGCGGCCCATCCACGCTGGCCACGCCGGGCCGGCGATGGTATAGGCCGCGTAGACGATGCCAAACCCGCCCGCCAGCCACAGGTTGACGCGCCCCGAGTACTCGCTCACCCGCTTGACGGCCCACCACCCCAGCGGTCGTTCTCCCACTGGCGCGCGCCGTCTCCCGGATCGGTCCACCGCTGGCCGGTAGTGCCGGTCGTGGAAGTGCCCTTGCAGCCGGCACGCCGCCCGCCACCCGAGTACCCCGATTGCCGCCAGCGCGAACAGCTGCAAGGTAAGCAGGTCGTCCAGCGTGAAGAGCGGCTCCGAGCGCAGCGCGGCCTGCATGACAGCGAACGGACTGTAGCGGTGGACCGTGTAGAACCACCCCCAGGCCGATTCGCCCAGATCCCCCGGCAGCCACGCCAGCCACTCGCGCAGGTGTTCGCCCGCCAGCACTCCGACGACCAGATACACGAGGACCAGCCCGAGGAGCAGGCGCTCGCCCCAGCGGCGCACCGCGACGGGCTCGTATGCCCAGGCGATCAGTGCCAGCCCGGCCAGCGCTCCCCAGGTGAGCGGCATGACGAGGAGCAGGGGGACATCGAGTTCGTTCAGGTGGCCCGCGCCGACCAGGAGCAGCAGGAGCGGGAGTCCTGCGAGGTTGACGAGGGCGAGACGGGCCAGGCCAACCAGCGCCTCGGCGAGGAAGAGCTGCCGCGGCCGCACCGGGCTGACGAGCAGAAACTCGAGCGCCTGGCTTTTGGGCAGCTGGGTGAGGCGCCAGCCGATCAGCAGGGCGCCCTCGATGATGCCGGCGACCAGGAGCAGGTGGCCCAGCAGCGGAGCCCCGCCCGTGCCGCCCGCCTCGACCGCGGCGAACCCGCACCCGAGGGCGACGACGTGAGCGGCGGCCAGGCACCGAAAGGTGCGCTGGCGGCCGGGCGAGACGGCGGCGAGGGTAAAAAAGGGAGTCAGCATGGCATGATAGCGCTACCAGCCCGGAGCGCCAGCGCCGGGCTGGTGGAGGCCCGCGCTAAACGGGGATCTTGACTTCCTGCGTACAGCGCTGGAGACGGTCCATCAACTCGATACACGACGGCCAGCGCCCCTGCGGCACCGAGTCGAGCGCCCGCGCAATGATCGGCCTCTCGGCGGGGGACAGCATCGCCAGGTCGGGCGCCGGGCGCGCGTAGTCCTTGCCGACGTCGAGCGGAGGATCCGGGAACGGCCGGCAGCCGCCCCGCAGCTCGCAGTAGGTGACCGCCAGGGCGTACTGATCGCTCCGATCGCTCAGCCACCCCTGCAACAGCTCCGGCGCGGTGTAGCAGTAGGTGCCGACCCGGCGGTGATACCCCATCGGTGACGTGACCTGGGCCGACAGACTAAAGTCGGCCAGCTTCACCTGCCCTCCGAGAAGCAGCAGGTTACTCGGCTTGACGTCGCAGTGCCGGACCGCCACGCGCTGCCCGTTCAGGTGGTGCTGCCGCTTGTTCAGGAAGTCCAGGGCGTCGGCGACCTGGCGGAGGTAGTGGCAGAGGTGCTGCGGATAAATCCCGGTCCCGTATTCCGCCCGGTACACGTCCAGCAGGTCCAGCAAACTCCCCTCCGCCAGCTCCATCGCGACGACGACGTGGCCGGCGTAGCCCCAGATGCGATCGACGTGGATCAGGTTGGGATGGCTCAGCTGCCGGATCGACTGCAGCGCGCGGATCTCGTGAACGGCGGCCAGCTCGGAGTCGCAGTGCAGGAACTTCAGAGCGACCGGGCGGCCGTCCGGCTGCCTGGCCTCCCAGACGTCCCCCCACCCGCCGCGGCCGAGGAAGCGCACCAGGCGGTAGCCCGGGAACGGCTCAACGTCTGGTTGTAATGCCCCTGGCTCAGCCACGGTCGTCTCCTCTGCGGCGTGCTCGCCCCACCGCGGCGCCCCCGGTGACCTGTCGAACTCTAGGCTTCAGGCGATGGAAAGTCAAAACGGCCCGGACGCGCCCGCACCGTTTCGCCGCCGCCCGAAGGTGCCGTAGCCTGGTGGGCAGCGCGCGGTTACGATAAGGAGGATAAGTGTGGACGCCCGGGAAGTTTATCGCGGAGATGACTTATGCGTAGGATATCGCTCGGTGCCCTCGCCCGCCTGGCGGTCGCCGCCCTGTTCCTCCTCGGGGCCGCGTTGACCGCACGGGCCGACGACGCGCTGCAGAAGCGCCTCACCGACATCAACCGGGTCACGGGGGACGACGTGGTCAGCGCCCAGGTCAAGGCACTGGTCGCCCGGCCCGCGGAAACGAAAAAGCTCCTGGCCGAGGCCGTCACCCTGGCGAAGGCCAAGGACCACCCGCTCACGTTCAACGGCGCCTACATCCTGGCCCTGGCGGCGAACGACCTGAAGGACCGCCAGGCGGCCGAGGTCTTCTACCGCATCTGCATGGACCAGGCCGTCAAGCTGCAGAGCACCAGGAAGGTGCTGCAGTCCTACGGCGGGCTGATCGACATGCTGTACGAGAACAAGAAATTCGGCGAGAGCGCGAAGGTCTGCCGGGAGCTGCTCGAGCTGAAGCTCGGCGACAGCAAGGCGCGCGTCTACTACCTGGCAATCACGAATCGGTTCGGCGAGCCGGACTTCATTCAGGACGACGACTACGAGGCGACGAAGCGGCTTCGCCCGGGCGTCCACCGACTGCTGATCCAGGCCATCGCCAAGCAGGGCAAGTACGACCAGGCGCTGAAACTGGTCGAGAACCTGATCCGTGCCCAGGACAACTGGCAGGAGCGCCAGCTCAAGGCGTGGGTGCTGCGTGAGGCCGGCAAGTACCCGGAGGCGGCCCGGGCATACGAGGACGTCCTCGAACGGATCGAGAAGGACAACACCCTCGAGCAGGAGGACAAGGACACCTACGGGGAGCGCTACCGTTACATCCTCAGCAACGTCTACGTCGATCTCAAGCAGATCGACAAGGCGGCCGAGAAGCTCAAGGCGCTGATCGCCAAGCGGCCCGACGAGCCGGCGTACTGCAACGATCTGGGGTACATCTGGGCCGACCACAACATGAACCTGGCCGAGGCGGAGAAATTGATCCGCAAGGCGCTCGAGCTGGACCAGGCCCGGCGCAAGAAGGCGAAGGTGGCGCCGGAGGACGACCGGGACAACGGCGCCTACCTCGACAGCCTCGGCTGGGTGCTGTACAAGCAGAAGAAGTTCAACGAGGCGAAGAAGGCGCTGCAGGAGGCGGTCAAGGACAAGGGCGCCCAGCACATCGAGATCTACGACCACCTGGGCGACGTCCACATGGCGCTGGGGGACCGGGCGGCGGCGATCGCGGCCTGGCGGCGCGGCCTCGAGCTGGCCGGCGACAGCGCCCGGGAGAAGAACCGCAAGGCCGAGGTCGAGAGAAAGCTGAAGGAACACAGCAAGTAAGAGCGTTTCGCGCAAAGACGCAAGGAGCGCCAGGAAGGTCTTTCCTGGC
>JADLBT010000209.1 GCA_020847555.1 Gemmataceae bacterium
CAGCCCCCAGCCCGGAGCGCCCGCGCCGGGCGCTTGTCGCGCCCGGCGCGGGCGCTCCGGGCTGGTAATTCCCGCTCTGGCACCCTTACAGCAGGAAGAACGCGATCCCGGCGCCGAGCAGGCAGGCAGCGCCGGCGATGGCGACGTAGATCATCGGATTGGCTCCCTCGTACCGTGGTTCGTCGTCGAGGGTCGGGCGCCGGTCATACTGGACGGGCGGCTCGTGAATGGGCGCGGCTGGCCCGCCGCGCAGCGACTGCCGGTTCGGCAGCGACACGTTCCCGGTCGGTCGAGGCGTCTGGACCGAAGGGGAGATGCCGCGGGCGGAGAACTCGTGGGCCGGGGCGTGGCGGCCAGCGTCGTGCCTGGCCGGGGCGGCACGCTCGGCGGCTACCTCCCGCCCTCCCTGGAGCCGGAGCGCGGGGCGCGGGGCGGGGGCCGAGTTGCCGGCGAGCCCCCTCAGTGCTTCAACCGCCTCCCGCACATTGCCGTACCGTCCCTCCGGCGCCTTTTTCATCAACCGCTCGACGATCTCCGTGAGTTCCGCCGGTACGTCCGGGTTCAGCTCACGCACCGGGGTCGGTTCCTTGAACTGATGCGCCATCATCTTCTCGGCCGCGCTCCCCTCCGGGAACGGATACTGGCCGGTCAGGCAGTAATACAGGACACACCCCAGGCTGTACTGGTCGCCGGCCGGCGTCAGGTTCGTCGGATCCATGATGCTCTCGGGGCTGGCGCAATCGAGCCCACTGGCCACCGAGTTCGCCGTGGACATGGTGTCCACCAGCGACTCGCCCTCGGTTTCGGCGAGCAGACAGCCGATGCCGAAGTCGAGGATGTGGACCTGGCCGTCGGCCCCGACCTGGATGTTCGACGGCTTGAGCAGACCGTGGAACAGCCCCTGGTGGTGGCACACCTCCAGCCCCTCGGCCACCTGCAGAGCGATTGCCGCGGCCTGCGTGTGCGGGAATTTGCCCTGCCGGGCGACCGCCTTGTCGAGCCCCTCGCCCTCGACGAAGGGCCAGGACAGGTAGTGCATGCTGCCGGACGTGCCGACGTCCACGAACGGGATGACAGCCGGGTGGCGGCACTGCTCGAACGCACGCACCTTGCGGCGGGCGATGCGGACGTTCCACATGCTGCGTCGCGGGAGGACTTTCACCGCGTACCAGTTGCCGTCGTTCTTCGACGACGCCTTGTACACCGTGCCCATGCTGCCGGCGCCGAGAGCGTCCATCAGGGTGTACGGCCCCAGGACGAACCCCTGCGTCTTGCCCTGGAGCAGGCGCTCGGCCTGGAACTGGCTGAGGATGCCGCGGCCGATCAGGAACTCAGCGAGGGCTGGCGGATCCGCCTTCGGGTTGGTTTGCAGGAATTCGCCGACCAGCTGGTCGAGTTGGCCGCGGTCAATCAGGTTGCTGCGACGCAGATCCCAGACGAACCATTCACAGGCTCCTAGTTCAGTGCTCACCATGACGGCGGCGTCCTTTATGTTAGGGAGTGGGCTCACGCAGGCCCGTCCCGATGCGGGACTCCCTGCGCAGGAGGAGTTAGTTGTCTTGACCACCGCGAGGCACCGTCTGTTCCGAGCGGACGGGTTCGGCCGCGGATAGCAGTTTCTCCTGCGCTAACATGGGACACAAAAAGCGGGCTGTCAAATCGACCGGCCGGCAAGGGGGGGCAGGACGAGCAGGCGCGTCGCTTACGCTTCTAGCTCGTCGTGTTTGGTCCGCCGGTTCTAACCTTTCGGACCGTTGGCGGGCCTGGTGAGACGTGCGACCGCGGCGACCGCGTCCGGTTCGACGCCGAACGGGGCGGATGACGACCCGCGGGCGTCGATCAGCCGGGAAGTCTGGAACACCTCTCGAACCTCCGGACGCAGCCCGCACAGCAGCATGTCGCCGCCCATCTCCTGCAACTTCTTGCGCAGGCTGAGGAGGGGGCGGAAGCCGCCGCTGCCGACGTACTCGACCCCCGACAGATCCACGACGACCTTGCGCGTTCCGTTCAGCGCGAGCGCTGCCAGTAACTCCTGGCGCACCTGGTCAATCAGGTCGAAATCCCCGCTTCGGAGTTGCGTGGGGGCGAGCGCCAGCACCAGGACGCCGTCCTGGGCGTTGCACTGAAGGTAGCGGTAGTACGGTTCGGCCATGATTGCTCGGATTGGCAGAGGATGGTTGTGGGCCATTTTCCTGAGTGAGTTTACCCTCTTCCGCGGGCGAACACAAACCCGAACCGCGCGTCAGAGGTGCTTTGTCCGAGCCCGCAGCGTCAGCGCGGGACGGGACTAAAACCCGCGCTGACGCTGTGGACTCGGACAGCGCCGGGATGCCCGCACTGCGGGTCCGGATCACTCCCCAGCCAGTCGGGCGTAGTCCACCGGCTTGTGCTTGTCGAGTCGGGGCAGGTCGAGTGGCACCACCTCCGGGTACTTCTGCGCGGCGCCCGTGTTGAACACCACCACCTGCTCATCAGGCCGCACGCGCCCGTCGGCACGCAGCCTTTCCAGGCAGTCGAAGCAGACTGCCGTCTCCGGGCAGATGCCGATGCCCTCGCGTGCCGCCACGCGGCCCATCCACTCCACGATACGCTCCTCGCGCCCCGCGAGGGCGCAGCCGCCGCTCGCCCGGATCGCGTCGAGCATCATGAAGTCGCCCACCGCCGCCGGAACGCGCAGCCCGCTCGCGACGGTGTGAGCGTTCGGGAACGGCTCGGCGAAGCGCTCGCCCTGCTCGTATGCCCGCACGATCGGGGCACAGCCGTCGCTCTGGCAGCTCACCAGACGCGGGAGTTTCTCCGCCTTCAGCCACCCCAGCTCGCGCAGCTCCGCGAACGCCTTCCACATGCCGATCAGGCCGGTGCCGCCGCCGGTCGGGTACAGGATCACGTCCGGCAGCCGCCAGTCGAGTTGCTCGGCCAGTTCGAGCCCCATCGTTTTCTTGCCCTCCAGGCGGTACGGCTCCTTGAGAGTGGACACATCGAACCATCCCATGCGCTCGGTCCCCTCACGTACCAGGCGCCCGCAGTCGGTGATCAGGCCGTTGACGAGGAACACCCTGGCGCCGCACAGGTGCGCTTCGAGCTGGTTAATGCGCGGCGTGTCGTCGGGCATGAAGACGTACACCTCCATGCCGGCGCGGGCGCCGTAGGCGGCGATGGCGCCGCCCGCGTTGCCGGCCGTCGGGATCGCGAGGCGGCGCAGGCCGAAGTGGTGCGCCATGCTGACTGCTGCCGTCATGCCGCGGCTCTTGAAACTCGCGGTCGGCAGCTGCGACTCGTCCTTGACCAGCAGGTTCAGCAGCCCGAGTTCGCGGCCCAGGCGCGGGCACGGCAGCAGCGGCGTCATCCCCTCGCCGAGGGTGACCGGCTCCGTCCCGGCGGGCAGGGGCAGCAGTTCGCGGTAACGCCACAGCGACGGCGGCCGCGCGGTGAAGTCGGTCGGCCTGACCGCGGCGCGGACCCGGTCGAGGTCGTAGCGGACCCAGAGGGGCCGACCCTGGTGAACGGTGTGGACCTGGCCGGCCTCGAAGCGGGTGCCGTCGAGGGCGCTTTCCAGATGCGTAACGAACATGGCGGGAAGTTCCTTGGGAGGGGAAAAATCTAACCCCCCGCATCCCCTTCCCTGCCAGGAAAGGGGCAGGGGTTCAAACACGATGAATCATCGCATGCGTGGCCCGCGGTCCTCCGGAGTTGGCGGGCGGTCCTTCTCCGCCAGCGCCTGCAGGGTGGTGAGGACCGCAGGTTTGAGGGTCGGATCGGCGAGGGCGGCACGCAGGTACAGAAAACCCATTTTCAGGTCGGCATCGTCGAGAATCGCGCGGCCGATTTCCTCCGCGGACGAGGCACGCCCCGGAGGGGGTTCGGGCGGCGCCGACTCGGCGCCGCGGGTGACCACCGCGGCCGGGCGCCCGCGGGTGCGGACGCGCTGCTTGCGGGCGCTGTTTGCCATCGCGTCCAACCGATCGCCATCGAGTACGAGGAGCCTGGCGATGGCCCTGGTCAGATCCTGCCTGGGGAGCAGGACGTCCTTCTCCAACTTGGCGATGGAGCTGGGGTCCACGCCGACCTGGTCCGCCAGCTCGCTCTGCGTCCAGCCCAGCCGCTCCCGCGCCTCGCGAATCACCGACCCGAGAGTCATCGGACACCTCTCTTTCCGCCCTTCCGTGATTGGAAAAAGCAGCCGTCGGGCGAGCCGCGTCCGCGGGGTCGCCCATCGTTGCTGGTTGTATGAAAACGTCCTGCTGGTTGCCGCGAAGAACTGCCGTCGCAGTCGCGAGGAGTGCCCGGCGAGGGGGAGAGCCCTCGCCTGAATCGATGGCGCTTCATTGAGCTTGTTCCGACCGCTCCTGTCCAGCCCTGTTGCGCGGTCGCCGGGCGGCCATTCCGACAAGGCAGTCAATCAAGTCATGACAGACTTTCATTGAGCTGTATGCCTGGTGGCCCGCATTATTTCAATGCGGGCGCGGGTCGTCCTCCAGGACGGCACTGCCGCCTTCCCCGTGATCCCGCAGCAGGATCTTGTCGAGCGGCTGCGCTGCGGCGACACCGTGCTGCTCGAGGCGCAGGCGCGCGCCCTGCTGTTCCGCAACACCGGCGTGTCCGAGGTCGGCGAGGAGGCGCGCCTGGAGCGGCGCATCGGCCCCGACCGCGTCGAGGTGACGCTGCGCGACATCGAGCGCGCCGTCTTCCGCGCGTCCGCCGACCTGCGCGAGCAACTTGCCGTCACCACCACGCGCCTGCTCCCGCCGCGCTCCGCCGTCCTGTGCGGCCAAGACGCCAGGAGCGCAAAGGCAGACCCCCTTTGCGCTCCTGGCGTCTTGGCGCGCAACGGTTTTCATGCCCCCAGGAGTTGCTCCAGGTGGGCCTGTACCGACTCGGCCAGCGCGTCGAGGTCGTAACCGCCCTCCAGGCAGCTGACCAGCCGGCCCCCCGCGTGCGTCCTGGCCACGTCCAGCACGTCGCGCGTCATCGCGGCGAAATCATCCGTCTCCAGGTCAAGCGAGCCGATCGGGTCCGCCATGTGGGCATCGAAGCCGGCGCTGAGCAGCACCAGTTCCGGCCGGATCCTGTCCGCGGCGCGTTCGAGGGCACGCCTGAACCGGCCGCTGTACTCTTCGCGCGACGTGCCATGGCGAACCGGCTCGTTGAAGGTGCAGCCGAGTCCCCGGCCCTGACCCGTCTCGTCTCTGGCGCCGGTGCCGGGATAGAAACCGTGCCCGTAACGGTGGATGCTGAGAAAGAACACCTCGGGATCCTCGTAGAAGATGTCCTGTGTCCCGTTGCCGTGGTGAACGTCCCAGTCCACGATCAGAATGCGCGTCAGGCCGTGGGCGCGCCGGGCGTGGTCGGCGGCCAGGGCGACGTTGTTGAACAGGCAGAAGCCCATGCAGCGGTCCGGCGTGGCGTGGTGCCCTGGCGGGCGCACCAGGCATAGCGCCGTGCGCTCGACCCCGCGCAGCACCGCGCCCGTCGCCGCCACGCACGCGCCGGCCGCCGCCAGGGCGACGCGATACGACGCGGGAGAGACGACGGTGTCGGCGTCGATGCAACCGCCGCCGTGCCGGGCGATCGCGCGGACCTGCTCGACCTGCTCCGGGCTGTGGAGGTGCAGCACCACCTCCGGGGCGAGCGGTTCGTAGCTGCCGGGCGTGCAGCGGGCGACGAGGCCAGCCCCCTCCAGGCGGGCGGTGATGGCGCGAAGCCGGTTCGGGTTCTCGGGGTGGCGGCCGGTTTCGTGTTGCAAAAAGAGGGGGTCGCGATAGAGGAGCGTCATGGCGTCGGCCTCGGACGGGTGACGACAGGGACCATCTGACATGCCCGATAGTGTAGGCCGTCGCGCCGCGGGGGACAGCAAACTCGGACCGGGAAGTTTCCGTCGCCGGGCAGACCCTTCCTGGTGCTCCCGGCGGGTCATATCAAACCAGAGATGGCCCGTGCCGTGTCCGTTTCGCCCCCTTACCTCTCCGCGGAGATCCCGATGCGATCCTTGCGCTCGACCGTTCTGCTCGCCTCCCTCGCCGTGTTCGTCGCCCTGGCTCCGGCAGCGCGGCGCGACGCTCGCCTCGGCGCCCAGGACAGGCAAGCGGACAAGACGGTCCGCGTCTATGTCGGCACCTATACCGGCAAGAAGAGCAAGGGCATCTACCGCTTCGACCTCGACCTCGCCACCGGCAAGACGGGCAAGGTGGAACTGGCCGGACAGACCCTCAGCCCTTCCTTCCTCGCCATCCACCCGGACGGCCGACACCTCTATGCGGCCAATGAGGTCGGCAACTTCGGCGGCAAGAAGGTGGGCTCCGTCAGCGCGTTTGTCATCGACCCGAAGACCGGCAGTCTGACGCTCCTCAACCAGGCGTCCTCCGGCGGCGCCGCCCCCTGTCACATCATCCTGGATAAGCAGGGCAAGCATGCGCTCGTCGCCAACTACACCGGCGGCAGCGTCTGCATCCTGCCGATTGGGGCGGACGGTAAGCTCGGCCCGGCGACCGCGTTCGTGCAGCACAGGGGCAAGGGCATCAACCCGCGCCGCCAGGAGGCGCCGCA
Source organism: Gemmataceae bacterium (assembly GCA_020847555.1). The sequence continues at coordinate 6,544 of JADLBT010000209.1, forward strand.
CGCCCACTCGATCAACCTCGACGCCGCGAACCGCTTCGCCTTCGTCGCCGACCTGGGCCTCGACAAGGTGCTCGTCTACCGCTACGACGCGGCGAAGGGCACGCTGACCCCCAACGACCCGCCGGCCGCTGACGTCAAGGCCGGCGCCGGCCCGCGCCACTTTGCCTTCCATCCGACCGGGAAGTTCGCCTACGTCATCAACGAGCTGGACTCGACCGTGACGCCGTTCCGATACGATGCCCAGCGCGGCGTGCTCACGCCGGGGCAGAGCGTTTCGACCTTGCCCAGGGGCTTCAAGAGGAACACGAGTACCGCCGAGGTGGTGGTTCATCCGTCGGGGAAGTTCGTCTACGGCTCGAACCGCGGGCACGACAGCATCGCGATCTTCACCGTCAACGAGCAGACAGGCGCGCTGACGTCGGCCGGGCACCAGGGCCAGGGCATCCGCACTCCGCGCAACTTCGTCATCGACCCGACCGGCGCGTACCTCCTCGTCGCCAACCAGGACGGCGATAGCGTGATTGTCTTTCGGGTTGATCCGATGACCGGGGCGCTGACGCCGACCGGCGGCCGGGCGGAAGTCCCGACGCCCGTCTGCCTCCGGTTCCTGGCGGCGCGGTGAGAGGGCCGAGCGGTGAACCGATCCGAGCGCGAGAAGATGCTGGCGAACGAACCGTACCGGGCCGCCGATCCCGAACTGGCTCGGGCGCGGGCAAGGGCTCGGGAACTGTGCGCCCGACTGAACGCCGCCGCGCCGGCCGACGCCGCCGGTCGGGCCACCATCCTGGGCGAACTCTTCGGGCACGTGGCGCCTGGCGCGTGGATCGAACCGCCGTTTTACTGCTCCTACGGGGCGTACATCTTCCTCGGTGAGGGAGCTTCCCTCAACTTCAACTGCGTTGTTCTGGACTGCAACACGGTCCACATCGGGGTCGGGACGCGGATCGGTCCGGCGGTCCAGATCTACACCGCCTACTACCCGGTGGACCCGACGCTGCGGGGTCGCGGGCTGGAAATGGCGGCACCGGTGCGCATCGGAGCGAACGTCTGGATTGGCGGCGGGGCGATCGTTCTTCCGGGGGTGACGATCGGCGACGACACGACCATCGGAGCCGGCAGCGTGGTGCGGCGTTCCGTCCCGCCGGGGGTGCTGGCGGCCGGGAATCCATGCCGGGTGATCCGTGGACTGCAGTAACCATGTGGCTGCTTCGTTCACTGGCGCTCGCGGTTGGTAAAGCGAGCCGTTACGACCAATCCCGTCTTGGCGCCCCGACACGGCGTCGCTACAGTCCGCGCCTCATCGAACCGGGAGGGTCCGTCATGCGCCGATGGCACCGCGCGCCGCGTACACCGGCCGCCCTGCTTGCCGCCCTTGCCCTGCTCCTGGGCGCGGTCGGGAAGGGGCGGGCCGACCTGGTGTTCTCTACCCTGCGCGCCGAACTCGGCGAGATCCGCAGCGGGGCGAGGCTGGGCTATTCGTTCTCCTTCGTCAACCGAGGGACGGAGCCGGTCGAAATTGTCGAGGCGCGGCCGGGCTGCGGTTGTCTGCGCCCGAGGCTGGAACGGCTGGTCTTCAGGCCGGGCGAGGAAGGCACGATCCCGCTGGAGGTGAACGCCCTGGGGCAGTCTGCCGGGCCGCACACGTGGCGGTTGCTGCTCCGCTATCGGGCCGGGGCGGCCGAGCGTGAGGTGAACCTGGAGGTGGCGGCCCGAGTCGTCACCGAGGTGACCCTCCAGCCGGCGGCCCTGACGCTCGTCGCCGAGCGGCCCGTCAGCCAGGAAATCGTATTGACCGACCTGCGCCCAACGCCGCTGGCGATTACACACCTCGCTGTCAGCTCGCCCCACCTGACGGTCCGCCTGACCGACCAGGGTCGCAATGTGCTCGGACACTGGGCGTTCAAACTTCGCCTCGATCTCGGGGCGGAGTATCCCGAGGGCCGACACACCGAGGTGCTGGTCGTCCACACCAGCGACCCGGACTACCGGGAACTGCAGGTTCCGCTCACCGTCGTCAAGCGCCCGCGGCCGCGGCTGACCGCCGTACCCGGCGCCGTCGAACTGCGGCCCGCCGGCGCCCGGTTCGTCCGCCTGACGGACCGGGACGGTCAGAAGGTCGTCATCGAGGACGTGACCGCAGACGATCCAGCGTTGCAATGTCGGTGGGCGGCCGGTCCGGAGAACTGCGCGACGGTGAAGGTGCAGCTCGACGGCGCCCGACTGCCCGGCGGCAATCGGGACAGCGCCGTGCGGGTGCGCGTGAGCGCGCCGGTGCGCGAGACGCTCGTCATCCCGGTCAGGTGCCTCGCCGACGAGCGCTGAGCCCTCGTGCTCGGGTCTGCAGAAGGGGTTTTGTCAAGCCCACGAGTGGCATCCCGTGGGCTTGCCAGGAACCCGTTACACACCATCCCTCCCCGGCGAGGGAGCGGCCTTCCCACGTCAGCCGGAGCGGGCGAGTCGGCGCAGACAGGGCTCGGCGGTCTGTGCTAATCTTCCCCCCCGGACCGGAACCGCATCCGGAACTGACGGAGGAATAACCCATGTCCTGGAGACGTCGTTGGGGTGTTGTCACCCTCTTGATCCTGGTGCAGGCGGCCATTGTCGTCTGCTACCAGGGCGTTCTGACGGGTAACGCTGCCCCCGTCGCGGCGCAGGAACCGCCGGTAGCCCTCGAGCCCACCAGGCCGGGCGAGAAAGAGGTAAGCGAGGTAAAGAAGGTAGACCACCAGGGGCCGGAGAAGCGCGATGCCGTGGATCCAGTCCCGGCCGTGGCGGTCCCGCTGCCACTGATCAACGGCAGCCCCGACCTGCCGGCGGGCGCTGCGCCGGCGCCGCTGCCGAAGGATCTGCCGGCCGACGCCATCACTCCGGTGCCGACGGCGCCGCCGCCCCCACCGAAGAAGGAAGACCGGCTCATGCCGGTCGCCGCTCAGGGGCCGCCGGACGTGCTGCCGGGTCCGCTGCCGAAGACCGAACCCGAGAAGAAAGTGGAGAAGAAGTTGCCGGAGGCGCCGCTCCCTCCGGCGCCGCACCCGCTCCCGGCCGGCCCGAAGCCGCGATCGCTGCCGTCGGACGTCGGCTTGCCCCCGGTCCCAGACATCAAGCCAGTAGGCGGCGTCACTCCGCCCGAGGGTGAGAGGGCCAGGACGCCGACTCCACCAGCCCCGCAACCGCCCGCACCAAAACCGCCCGTGCCTGCCGCCGCCGAGCGCCCGCCCGCGCCGGTGACGCCGATGCCGAGTTCGCCGGACGTCCTCAAACCGCAACCGATGGGCCAGGGCGGCAGCAGTGCCGCCAGACCTGGTCCCGACCCGCTGGTCCAGCCCGCGGCCCCAACCCAGACGAATGAGCCGCCGGCCCCCGATGCGCCGTGCCCGTGGGTGCTCCGCGTCGAGATCGTCAAGGGCCGTACCCTGATGACGGCACAGACCGGCAAGGAAGTGCAGTTCCGCGTCAGCTGCGACAAGCTCGAACTCGCGGCCCCGCGAGGCAGCATCCTGGCGACCGGCAACGTGACCGTGTCCAGCGACGGGCTGGACGGGTCGTGCGATCAGCTGACCATCAGCTGGCAGGTCGATCAGGTGATCCTCGAAGGCAAGGCCGAGTTGAAGTGCCGCCGCGAGGGGCAGGAGGTCGATCTGAAGGGCGCCAAGCTAAGCCTGCGTCTGACCATGCGGGG
>JADLBT010000210.1 GCA_020847555.1 Gemmataceae bacterium
AAACGCCGGACCTGAAGCCGTTCGTGGCCAGGCGGGTGGAGTCGGTGGCGCTGCAGCTGGCTGGCAAGTCGGCAGGGTTCACGCCACGGCTCAACTTCCCCGGGTTCGGTCCGAAAGGCCCCAGGGGAGCGCCCGGGTTCGGCCTGGTGAACGTCCTCGCGCCGGAAATCCTCAAGGCGGCCGACACGAACAGGGACGGGAAGGTCGCCCTGGATGAATGGCTCGATGCGGCCGGCCGTCTATTCAAGGAATGCGACCCCGGGGATACCGGGGCCGTCACCGAGAAGCAGCTGGCCGACGGCATCGGCCGTCTCCTCCCCCCGCCGCCCGGGTTCGGCCCGCCGCCGAAGGGTCCGAAAGGAAAGGACGGGGGGCCGCCGGTCTTCTTCTTCGGCCCAGGCCCGAGGATTGCGCGCTCCCTGATGAAGGAGGCGGACAGGGGCCAGGCCGGCAAGGTCACCCGCGCCCAGGCCCTCGAGGCGGCGAAGCGCCTGTTCCGCGAGGCGGACGGGAACAAGGACGGGCGCCTCGACGACAAAGAAGTTGGTGTCGCGCTTGGCCGTCTGCTGCCGCCCCGCCCGTTTGGCGGCCCGCCAGGGTTCGGCCCCCCGCCCCAGCCGATGCCGGAAGCATCCCCACCCCCAAACACCTCGAAGAAAGGCCAGGACCAGTGAACGACAACCGCCTAGCCCAGGAGCCGTCACGCAACGGGCACGCCGCCCACCCGCCGGCCCCTGATGTCACGCCTCCGGTCGTGCGCGCCGAACCGCCGAACGAGACGGCCGGGTCGGACGGGTCGTCGATCGTCCGCCCTCCCGAGCCGCACGCCTACGAGTTGAAGTTCCTCGTGGACGAGGCGACGGCCGGTGCGGCGGAGGCGTGGGCTCGGCAGCACCTCGCCCCCGACCCGCACGCCGACACAACGTCCGCCGGCTACCGGACCGCGAGCCTGTACCTGGACACGGTCGCGTTCGACGTCTACCGCCGCACCGGCCGTTTCGGGCGAAGCAAGTTCCGCGTCCGCCGGTACGGCGCCGAGCCGTTCGTCTTCCTGGAGCGCAAGACCCGCAACGGGGATCGCGTGGCCAAGGATCGTGCCCGCACCCCGGCCGACGAGGTGGAACTGCTGGGAGCAGCAGTTCCTGCCAGCTGGCCGGGGAGGTGGTTCGGGCTGCAGGTGGCCGAGGGCGGGCTGCGGCCGATGTGTCTGGTGCGCTACGACCGCTCAGCTTACGTCGCGGAGACGGCGGACGGCCCGCTGCGCCTGACCCTGGACCGGCAGGTACGGGGCGCACCGGCTAACGTCTGGTCGGTGGAGGGGCCGGAGGGAGTGCCGCTGCTCGAGGGGAAGGTGGTGCTCGAATTGAAGTTCCGCAGCGCGCCGCCGACCCCGTTCAAGCTCCTGGTGGAAGACCTGCGGTTGCAGCCGTCGGCGGTGTCCAAGTACCGGCTGTGCGTCGGGGCGTGGGGGCTGGACGCAAGCGCCAAGGATGCGGCCCATGCCTGAGTGGCTGAAGGGCGCGGGCGAGGCGATTGTCGGCGTGGACCTGACCCCCGACGAGTTGTTGCACCACGCCGGGGTATTGGTCCTGCGCCTGGCAGTCGCGTTCGGCCTCGGATGTGTGGTGGCCGTCGTGTACCGCCGCACCCACCGAGGCGACACGCCTCCGGCGGCGCTGATCCCGACGCTGGTGATGCTGGCGGTCCTGATCGCGCTGGTGACGCAGGTGATTGGGACCAACGTCGCCCGGGCGTTCAGCCTGGTCGGCGCGCTATCGATCGTCCGGTTCCGCACAACGGTGGAGGACACGCGCGACACGGCGTTCGTGATCTTCGCCGTGGTGGTTGGGATGGGAGCGGGCGCCGGCCTGCTCGTGGAGGCGTGCCTTGGGACTGCGGTCGGCAGCATAGCGGCCGTCCTCGTCCGTCCGGTCCCTCCGACGGTCGGGCCAGCGTCCGGCGGTGAGTGGTTGCTTACCGTCCGGCTGGGGATCGGGCAGGGGCAGGAGGCCGTCGCCACCATCCTGGACAGGGCGCTCGTGGAGTGCCGGGTCAGCGCCGTCTCGACGGCGCGGCAAGGGGTCGCGATCGAGGTGACGTACCGCGGGCGGCTCCGGCCCGGGGCCGACCCGGGGGCGCTGGTGGCGGAGCTGAATCGCGTGGACGGAGTGCAACAGGTGGACCTGCGGCGGGGATAAGCCCTGGGGTTCCCCAACCAAAGCCCACGGGTCGCGTCCCGTGGGGGAAGTACCCGGCACTGCCCCCCCGGGACGCGACCTGTGGGCTTTACGGTCGTTCTACCGCCCTGCCGTTACCGCTTCGGGAACGGCGGGCGTGGCGGCACCGGCGTCGGGTTGCGGCGCAGCTCGTCCTGGATCTCCGCAATCGCCCGGTTCAGCTGCTGATCCACCCCCGCGTACTCCTCCGCCGGGTCGTTGTCCACGATGATGTCCGGATCGACACCGTGGTTCTCGATCGGCCAGCTCTTGCCGTCAAGCGCGTAGCTGGCGAACTCCGGCTTGTTCAGATACCCGCCGTCGAGCAGCGGCAGCGACCCGCGGATGCCGATGACGCCGCCCCAGCTCCGCTTGCCGATCAGCTTGCCCACCTTGTAGTGCCGGAATCGGTACGGGAAGAGATCGCCGTCCGACGCCGAGAACTCGTTCAGCAGGCACACCTTCGGCCCCAGGTGCAGGTCGGACGGGTTCGGGTTCGACGTCACGTTGCGCGCCGTCCCGATGAGCGCCGGCCGCCGCAGCAGCCGCTCGATCAGCTGGGGCGAGACGTTACCGCCGCCGTTGCCGCGCATGTCGATGATCAGCGCCTTCTTGCGGATCTGCGGGTAGAAGTGCTTGACGAACTCGTTCAGGCCGTTTGCCAGCATGTCCGGGACGTGGATGTAGCCGACCTGCCCGTTCGTCGCATCGTTCACCTTCTTGATGTTGCCCTGCACCCAGTTGTAGTAGTACAGCGGCTGCTCGTCGCCGATCGGCGTGACGACGACGGCACGGCTGCCCTTCTCCTTCGGGGTCGCGTTGACCTTCAGCGTCACCTGCCGGTCGGCCTTGCCGATCAGGCTTTCGTAGATGTTCGCCATCTCGTTGGTAGGCTTACCATCCACCGCGAGGAGGTAGTCGCCCTCCTTGACGCCGACGCCGATCTCCGTCAGCGGCGAGCGCAGCTTCCTGTCCCAGTTGGCGCCCTTGAGGATCTTGGCGACGCGGTAGTAGCGCGTCTGCGGATCCTGCTCCAGCTGGGCGCCGAGGAGCCCCATCTTGATGCGCTCGACCTTCGGCAGATCGCCGCCGCCGACGTAGGTGTGGCCGGCGCCCAGTTCGCCGATCATCTCGCCGAGGATGTACGTCAGGTCCGCTCGGTGGGCGACGTGCTCGACCAGCGGTTCGTAGCGGGCGCGGACCGCCTTCCAGTCCACCCCGTGCAGGTTCGGGTCGTAGAAGAAGTCGCGCATCTGCCGCCAGGATTCGTGGAAGATCTGCCGCCACTCCGCCCGGCGGTCGAGCTGCACCTGCAGCCCCGAGAGGCTCAGCGGCTCGGCCAGACTGAGCGCGCCCTTCGGCAGGTCGATGAGGTAATAACCGCCGTCCTTCGAGACGAGCATCTTCTTCGTGTCGGCCGAGATCTCGTACCCGTTGACCGGGCCGAGCGTCGTCTCCTTCTGCTGGGCAACGTCGTACAGGCGCAGCGATGCTCTCGGCTCCGTGGCCGACTGCCGGACGTAGTAGACCGCGCTGCCGACCGGCGTCAGGCTGTGGTAACTCGCCACGCCGACCGGCAGCTGAATCACCCGGTCCGTCAGCCCCTCGACGTCCACCCGCAGCGCGACTGACTCCTTCTTCTTTTCGGGCTCCTTCTTGTCGCCCTTGTCGGCCTTCTTCTCCTTCTTGCCCTTCGTGTCCTGTTTCGGCTCCTCGCCGGAAGTTGCCACCTCGTCGCTTTTCGGCTTGAACGGCGAGGGCGTGTCGGCGGCGAGCGTGACGAGGTAGATGCGGGCCAGGTCCTGGTAGGCGTGGTTCCACTCGGTCCGGCTGAAGATCGGGTTGAAGTCGCGGTTCGAGACGAAGAACAGGTACTTGCCGTCCGCGCTGAACACCGGCTCGAACGATGCGTACCACCCATCCGTCACCGGGTACGACTTGCCCTTCTCCAGCGAGTAGAGGTAAATCTTCTGCAGCCCCTCCTGCTCCGGCTGGGCATACGCGACCCACTGGCTGTCGGGCGACCAGGCGTACGAGCGGATCTCCCACGCCTTCGCCTGCGCGACCTGCGTCACCTTCTTCGTCGCAACCTCGACGTACTGCAGGCGCAGCTTCTTGTCGGCCCAGAGGATCTTCTTGCCGTCGGGGGACCAGGTCAGCGCGTACTTGTAGGTGTCGGCGCCGGTGGTGAGCTGCCTGGTCGGTCCCTTGCCGTCCTGGGGCGCGAGGTGAATCTCGTCCTCACCGGTGGCGTCGGCGATGTACGCGATCCACTTCCCGTCCGGCGACCACTTCGGGTTGCGCTCGTGAACCCCGGAGGTGGCCGTCAGGTTGCGCGTCGCCCCGTGCCTGGCCGGGACCGTGAACAGGTCGCCGCGGGCGCCGAACAGAGCCCGCTTGCCGTCCGGCGCGATCTCGAAGCTGGCGACGTTCTTGCTCACGTCGCGCAGGGCGGTGCGCGCCATCGCCCGGTCCTCGAGGATGCGTACCGGCACGCGCTTGTGAGTCTGGGTGCCGATGTTGAACCGATACAGGTAGCCGCCGTTCTCGAACACGATGGCGCCGTCGCCCAGGGACGGGAACTTGATGTCGTAGTCGCGGAAGTGCGTCAGCTGCTTTGTCGCCTTCGTGTCGAGGTCGTGGACGTACAGGTTGAAGCGCTGGTAGCCATCCCGATCGGAGAGGAAGTAGATCTGATTACGGTGCCACATTGGGAAGACGTCGCACGCCGGGTTGTCGGTGATCGGAACGGTTTTCTTCGTCCCGAAGTCGTGGATCCAGATCTCGTCCGCCATGCCGCCGCGGTAGCGCTTCCAGGTGCGGAACTCACGGAAGATGCGGTTGTAGGCGAGTTGCTTGCCGTCCGGCGAGTACGAGCAGAAGCCGCCGCGCGGCAGCGGCAACTGCTTCGGCAGTCCGCCGGCCGCCGGGACGAGGTAGAGCTGGCCGATGAAGTCGTTGTACTCGCGCATGCGCGACCGGAAGACAATGTGCTTGCCGTCCGGCGTCCACCCCATGACGATGTTGTTCGGCCCCATGCGATCGGACACGTCGTCGCGGTTCAGGGTGGCGGTGAAGGTGAGGCGCTTCGGCTCGCCGCCCTCGGCCGGCATGACGTACACCTCGGTGTTGCCGTCGTACTGGCCGGTGAAGGCGAGCAGCTTGCCGTCGGGCGCGAACCGGGGGAACATCTCGAAGCCGTCGTGGCTGGTGAGCTTGCGGGCAGTGCCGCCGTCGGAGGGGACGGTGTAGAGGTTGCCGGCGTAGGTGAAGGCGAGTTGCCTGCCGTGGATCGCCGGGAAGCGCAGCAGCCGGGCTTCGCCCTCGTCGGCCCGGGCGGCGCCGGGCAGGAGCAGCAGCACCGCGCAGAGGATGTATCGTCGCATGATGACCTCGCGATGGAACGGGGGCCGGGGCGCCCACGGTGGTTCCCCGGGCCTGGTGTCATAAAACAGGAAATGGTCGCGTCCGGGAAGGCCGCTTGCGGCTTGGCGGCCGGTTGTCGCGACCTCGAGCGAAGCCGCGGCCGGCACAAGGGAGACGTCTCATGAGCACCAGTCCGAGGAAGGTCGCCCTGGTGACGGGGTCCGCGACGGGCATCGGCCGGGCGGTCGCGGTGCGCTTCGCGCGCCAGGGGCTCGCGGTCGCCGTCAACTACTCGCGCTCCGAGAAGGAGGCAGCCGAGACGGTCGAGCAGGTCAAGGCTCACGGCGTGCCGGCGCTGCTGTGCCAGGCCAACGTTGCCGACGACGCGGCGGTGCGGGCGATGGTGGACCGCTGCCACGCGGAGCTGGGCGGGCTGGACGTGCTGGTGAACAACGCCGGCACGACGCGCTTCATCGAGCATACCAACCTGGAGGCGCTGACGGCCGAGGTGTGGGACGAGATCCTGGGGGTGAACCTGAAGGGGGCGTTCTTCTGCTGCCGGGCCGCCATGCCGCTGCTGCGCGAGCGCAAGGGGAACCTCGTCAACGTGACGTCAGTGGCCGGCCTGCAGGGCCACGGGTCGTCGATCCCCTACGCGGCCAGCAAGGCGGCGCTGAACTGCCTGACGAAGTCCCTGGCCCGCGCCTTCGGTCCGGACGTGCGCGTCAACGCGGTCGCTCCCGGGCCGGTGCTGACCCGGTGGCTCGCCGACCACATGGACCACGTCGAGCGGTCGCTGCAGATCACGCCGATGCGCCGGGCCGCCACGCCGGAAGACATTGCCGACGCGGTCGCCTTCCTGGCCCTGGAGTCGAGCCTGGTGACCGGGCAGGTGCTGGTGGTCGATGGCGGGCGGACGATGTGAGGGCAAGCGGCTTACTGGCGGTGGCGCATCCGGCGCCCGGTTTGGCCGTGCCAGGTGTCCGCGCCGCGCACGCAGCACAGCGGCGTAGACGGCGCAGACACCATGACGTTGTCGGGCTCGGCCTCACTTCTTGAGGTCGAACGAGTGGCTCCGGTTGGCTCCGTCCACGACGACGGTCAGCTGACTCTTCGCGTTGTACCTGGCCGGGATGTACATCTCGCCGACCGGCTCCTTGACCCCGTTGGCTGTGTCAAACTTCCCCGGGATGATGCGAGACGCCGTGATCTCCACGCGCAACTTCCCTTCCGGAAGTTCGACCGCGTAGTTGCCGTTGGCGATGCCGGCGCTGTAGGCGCGCTTGTCGCCTCCCAGGTTGCGGAACAGGATGCGCCCCTCCTTGACGGGCGTGCCGTTGAACTGCACGGTGCCCGAAACCTCGTGCAGCCCGGAGCCGCCACACCCCGACACGGCCAAACCGAGGACGGCAACGCCCAGACCCAGGAACAGTTGCTGTTTCATGGTGAAGTCTTTCCCCTTGCCCTTCACTCCCGTGAGGGGTGGGGGCTGGAATGTTGCCACAGCCCACGGGACGCCACCCGTGGGCTTGACCTGCGTTAGTACTCGCCGATCACCTGGCCGTCGGCACGATCGCCCAGGCGCTGCCAGGTAATCAGATCGACCGTGTCCTGAACGAACCGAACCGAGCCGTCGCCCAGGCCGACGTTCACGCCGCCGGTGTGGTAGCTGCGGGCGAAGTTGTAGCGTCCAGGCAGGCCGCCGGCGTTGCCGTTCTCGCACGGGGCGTTGGGGTAGGTGGTCGATTTGCAGCTGTAGACGCGATCCGGGACGGTCGTGTTGGGCGCCTCGAACGTCGCGAACGCATAGCCGCCGTGGACCGCTCCGCCCCAGTAACTGCCCAGCTCACCCCAGGCGCCGCCGCCGTTGCGCAGGATGCCCTCGCTGGTCAACAGTGTGTTGGAGGAACCGTCGGGGCAATCGATCCGGTACTTCGTGCTGGCCCCGAAATATCCGCCCGGAATGGAAGAGATCACGGTGCGGGTGGTGCCGCTCAGGGCGCCGTTGCCGGCGCAGACGGCGTAACTCCCCTGGAACGACGTGGTCCCGCCATTGCCGCCTTTTCCCGGCCCCTCGCCGTCAGACGGGCAGACGAGGGTCGAGACGGGCGTCCAGGAGATGGTGTTGTTGATCTGATGAATGTACTCGGTCCGGTCCGCCTCGTAGAGGTTGTACAGGGCCTGCTGTTCGAGGTAAGGCAGGATGCGCTGATACCAGCAGTCGCGGCGGTGGTAGTCGCCGGTGACCTCGATCTTGTACCCGTAGGGCAGCGATTTGCGCGTGTCGTGGTAGTTGTGGAGGGCCAGGCCGAGCTGCTTGAGGTTGTTCTGGCACTGGGCGCGGTTGGCCGCCTCACGCACCTTCTGGACGGCCGGCAGGAGCAGGCCGATCAGGATGGCGATGATCGCGATTACGACGAGGAGTTCGATCAGCGTGAACGCCGATCGACGACAACGGCAGTGGTGCATACGGTCTCCAGAGCGTTGAGGCAAAGAAAACACAAAAATCAGGCGGATTGACAACAGCGCAGGAGAGCTAGAAAGCACTGCGGCGCAGAAGCTTCAACGCCGATTCGCAACGAAGTCAGTCCTCGGCGACTCCGTCAATCGGTCGTTACCTGACACGTTTCAAGTTTGGGAGCAGGGCTGTTTCAGTCGCCGGCACTTCTCGGGCGGGGTACGAGGGCGGTTGGAGTCGGTGAGATAACGGGTGGGACCGACAAACAATCTCAATTTAAGTATAGCAGCGATGTCAAGAAGAAGGAAGGGAGTGTGGGTGGTTTAACCAATTTATCATGGCTCCTGCTCACCTGTTCGGACCCAGCGCTTCGAGAGAGGTGAAGAAACGGCTCGCATGCCGCTGATCTGTGGGAGCCTGGACGCAGGCCAGCGGTCCTCGTCGGGAAGGATGCCGAACTTTCCACGCATTCATTCTGGACCGACACCTTGATGCAGACTACCCAATCTTCGCAATATTTCCACATTGCTAAACCTTCTGTCCCCAAGAATAATGGAAGCATCTTCAGACGGAGGGAAGCGACTACTAGCTTTAGGAAGGGTGGAGAGGGGATTCGGGGTTGCCGGGGGGGGGAGCCACGGCTATACTTCCCCTTTTGATGGGGCAGCCGCGGAAAGTGGTTTGCTGGAAACGGTTAGCGTCGGGTTCTGGGTAAACGATGCGATTCAACCTGGTGGACCGGATCCTGGAGGTGGTGCCCGGCCGCCACATCCGCGTTGCGAAGAACCTGACGCTCGGCGAGGAATACCTCGCCGACCACTTCCCCACCTTCCCGGTCATGCCGGGGGTGCTGATGCTGCAAACCCTGGTGGAGGCCGGCGCCTGGTTGCTGCGTCTGACGGAAGACTTCCGCCACAGCGTCATCACCCTGCGCGAGGCGAAAAACGTCAAGTACGGCAACCTGGTCGAACCGGGCCGCAGCCTGGTCGTGACGGCCGAACTGGCGGAACCACTGGACGGCTCGCCGGAAGGGCTCGCGACCTTCAAGGGGAAGGGCGAGATCGAGGGCGTCTCGACCGTGTCGGCGCGCGTGACCGTGACTCGCTATAACCTGCGTGACCGCAACCCGGCCCTCCAGTCTGTCGATGATAGGATAGTCGCCCACCTGCGCTCCCTGAGCGTGGTGTTGCGGGGCGACCTGAGCGGTCACGCGGGGTGAACGGGCCGGGTCGTTGACGGGGCTCGAAAGGGATTCCTCATGCGATTGAAGGACCAGGTCGCGCTGGTGACCGGCGGAAGCCGCGGGATCGGCCGGGCCATCGTCAAGGCGCTGGCGGCGGAGGGGGCGAAGGTGGCGTTTGTCTACCGTGGCAGCCAGGAAGCTGCCGACACTCTCGCGGCCGAGATCGTCGGAGCCGGCGGAACTGCCCTGGCCCTCAAGGCGGATGTGGCCAACCCGCAGGAAGCGCAGCAGTGCGTCGAGCGCGTTGTCAAGGATTGGGGCCAGCTGGACATCCTGGTGAATAACGCCGGGGTGATCCGGGACGGGCTGTTCGTCCGGCAGACACAGGAGGACTGGGACACGGTCCTGGCGACGAACCTCGGCGGTGCGGTCAACTTCTGCCGGGCGGTCGCGGAGGTAATGGTGTTCAAGCAGCGGCGCGGGCGGATCATCAACATCTCGAGCGTCGCCGCCGAGCACCACAACCCGGGCCAGACGAACTACGCGGCCAGCAAGGGCGCCATCAACGCCTTCACGCGCGCCCTGGCGGTGGAGCTGGCCGGCCGCAACGTCACGGTGAACGCCATCGCCCCCGGGTTCATCGAAACCGACATGAGCGAGGCGGTTCGGAACGCGGCCGGGGACCGCATCAAGAAGGCGATCCCGATGAAACGGCTCGGCAGTCCGGACGATATCGCCCGGGTGGCGGTTTTTTTGGCGTCGGCCGACAGCGGCTACATGACCGGCCAGGTGCTGACGGTGGACGGCGGCCTGAGCCTGGGCGCGACGGCAGTTTGAGGCCGGTGGGACGCCGATCCCGCCGGACTTCGCAGGTTACAAGGTTTGTCATCAACCAGGGTTTTCTTTTTGGAGGGTCGATCATGCCGAGTCAGGAGGAGATCTACCAGAAGGTTTCGGCGACGCTCGTCGAGGCTCTGAACGTGGACGAGGAGGACGTCAAGCCAACGTCCACCCTGCAGGGCGACCTCGGGGCCGAGTCGATCGACTTCCTCGACATCGTGTTCCGGCTGGAACGCGAGTTCGGGATCAAGATCCCTCGTGGCGAACTGTTCCCGGAATCGATCTTCCAGGGCGACCCGGAGTTCGTGCAGGACGGCAAGGTGACGACACGCGGGCTGGACGAGCTGCGCGCCCGCATGCCGTTCGCCGACCTGAGCGCGTTCGAGCAAAACCCCGAGGTAGGCCACATCGGCGACCTGTTCACGGTCGAGATGATCACGCGCTACATCCAGGGGAAGCTACCGAGCAATAACTGAAGATGACCGGGCGACAGGGTAGCCGGGTGACAAGGTGACACACCCGCTCGCCCTGCCGCCCGGTCGCCTTGTCACCTTGTCACCCCGCCACACCACGATGCGTTGGATCTGGATCGACCGCTTCCTCGACTTCCAGAGCGGCAAGTTCGCTCGGGCGGTCAAGAACCTGAGCCTGGCCGAGGACCACTTCGCCGACCATTTTCCGGGGTTCCCGGTCATGCCGGCGCCGCTGATCCTCGAGGGGCTCGCCCAGACCGGCGGAATCCTGGTCGGGGAGGCGAACCAGTTCCGGGAGAAGGTGGTGCTGGCGAAAATTCCCCGGGCCGCCTTCCGCCGCGACGTGGTGGCGGGCGAGCGCCTCGTGTACGACGTCGAGCTGCTGCACCTGCGCCCGGAAGGAGCCTCGGTTTCCGGGCGCGTCTACGCTACCGAGCAAGACCGCGATCTGCCGGCGACCGCCCTCGTCGCCGAGGCGGAAATCTTCTTCGCCCACCTGGATAAGTCGCGCTCGCAGCAACTCTTCGGGGAGCGGAACTTCGTCTTTAGCGGCGAGATGCGGCACCTGCTGGGGCGGTTCGTCCCCTCCCTTGCCGCGACCGATGGTGACAGGGTGACCGGGTGACCGAAGTGGCGCCCACAGGTCCAGCAGCATCCCAGCAGGCTTTACTGTCATCCTGTCACCCTGTTACTGACTAAGGAGGGACGGCCATCCTCTCGCGGGAGGTTGCCGTCGCGCAGGTCATGGCGTCCTCACCCCGTCGCGCGGTCCTCACGGGCCTCGGCGTCATCAGCCCTCTGGGTCTGGACACCGCTTCCTTCTGGGAGGCGCTCCAGGCAGGCCGAAGCGGTATCCGGCCGATCCAGGCCTTCGATACCACCAACCTCAGCACTCACTTCGCGGGCGAGGTGGTCGGCTTCGACCCGAAGAAGTATATCCCCAGCAGCAACAAGGACGGGCGCAAGGCGATCAAGGTGATGGCCCGCGGGATTCAGTTCGCCGTGGCTGCCGCCCAGCTGGCCCTCGATGACGCAAAGGTCGAGAAGGCCAGGCTCGACCCGACGCGCTTCGGCGTCGAGTTCGGGTCCGGCCTGCTTGCGACCGACCTGGAGGAACTGGCGGCGGCAGCCCAGATCAGCGCCAACTGCCAGCCCGGCGCCGTCGATATGGCGAAGTGGGGCGCCGACGGGCTCCCGAACATCACCCCGTTGTGGATGCTCAAGTACCTCCCGAACATGCTGGCCTGTCACGTCTCGGTCCTGCACAACGCCCAGGGGCCGAACAACTCGATCACCGAGAGCGACGTCGCCGGCTTGCTGGCGCTCGGGGAGGCGTGGCGGATCCTCCGCCGCGACCAGGCCGACCTCTTCCTCGTCGGCGGGGCTGAGAGCAAGATCAACCCGCTGAGCATGGTGCGCCAGTGCCTGTTTGCGCCGCTGTCGCGCCGCAACGACGCGCCGGAGCGGGCGTCGCGCCCGTTCGACCGGGCGCGCGACGGGCTGGTGGTCAGCGAGGGGGCCGGGGTGGTCGTGCTGGAGGATCTGGAGCACGCCCAGCGGCGCGGTGCCCGCATCTACGCCGAGATGATCGGGTTCGGGGCCGCGTTCGACCGCCAGCGCTCCGGCGCGGGGTTGGCACGCGCCGTCCGGGCTGCGCTGAAGTGGGCGGGCATCGGGCCGGACGACCTCGACCATGTCAACGCCCACGGTCTGAGCACGCCCGAGGCGGACGCCTGGGAGGCGCGGGGCTTGCGGGAGATGTTGGGCGCGTGTGACCGCCCGGTCCCGGTGTTCGCCGGCAAGAGTTACTTCGGCAACCTGGGCGCGGGCAGCGACCTCACTGAACTGGGGGCGAGCCTGCTGGCGCAGCAGCACGGCGTGCTGCCGAAAACGCTCAACTACGAGGAGCCGGACCCCGCGTGCCCGGTGCCGGTCCTCACTGAGCCCGTGCCGGTGCGCAGCCCGTACTTCCTCAAGGTCGGGTTCACCGAGATGGGGCAGTGCGCCGCCGTCGTGTGCCGGAAGTGGGAGTAGAACGCCAAGGCCCGCGGGACGCAGCCCGCGGGCTTTTGATGAGCTGGGTGGGTTGATTATGCGAAGGCGAGTCGTCATCACCGGGATGGGTGCGGTCACCCCGCTGGGCCACAGCGTCGAGGAGCTGTTCCGGTCCCAGATCGAGGGCCGCAGCGGGGTCGGACCGATCAGCGCGTTCAACGCGACCCGGTTTCCGACGAAGTTCGCTGCCCAGGTCAAGGATTTCGATCTCGGCCAGTTCGTCCGCGACCCGAAGCGGTGGGACAACTCCGGCGTCAACAGCCGGTTCGCCGCCGCCGCCGCCCAGCAGGCGCTTACCGACGCCGGACTCCACGAGGGTGCGCCGGTGGACCGCACCCGGTTTGGTGTGTACCTCGGGTCAGGCGAGGGCGTCCAGGACTTCCCCAACCTCATCGCGCTGATCGCCCAGACCTACGATCCGGCGACGCGCCGGATCAATGCCCCTGCCTTTACCGCCGGTGGCTTGAGTTCCTTCCACCCGGAGCGCGAGTTCGAGCAGGAGTTGCATACGACCGCCGCCCTCCTGGCGGACCACTTCGGGCTGGAGGGGCCGAATTACAACTGCCTGACCGCCTGCGCGGCCAGCAGCCAGGCGCTCGGCGAGGCGGTCGAGCTAGTCCGCCACGGCGATGCCGAGGTCATGCTCTCCGGCGGCGCCCACAGCATGATCCACCCATTCGGCCTGACCGGGTTCAACCTGCTCACCGCCCTCTCGACGTACAACGAGGATCCGCCGCGTGCGTCGCGCCCGTTCGACCTGCGCCGCGACGGGTTCGTCCTCGGCGAGGGGTCGGGGATGCTCGTGCTGGAGGAACTGGAACACGCCCGGCGGCGCGGGGCGAAGATCTACGCCGAGCTGACCGGGTACGGCTCGACCGCCGATGCGTTCCGCATGACCGACAGCCACCCGGAAGGGCGCGGGGCCATCGCCTGCATGCAGCTGGCGCTGGCCGACGCCCGGCTGAACCCGCCGGACGTCGGTTACATCAACGCCCACGGCACCAGCACGCAGGTCAACGACCGGGTCGAGACACTGGCCATCAAGAAGGTGTTCGGCGACGGCGCCCGGGCGGTGCCGATCAGCAGCAGCAAGAGCATGCTCTGCCACCTGATCGCCGCGGCCGGGGCGGTCGAATTGATCATCAGCATCGAGGCGATGCGGCGCGGGGTGCTGCCGCCGACGATTAACTACGAGGTGCCGGACCCGGAGTGCGATCTCGACTACATCCCGCACCAGCCGCGCGAACAGCGAGTTCGGCACGTCCTCAGCAACAGCTTCGGGTTCGGCGGGCAGAATGTGTCGCTGATCGTCAGCCGCTTCGATTAAGGTCCGCGGGTCGCGACTCGTGGGCTTCGGTATGCACCTGGGGGAGGCACCTGTGGATTGGTTCTGGGTCGTGCTGTGGGTCGCCGTCGGCGGGGCAATACTCTTCGTCCTACCATTCGCACTGTTCCACCTGTACCTCCGTGTCCACTACATGGACAAGGTGTTCCGCATCTTTCAGGAGAAGCCGCTGTTCATCATTCCGCGTGGGCAGCCGATCGCCGACGCGGAGGCGGTGCGCTTCACGACGGCGGACGGCGTCGGGCTGTGCGGGTGCTACCTGAAGGCGCTGACTCCGCGGCGCAAGGGTGTCATCCTGTTCGGGCTGGAGTTCGGCTCGAACCGCTGGTCGGCCGGGCCGTACTGCGAGTTCCTGCGCCGCGGCGGGTTCGATATCTTCGCGTTCGAGCCGCGCTGCCAGGGAGACAGCGACTGCGTCAGCGGGTACGAACCGCTGCAGTGGGTGACGGACTTCGAGATCAGCGATTTCCGGGCGGCCCTGGAATATCTCCGGAGCCGACCGGATGCCGATCCGAAGGGCGTCGGCCTGTTCGGCATCAGCAAGGGGGCCGGGGCCGGGCTGATCGTCGCCGCCGCCGACTCTTACATTCGCTGCTTCGTGACCGACGGGGCGTTCGGCGTCTACACGACGATGGTGCCGTACATGCGCAAGTGGATCGCCATCTACAGCGACAAGCGCCGGATCCAGAAGGCGCTGCCGAACTTCGTGTACGGCCTGATCGCCCGCGACGGCCTGGCCGCCATCCAGCGCAGCCGCCGGTGCCGGTTCGCGCACCTGGAGCGTCCCATCGGCCGGCTTGGCGATCGCCCGCTGCTGATGATCCACGGTGAGGGCGACACGTACATCAAGCCGGAGATGGGGCGCGACCTGTTCCGGCGGGTGCGCGGGCCGAAGGAGTTCTGGCTCGTCCCGGGGGCCAAGCACAACCAGGCATTCCACCTGGCCACCGCCGAGTACCAGCGGCGTGTGCTGACTTTCTTCCGCGCCCACCTGGCCGGCGAATCGGTTGGGGGGGAGACGACACCCGAAGCCACGGAGCAGCAGGCCAGCAAGGAAATGCCGGCGGGTGCGAGGACCGACGTGGTTTCTGACCCGGTGACCGCACCCCTGCGGTGCGTCCCGCGGGCGTGACCGGATGGGGATTTCCATGTTCCACTGGCTGCTGCGCAAGGTTCTCGGCAAGATCGTCGCCCTCCCGGTGCGGCGGCAACTCGCCGCGTTCGAGGCTGCGACCCACCGCCCGCGCGAGGTGCAGGAGGAACTCCTGCGCCGCCTCCTCGCCGCCCAGGCCGATACCGACTTCGCTCGCGTCCACCGTTTCCGTGACATCCGCACCCCGGCCGACTTCCGCCGCAACCTGCCGGTCGCCCCCTACGAGTACTTTGAACCGTACATCCAGCGCATGCAGCGCGGCGAGCTGAACGCCCTCGTCGCCGACCGGCACGTCCACATGTTTGCGCTGACCAGCGGAACGACGGCGGCGCGCAAGTTCATCCCGGTTACCCCGCAGTACCTGGCCGACTACCGGCGCGGGTGGAACCTGTGGGGGCTGAAGGTCTTTCGTGACCACCCGGAGGTAAAGCTCCGGCCGATCGTCCAGCTGTCCGGGGACTGGCAGGAGTTCGCGACGGCGGCCGGGACCGCTTGCGGCAGTGTCACCGGGCTGACGGCGACGATGCAGAAGCGCATCATCCGCTGGCTGTACTGCGTCCCGGCGTGCGTCGGCAAGGTCAAGGATGCGGCGGCCAAGTATTACGTCGCCCTGCGCCTCAGCCTGCCGCGCAAGGTCGGCATGATCATCGCCGCCAACCCGAGCACGCTGGTCAACCTGGCTCGGGCCGGGGACCAGGAGAAGGAGAGCCTGATCCGCGATCTGTACGACGGCACTCTCAGCCCGCGCTTCGACGTCCCCCCGGAGGTGCGCGCCGTCCTGCAGCGCAAGACCTCGCGCTGCCACAAGGAGCGGGCGAAGGAACTGGAGGCGATCGTTCGCCGGACCGGCAACCTGTACCCGCGCGACTACTGGCCGAAGGACTGCCTGATCGGCAACTGGATGGGCGGCAGCGTCGGCGCCTACCTCCGCCACTTCCCGCGCTACTACGGCAGCACCCCGGTGCGCGACATCGGCCTGCTCGCGAGCGAGGGACGGATGACGATCCCGCTGGCAGACGGCACCCCGAGCGGCGTCCTCGACGTCACCACCCACTACTTCGAGTTCATCCCCGAGGATGAGGGCGACAGCGCCAGCCCGACGACCGTGGCCGCCCACGAGGTGCAGGAGGGCAGGTCGTACTACATCCTGCCGACGACGGCGTTCGGGCTGTATCGCTACCACATTCACGACCTGGTGCGCGTGACCGGGTTCTACAACGGGACGCCGCTGGTCGAGTTCCTGAGCAAGGGCGCCCACTTCGCGAACATCACCGGCGAGAAGCTGTCGGAGTATCACGTCGCCGGGGCGATGCAGGACGTGCTGCACCAGCTGAACCTGACGCTGACGGCCTACAGTCTGGCGCCGTGCTGGAACGACGACATGCCGTACTACGGGCTGTTCGTCGAGCGCGGCGATCTGGCCGGTCGTGAGGAGGGGCTACGGCTGGCGGAGGCGCTCGACCGGCGGCTGACGGAGGTGAACGTCGAGTACGCGGCCAAGCGCGAGAGCCGGCGCCTGGGGCCGGTGCGCTTGCAGCTGCTGCCGACGAGTACCTGGCAGCAGTGGGACCGGCAGCGACTGGCCCATACCGGCGGGACGCTGGAGCAATATAAACATCCCTGCCTGATCGCCGACCCGAAGTTCCGCGCGTCGATCGCGGTCGAGGAAGAGCTGGCGGCGGTGTGAAATCTAACCCCCCGGCCGCTGGAAGGAACCCCCATGAGCCTCGCACTCCTGATTGCCGGCCACGGTAGCCGCGACGCCGACGGCATCGCCGAGTTCCTCGACCTGGCCCGTCACTTCCGTGCGTTTCGCCCCGACCTGCCGCTGGAAATTGCGTTCCTGGAGTTCGCCCGCCCGACCATCCAGGAGGGCATCGACCGGCTGGTGGCGCAGGGGGCCGACCCGATCGTTGTCTTGCCCGGCGTCCTCATGGCGGCCGGCCACGCGAAGAACGACATGGCCAGCGAGGTGCGCCGCGCCCGCGAGCGGCACCCGGGCGTGACGTTCCACATGGGGCGTGCTCTCGACGTCGAACCACTGATCCTGCGGCTGTGCCACGCCCGCTACCGCGAGGCTCTCGACGGCCGCCCCGCCATCGACCCGGCCGAGACGCTCCTGCTCCTCGTCGGCCGCGGGAGCAGCGACCCGGACGCGAACAGCAACATCGCGAAGATGGCCCGCTTCCTGCAGGAGGGCTACCCGGCAGCATGGGCGGGCGTGGCGTTTAGCGGTATCGCCCGGCCGCTGCTCGACGAGGCGCTGCCGGTCTGCGAGCGCATGGGGTTCCGCCGCATCGTCGTGCAGCCGTATTTTCTGTTCACCGGCATCCTGCTCAAGCGCATTTACGCGACCGTGGCCGAGCGCCAGCGGCAGCGTCCGGACCTGGAGTTCGTCGCCGTCCCGCACCTGCAGGCCCACCCGCTGCTGCTGGAGGCGTTCGCCCACCGCCTGGACGAGGCGCTGAGCGGGGCGGGGTACATGAACTGCTCGCTGTGCCAGTACCGCGTGCCGATCCTCGGGCATGAGGGCGCCGTGGGCGAACCGCAGCAGCCGCACCACCATCACGTTCAGGGGTTGCACAGCCACGTCCACAGCCTGGACGGAACGGCCCACAGCCACGCTCACCACCACGGGCACCCTCACGACCACGACCCAGTCCCGCCGGACGCGGGCGATCCGCACGCCTGGGATCGCGACCTGCTGCAGCGTCTCCAGTTCTAAGCGGCCGCCGCGTTTCCCTGACAGCCCGCCCCACCCGGTGGCGTCGGACCATGCTACTCGGGGGGGGAGCAGGCACGCCAGGGGGAGACCGCTCCGACTTTTCGACCAAAATGCATCCGTGGCGCGCAAGTTTGGGCTGTCAGGAGCGTTCTCCGCTCAGGAGTTGTTATGTCGGGACGGGAAGAGGCTCTGTCCAGTCGTTCACGTGATGTCTGCTGTGCAACCACATCGGAGGGGGCGGCAGTCCTATCGGACAGTGAAATCATCCGGCTGAGCGCTGGCGGGAACACCAACTCTCCTCGTTTTGCTCAGGGAGTCCGCACGTATGGCGAAGAAGCGTCGGCTCATGGTCGTGATGGCCGGTCTGGCCATAATGGCGGTCGTGTCCTCCCGGCTCTGGGGTGAGCCCACCGATCGGAAAGGACGCGCGCCCATCCTTCCGGGCGACGGCGCAGGCGCCGCG
>JADLBT010000211.1 GCA_020847555.1 Gemmataceae bacterium
AGGCCTTTGCTCGACCCGGTGAGCGGGGGGCAGGGGACAGCGGACAGGGAAGAAGGAGGGGCTTCCCTGTCCGCTGTCCCCTGCCCCCTGCCCACTATCCTGGAGGTCGAGCGCGCCAACTACGAGTTCTTCCTGGGCATCCCGGACCCGCCGCGCGACCAGGTGCGGCACGGCGAGGTCAAGGGGTCGCAGTTCCTGCTGCCGCTGTTCGAGTACAGCAGCGCCTGCAGCGGCTGTGGCGAGACGCCGTACCTCAAACTCCTGTCGCAGCTGTTCGGCGACCGGCTGCTGATCGCCAACGCGACCGGCTGCACGTCGATCTACGGCGGGAACCTGCCGACAACGCCGTGGGCCGTCAACCAGGACGGCCGCGGCCCCGCGTGGTCCAACTCCCTGTTCGAGGACAACGCCGAGTTCGGGTTCGGGTTCCGGCTCAGCCTCGACAGCCTCACCGGGCAGGCGCGCGGCCTGCTCGTGCAGCTGGCCGGACAGGTCGGCGAGGGGCTCGTCAAGGAGTTGCTGGAGGCCGACCAGAAGACCGAGCCGGCCATCGAGGCGCAGCGGCAGCGCGTCGCGGCGCTACGCACCCGGCTGAAGAGCGTCGATTCGCCGCCGGCCCGGCGGCTGGACCTCCTGGCCGACTACCTCGTCGCGAAGAGTGTCTGGCTGGTCGGCGGGGATGGCTGGGCGTACGACATCGGGTACGGCGGGCTGGATCACGTCCTGTCGATGCTGCGCAACGTCAACATCCTGGTCCTCGACACCGAGGTCTACTCGAACACCGGCGGCCAGGCGTCCAAGAGCACCCCGCTGGGGGCGGCAGCCAAGTTCGCGTCGGCCGGCAAGGCGATCAACAAGAAGGATCTGGGTCTGATGGCGATGAACTACGGCCACGTCTATGTCGCGTCAGTTGCGTTCGGTGCCAAGGACGCCCAAACGGTGCAGGCGTTCCAGGAGGCGGCCAGCTACGACGGGCCGTCGCTGATCATCGCCTACAGCCACTGCATCGCCCACGGGTACGACCTGCGATTGGGGGCCGAGCAGCAGAAGCTCGCGGTCAGCTCCGGTGTCTGGCCGCTGTACCGCTTCGACCCGCGGCGGGTCGAGCGGGGCGAGCCACCGCTGGTGATCGACATGCTGCCGGGGCGGACGAGCGTGACCGAGTACATGCGCAACGAGACGCGCTTTCGGATGGTCGAGCGGATCGACCCGGAACGGTTCCGTCGGCTGGCGGCGGCGGCGCGCGACCACGCCGCCCGGCGGGTCGCGCTGTACGAGCAGCTGGCCCGCATCGTCCTCCCGGCCCACGCCCCGGCGCCCGAGGAGGGCGCCCACGGCAAGAAAACGACGGAGACGAAGGAGGGGAGCCGATGAACCTGAGTACCACCTACATGGGATTCGAGTTGCCGCACCCGCTGATCCCGGGCGCGTCGCCTCTGACGGCCGACCTGGACGCCGTGCGCCGGCTGGAGGACGCCGGAGCGCCGATGGTCATCATGCACTCCCTGTTCGAGGAGCAGATCGTCCGCGAGGAGCTAGCCATCACGCGCGCGCTGGAGACGCCGAAGGAGAGCTACGCCGAGGCGCTCAGCTACCTGCCGGAGCCGGACGAGTTTCAGCTCGGACCGGACGAGTACCTGGAGCAGATCCGGAAGCTCAAGGCAGCTGTGGCGGTCCCGGTGATCGGTTCGTTGAACGGCACGACCAAGGGCGGATGGCTGGAGCACGCGCGGCGGATCGAGCAGGCCGGCGCCGATGGGCTGGAGCTGAACCTGTACGAGCTGGCGATGGAGCCGGACGAACCGGGCGAGGCGGTCGAGCGGCGCGGGCTCGAGGTGGTGCGGACCGTCAAGGCGTCGGTGGGCATTCCCGTCGCCGTCAAGCTGTCGCCGTTCTACTCGTCGATCGCGAACTACGCCCGCCGGCTGGACGAGGCGGGGGCGGACGCCCTGGTGCTGTTCAATCGCTTCTACCAGCCGGACATCGACGTCGAACAGCAGGAGGTGCTGCGCGTCTACCTGTCGAGCCCGTCGGAACTGCTGCTGCGGCTGCGCTGGATCGGCGCACTGGCCGGGCGGGTGCGGCCGGCGCTCGCCGCGACCGGCGGCATCCAGACGGCGGTGGACGTCATCAAGGCCGTCATGGTCGGGGCGCAGGCCGCGCAAATGGTGTCGGCGCTGCTGCGGCGCGGACCGTACCACCTGAAGGAAGTGCGGGAGGAAGTGGCCCGGTGGCTGGATCAGCATGAGTGCGAGTCGCTGCGGCAGATCCAGGGGAGCATGAGCCTGCTGCGCTGTCCGGACCCGGGCGCGTACCACCGGGCCAACTACATCCGCTTGCTCCAGAGCTGGCAGGTGGAGGATCACCTCTAGGCAGGCGGACGCGGTTGTGCTGCACATTCTCTCCCTCTCCCCTTGTGGGAGAGGGGGAGAAGAAGTCACACCCAGCCATGCCCCTCTGCTTCGTTCCGGGGGCTCACGCGGTCGGCCGGTGAACGAGCACGGGCACCGCGGCGCCGCGAATGATCTTGTCCGCGACGCTGCCGAGAAAGAGACGCTTCACGCCGCGGCGGCCGTGCGTCTCCAGTGCGATCAGGTTCGCGGCCGAAGCGGCGCCTTCGGCCAGGATCGCCTTCGCCGGGTAGTGATCCACGATCACCCGGGTCTCGACCTTCAGTCCCCTGCCACGCAGCTTTTCCGCCACGCCGTCGAGGTAGCCGAGCGCCTCCTTGCTCACCTCCGCCTGGAGCTTCTCGATTTGCGCCACCATCGCCTGGATGCGCTGGCCGAACGGCGTCCCCTCGACGTCATAGTGCAGCGGCATGACCGGGCTGACGACGCGCAGCAAGGTGAACGCGGCCCCGGTCAGGGCGCCCAGGGCGGCTGCCGGTTCGAGCATCTGCTCCGCCAGCGGCGTCCCGTCGAGCGGCAGGAGGATGCGCTTCAGTGGCGGCTCCTGGTCGAGGTGCGGGCGGCCCTCCCCGGGACGGACCAGCAGCAACGGCACCGACGAATCGCGCACCAACTCGTCGGCCACACTGCCCAGCCAGAACCGCGCCATCATGCCGCGCCCGTGGGTGGTCATGACCACCAGGTCGGCGCCGGTCGCACTCGCCGTCGCCCGCACCGTGGCCGCCACCGGGCCGTCGAGCAGATCCACCTGGACCGGGACCGACGCGATGGTCCCGAGCTGTCGGGCGAGGTCGTTCAGATAGCCGCGCTGGTGATCCTTGAGATCCTGCTCCAGCGCGGCGTCGAACACGAACGCGCCTTCAGGATACACGAACGCCGGCGGGGCGCAGACATGGAGCAGCCGCAGGCTGGCCCCGGCCCGCCGTGCCAGCCCCAGCGCCAGCGGCAGAGCGTGTTCGCCGAGGGTTGAGCCGTCCAGGGGCACAAGGATGTTACGGTACATTGGTGCTCCTTTATGGTGATACCGGGCTCAGGAGGACGAAGGGCAAATGTCGTGCCGAAGCCAACGCCGTGGAGTGCGGTCGTGTATCGCCTGCCGCGATCGTTATCCGGGCCGCGGGAAGGGGATGCAATCCGGGCTGCGGGCGCGAGTCCGCTGGGGCGGTGGCGCGGGAGGGCGGTCGGGGCAAACCCGCACAGCGCGGTGTGCGAAACCCACCCACCAGCCCGGCGCTGGCGCTCCGGGCTGGTAAGAGCGCCAGCGCCGGGCGGTTGACGATGGGATGAGGGAACGTAGCCTGTCGATATGAACCCATCAGGATCCGAACCCGGCAAGTACCTGCACCGCATCAGCCACAAGCGAATCGACCCGCCGCCGCTAACCGGCCAAACGCCCCTCACGCACGTTATCGAGGAGGCGTTCCTCTCCTACAACGCCGGCCGGCTGCGCGAGGCGTGCCGCCTGTTCGCGGCGAAGATGCTCGCCGACGATTCGACGGTTGGCCTGTCGCGGAGCGGGGCACTGACGCCGGCCGGCCTCGGTGTGTCCTGCCTGGTTCCGCTGGTCGAGGCCGGGTTCATCGACTGGATCGTCAGCACCGGGGCGAACCTGTACCACGACACCCACTTCGCCCTGGGCATGGACATGCACCAGGCGCGTCCCGGACTCGACGATCTGAAGCTCCGCGAGGAGCAGGTTATTCGCATTTACGATATCGTCTTCGCCTACGAAAACCTGCTCGGCACCGACCAGTTCTACCGCACGCTGTGCCGCGGCGAGGCGTTCCAGCGGACGATGGGGACGGCGGAGTTTCACCACCTCGTCGGCAAGTACGTGGCGGCCCGCGAGGACCAGGCGGGCGGCAAGCGGCGCAGCCTGCTGGCGGCGGCGTACCGCTGCGCCGTCCCGGTGTTCACGCCATCCCCGGGCGACAGCTCGATTGGCATGAACCTGGCGGCCCTGCAGCTCGAGGGCTCGGCCCTTGGGATCGACCCGCTGCGCGACGTGAACCAGAGCGCGGCCATCGTCTACGACGCCAGGAAGAGCGGCCGGAGCGGGGTGCTGATCCTCGGTGGCGGATCGCCCAAGAACTTCATGCTCCAGACGGAACCGCAAATTCAGGAAGTCCTCGGACTGGAGGAGAGCGGGCACGACTACTTCCTGCAGGTGACGGACGCTCGTCCCGACACCGGCGGGCTGAGCGGGGCAACGCCGCAGGAGGCGATGACATGGGGCAAGGTCGATCCGGCGCAGCTGCCAGACACGGTCACCTGCTACGTCGATTCGACCGTCGCCCTGCCGCTGCTGACGGCCTACGCGCTGGCGACGCATGCCCCGCGGCCGCCGCGCCGGCTGATGGACCGCCTCGGGGCGCTGACCGAGCAGCTCGTCCAGGAGTACCGGACGCGCGGCGGCCGCGAGGACGTGCGCGGCAAGGTCTAAACGAGTGTTGGAGCAGGATAACAGCAATCGTATTATCGAGCCCCATCTTCCTTTGTTCGATTCCCGGACTCCCGGACTCCGCCCCGTGCGCTCGGGAAAAAGCGTTGGCGCAGCTCCTCGATAGGTTAGAATTGATCCTTTCCCCCCGACGGCGCCGGGTGATCGTCCGCCCGGCAGGACCACGCCGCTCCCACCAGGCACGACGCACCCATGAACCACCCCTGTCACACTGCACACGCCACCCGTACACGGCCGCGTGGCCGCGGGACCGCGGTCGCCGTGCTCCTGGCAGCACTGGCGGTTCTCTGCCCGGCGGCCGTGGGGACCGCCCAGCAAGCGCCGCAGCCCACGATCCCGGTCGTACCGGCAGTGGTGCCCGACTGGGTGAAACTCAGCCAGGAGGATCTGCGGCACCAGGCCCGGATTCTGGCGGACCGCCTGGCCGGGCTCTACTCCCAGTGGCTGGCCGACCAGGTCGGTCAGCCGGTCCGCCGGCAGCTGCACCTGCTGGCGGAAACCGAGGTAAAGAATTCGGTCCGGCGGGCGGACCAGGCGGGCGAGGTGCTGGCGTCCGTCAGCCGCAGCACAGAGCAGCAGGCAGGCGAGTTGGCGCGCACGGAGGCGCGGCTGCTCGAATTGCAGAAGGAGCTGAAGGAGGCCCGCGCGAGGAAGAACCAGCGCCAGGTGACGGAACTCGAGTCGCGCGTGCGTTCGCTGCGCAGCAAGATCCTGACCGCGTCCAGCCACGCCCAGTCCGCGGACCGGAAGGTCCGGCAGACGATCGAGACCATGACGGCCACATGGCCCGACCTCGTTGCGACACTGAAGACCGGGGCGATGCAGGACGCCGGGGCCGGAATCAGGCACACGCAGGCCGCAGTGAGAGCGCTGGAGCGACACCAGCTGGTCGAGGCCGCCGCGGCGATGAAGGTCAGTACCATGCACCTCCGGCGCCTGGCCGACGCGACCCGGCGGCTGTACGCGGCGCTGGAGATACACCGCGCCGAGACGGCCGCCGAACGGCTCGCGCTCGCCACGGACGATGCCGCCGAGAGCCTCCGCCTGTTCGCCCGGACCACCACCCGCAAGGAGGGCGAGCCGCAGGTGTTCTTCGATCAGATCCGGACCATGGAGCAAGCCCTGCAGCGGTCCGCCGACGCGGTGGCCGCGGGGCAGCAGACCGGGGCGGCGCTGAAGAAGGCGGTCGCAGCCCTGAAGGCCACGCCGCAGGCAGTTGACCGGATCGAGCCGCACGTCACCCGGGCGCTGGCCGACCTGCGGCAGGGGGCGGAGCACCTGGGCCGGGTGAATCCCGAGCGGGCGGGGGCCAGCCTTGGAGCGGCCGCGGGGCATCTGCACACGCTGGCGCGCGACCTGCGCGCGGTGCGCCTGCGGTTCGGGCTAAAGGGCGAGACCAGGGCGGACACCCTCGCTCGTGCCGTCGGCACCTGGTTGCCGGGGAAGCTGGGCAAACAGGTGGAGGGACAACTCACCGACGCGCACCGCAAGGCTGTCCTCCCGGCCCTGCTGCAGGCGGCCAGCCGGACGGCGGACCAGCTCCTGCCGGGAGACGGCAGTATGAAGGCCGCGCGCGAGGCGCTGCTGAAGAATCTGGAGGGCATGCTGGGCGCCGACCTCCTCGGCCGTGTCAAGGCCGCCGAGCGGTTTGCGGAGGGGGCCGGTCAACCGCTCCGGCAGGCGGACGGACAGGCGTCGGCCCGGGACATGCCGCTGGTCCAGACCGCCGAGCAGGCCGCCCGCGTCCTCATCAACCGCCAGCTGGACATGCTGACCCAGGTCGGGATTTCCCAGGCCAGGTTCTTCAAGCCGGTCCCCAAATGAGAAGCGGCCGGCCCACCGCGAGGGGTTGCCATGACGGGAACGCGACGTGCGGCCAGCCTGTGCGGGCTGGCTGTGCTGCTGCTGGGCGGACTCGGTGCCGCGGGTGAGCCTGCGCGGCGCGGGGCCGTCAAGTCGAGCCTGCAGCCGGGAGAAATGATCCCCAGCGCGTTCCATCCGCTGAACGTGACCGGCGAGCACGCCGGCAAGGAACACTGCCTGGTTTGCGAGAACGGCCTGAACCCGGTCGTCATGGTCTTCGCCCGCAACGTCAGCGAGCCGCTCGCCCGCCTCCTCGTGCGCCTCGACACCACCGCCGACCGGCACCGCAAGCAGAGCCTGGGCACCTTCGTCGTCTTTCTCGGCAAGGCGGAGGAACTGCAACCGCGCCTCGAAAAACTGGCCCGGGAGAAGAAGCTGCGGCACGTCGTCCTGAGCATCGACGGATCGGATGGCCCGGAGGGGTACAACGTGGCGAGGGCGGCCGACGTCACCGTGGTGCTTTATACCGAACATCGCGTCAGGGCGAATCACGCCTTCCGCAAGGGCGAGCTGACCGACCGAGACATCGACGGCATCGTGGCCGACCTGCCGAAGATCCTGCCTGGCAAGTGAGACGGACAGGGAGCCTGGCGCCGTCCGACCAGTCCGGAGCGCCAGCGCCGGTCGCTTGTCGCGCTCCCGCGCTGACGCTTCGGGTTCGGACGGCACCCAGCACGCCCGTGTGAACACTGGTCCTTGGAGGTTTCATCATGCGCATTCTCGTGTGGCCCCTGCTAGGGCTAGGGTGTCTGCTGACACTGAGTTCGGCGGCACCGGCTCAGTCGCCGCTGCAGCAGGAACTCAAGGATCTCAACCTCGCCCCGCACTGGATCTACGACGACCTGCCCGCGGCGCTGGCGAAGGCGAAGGAAACCGGCAAGCCGATTCTCGTCGTCCTCCGGTGCGTGCCGTGCCCGCCCGGCCGCACCCTCGACCAGAAGGTGATGCGCCCGGACGGCGACCTGGAGAAGCTGGAGCAGAACTTCGTTTGCGTCCGCATCGTCAAGACGAACGGGCTCGACCTGAGGCTGTTCCAGTACGACTACGACCAGTCGTGGAGTGCCGTCTTCATGAATGCCGACAAGGTTCTCTACGGCCGCTACGGCACGCGCGCCACCTCCGGGCCGAAGTCGGACACATACCTTACTCTGCCGTCGTTCCGCAAGGCGCTGGAGCGGGCGCTGGCGGTCCACAAGGGCTACCCCGGCAACAAGGCGCAGCTGGCGGGCAAGATCGGCAAGGAGCCGGAGTACCCGGTGCCGGAGCGCATCCCCGGGCTGGGCGACCGGGCGAAGGGCGCAACGACCCGCAAGACCTGCATCCACTGCCACATGGTTCGCGAGTACCTCCTGCGCGCGAAGTGGCAGCAGAAAAAGCTGACGCCCGAGGATCTGAACGTTTACCCGCTGCCGGACAACATCGGGCTGAAGATGGACCTCAATGACGGGCTGCTGGTCCAGGCGGTGACGCCGGGGTCGCCGGCCGCGCGGGCCGGCCTGGCCGCAGGCGATGAGTTGCTGACGTTGAACGGGCAACCGCTGCTGTCGCTGGCCGACATCCAGTGGGTGCTGCACACCAGTCCGGCGAAGACCCAGCTGGCCGTCACCCTGAAGCGGAAGGGACAGACGGTCGAGAAGACGGTCGCACTCAGTGGCAACTGGAAGGAGTCGGACATCGCGTGGCGCGCGTCGTCGTGGTACGGGCTGCGGCAGGGGGTGAAGATCGAACCGCTGCCGGCCGCCGAAAGGAAAAACCGTGGCCTCGGTGCCGACGAGTTGGCCCTGGTCGTCAAGGGGATGTTCGGCAAGGGCGGGCCGCTGTTGCAGAAGGCGGGCCTGCGCACCGGAGACGTCATCGTCGCCGTGGACGGCAAGACGGCGCCGATGACCGAGTCGCAGTTCCTGAGATACCTTCGGCTGACCCACGGGCCGGAGGACTCGGTGCGCTTCACGGTCCTCCGTGGGGGTCGGCGGCAGGAACTGACGATCCGCATGTGGTGACCCGGACCAACCCGCACGGCACTACTGCGGTGGAGACGCTCGTGCCATTGGGTGCAGGCAACGCTAGCATGGCGGGTAGCGTCAACGAGTGGCAGGGAGAAACTTCCCGCGGAGACGATTGAGGCGCGATGACTGTCAACACGCCGGCAAGGACAACCGCTCTGACATTCAGGTTCACCCTCGGCGCCGTGCTGCTCGGCGTTGCCGTATTCGGGTTCGCCCTCCCGGCGGGCGCCCAGGAACCCGGCGCGGCGCCGGCCGCGCCCGTGAATCTCCCGGTCCCCGACCTGGTCTGGATCCTCCCGTTCGTGCTGCTGCTGCTGGCCATCGCCATCCTGCCGCTCGTTCCGGCGACGCACCACTGGTGGGAGCGCAACCGCAGCAAGTTGCTCGTCGCCGTCGTGCTCGCGCTGGTTGTGCTCGGGTACTACGGACTGCGCGGGTTCGGGACGAGGGCCGGCGCTCACGCCACCCACGCGGGGGC
The DNA here is from genome assembly GCA_020847555.1 of Gemmataceae bacterium. Next base: position 9,220 of record JADLBT010000211.1, read on the forward strand.
GGAGACGATCGTCCACGTCCTGGAACACGCGGTCCTGGGCGATTACGTCCCGTTCATCGTCCTCCTGTTTAGCCTCTACACCATCAGCGGCGGAATCAGCGTGCGCGGCGACATCGAGGCCACCCCGCTGACCAACACCACCATCCTCGCGCTGGGGACGCTCCTGGCGAGTTTCATCGGGACGACCGGCGCGTCGATGCTGCTGATCCGGCCGCTGCTGGAGATCAACAGCGAGCGCCGCCACGTCCGCCACACGGTCATTTTCTTCATCTTCCTGGTCGGCAACATCGGCGGGAGCCTGCTGCCGCTGGGCGATCCGCCGCTGTTCCTGGGCTACCTGCGCGGGGTGCCGTTCCTGTGGACGCTGACCCTGTGGGAGGAGTGGCTGCTGTGCAGCGTTGTCCTGCTCGCGGTGTACTACGTCTGGGACCGATTCGCCCATGCCCGCGAAACGCCCGAGGCACTGCTCGAAGACGCCACCGTCTACCGCCCGCTCCGGGTCCGCGGCGCGCTGAACTTCGTCTGGCTGGCGGGCGTGGTACTGTCGGTCGCGCTCCTGGTGCCGGGGCGAGCCCTGCCCGGAACCAACTTCGAGGTGCCGCCGTACCTGCGCGAGGCGGTCCTCCTCGCGCTGACCGGGCTGGCATACGCGACCACGTCGGCGGAGGTGCGGACACAGAACGGATTCAATTTCGCGGCGATCGGCGAGGTGGCGGCCCTGTTCCTGGGTATCTTCATCACCATGCAGGTGCCGGTCGAGATCCTGCAGGCGCGCGGGCCGGAGATGGGGCTGCGGACGCCGACGCAGTTCTTCTGGGCGACCGGGGTGCTCTCCAGCTTCCTCGACAACGCTCCCACCTACGTCGTGTTCTTCCAGACGGCCGGAACGCTGGACGCTGGCGGGGCCGAGGTGCTCCGGGGCGTGGAGACCGCCACCGGCGCCATCCCGCTGCCGCTGCTGACGGCCGTCTCGCTCGGGTCAGTGTTCATGGGCGCCAACACGTACATCGGCAACGGCCCGAACTTCATGGTCAAGAGCATCGCCGAGCAGGCCGGGGTACGCATGCCGAGCTTCTTCGGCTACATGCTCTACAGCGGGGCGATCCTGTTGCCGCTGTTCGTGCTGGTTACCTTCATTTTTCTGTCGTGAGACGTTTCGCGCAAAGACGCA
>JADLBT010000212.1 GCA_020847555.1 Gemmataceae bacterium
CCCAAGGCGCAGTCAAACCCCCTCACCCCCGGCCCCTCTCCCACCAGGGGAGAGGGGCGAAGTACAGCTGCCGCTCGCCCTGGGACTGGTAGACAAAACTCCTAACCTGTTGCTGGAACCTGTCTAAAACCAATGGGTTGCAACCCGTAGGCTTCGGACGCAGGGGGTTTGGTCCGGTGGTCCTGACGCTTCGGGCGCGTTCGGCGCCGGCCGCGTCCGCGCCGCACGGTGCCGGTACGGTCACGCGGGCGGGGGCGGACGCGGGATCCCGCCGAACCACTCCAGGGTCTTTGTGGTCGTCTCCAGCGGCAGACCGACCACGTTGCTGATGGTGCCCTCCAGCACGCGGATGTACGGGTCGTCCGGCCCCTCGACGGCGTAGGCGCCCGAGCACCCGGCCCAGGTGCGCGTCGCGAGGTAGGCATCCAGTTCCGCGTCGGTGAGCCCCTTGAACGCGACGCGGCTGAACTCCTGCCACGCCAGCTGCAGGTTGTCGGGCCGCCGCCACAGGACAACGCCCGTCCACAACTCGTGGGTGGTGCCGCCGAGCAGGCGCAGGATGCGCCGGGCGTCGGCCGCGTCGGCCGGCTTGCCGATCACCTGACCGTTGACCCAACCGACCGAGTCCGCCGCAAGGACGATGCCCGCGGCGAGGCGCGGCGCGACCGCGGCGGCCTTGAGCCAGGCGACGCCGTGGACGAACCCGCGGATGTCGGCCACGCTCGCGCCGGTCGGCTCGTCCACCCCGGCCGGCAGCACCTCGAACCGATAGCCCGCCCGCGCCAGCAGTTCGCGCCGGGCGGGCGAGCCGCTGGCGAGGATCAGGCGCACCGGCTGCTCTGCTGCCATGTCGTCAACACTCCTTCGAGGACCGGCCAGAGGCGGTCCGGCGTCAGCTCGCTCATGCATTCCAGCCGCTCGCAGTGCTTGCGCAGGCTGCCGGCGCACCAGACGCTCGTCGCGACCGCACCGCCGCGGGCACCATACGGGCCAGTCCGGCGGATCTGGGTACAGGTATACGGCGCCACCACCGGCCGGCCCAGCGCGACGGCCAGGTGGAGCGGGCCGGTGTCGTTGGCGATCATCGCATCGGCCAGGCTCAGCAGGGCTGCCAGCTGCGGCAGCGTCGTGGAGCCGGTGAAGTCGCGCACCGCGCCGCCCAGCCCCGCCGCCGCGCGCCGGGCGAGCGCCCTCTCGTCTGCGCCGCCGACGAACAGCACGCTTCCGCCAAAGCGGTCGAGGGCTCGGCGGGCGAGGCGGGCGAAGTGCTCCGGCGGCCAGCGCTTCGTCATCCAGCGCGACCCGACGCCCAGCGCCAGCCACGGACGCGGACAGCCGCGCAGCGCGTCCAGCGCCCACCGTCGGGCCGGCTCGGCCACGGGAACGCGGAAGCGCACCGGACCCTCGCCGGCCCCCAGCGCCCGCGCGACCAGCAGGTAGCGCTCGACCGCGTGCAGCGCGCCGCCGTCGGCCACCAGGTCGGTATAGCACCAGCGCGACCCCTCGCGCGCCGACGCCAGCCCGACGCGCCGCGGCGCCCCGGTCGCCAGGGCCATCAGGCCGGTGCGCAGCAGACCCTGCAAGTCGATGACGAGATCGAACCGCTCGCGGCGCAGCCGGCTCAGGAACCGGCCGAAGCCCAGGGCCGCCGCCAGCGCCCCCGCGCGCCCCGCTCCGCGGTCGAACGGAAGGATGGCGTCGAGGTCTTCGTGGCCGCGCAGCAGCGGCGCGTAGGCGCGGTTGACAACCCACGTCAGGTGGGCGTGCGGGTAGCGCCGCCGCAGGGCGGTGAGGACGGGCAGGCTGTGGACGATGTCGCCCAGGGCGCTCGGCTTGATCAGCGCGATGCGGCGAGCCGGATATTCCGCAAGAGGGACGCGCTGGCGGGCAGTCATACGGCGACTCCTTTCGCCCGGTCGGCCTCGTTCTCCCCCCTTTCCCCTGGTGGGAGAGGGGGGCAGGGAGGTGCGGGGGGAGAAGACCCAGCACGGTCCGCGTGCTCAGGCGTGCGGACCGGCCGGCGCGGCCTCCTCCTGGCGGATGGTCGAGCTGGCCAGGAAGAGCAGCAGTAGCAGCGCCGCGCCGACGATGTACGGCAGATCGTGCGCCGGCGTCACGAAGAACAGCGTCACACCCAGGAACGGACCGAGGATGCGCGCCAGCGCCGCCGCCGACTGGTTGACGCCCAGCACCTCGCCCTGCCGTGCCGGGTCGGTGCGGCGCGAGATCAGCGCCTGCACCGACGGCGTCAGGAACGCGAACCCGATCACCGCCACCGTCATCACCCCCAGCGCCACCGGCAGCAGCAGGTCCGAATCCTCGAGCGGCCCCCGGAGGTGCAGCACGCCGACCGCCCCGCCCAGCCCCAGTGCCATCAACGCGATGCCGACCTGAAGAAAGCGCACCTCGCCGACGCGCTGCACGAACCGGCGGTAGACGAAGCCCTGGATGAGCATCAGCACCAGGCCGACGTAGGCGAACACCAGGAAGTTGTTCCGCTCGGTCCGCAGTTCCTCGCGGCTGGGAACGCCGAGACCCTTCTCGACGGTCCCGGTTAGCAGCAGCTTGTTCACCAGCGCCAGTGTCGATTCGAGGCTGCCGAACGCGAACGTCGCCAGGAAGAACGTCAGCACCAGGATGCCGACCGACGGCATCCGCAGTACCTCCGCCAGAGCGTGGACGTTCAGCCAGCCGCGCCGCCCGACCGGCGGCACGTCGCGGCGCGCCGTCTCCGGCAGCCGGCGGTACGCCAGGAGCAGCGCGCCCAGCGAGAGAACCGCGGCGGCGAGGCCCGGGGCGGCCCGCGACTCGACGAACAGCGACGCGAACCCCAGCAGTGGGCCGAACGTGAACCCGATCCCGAACGCCGCCCCAATCAGCGCCATGCCGTGGGCTCGCCGGTTCGGCGGGGTCGCGTCGGCGATGACCGCCTGGGCGGTGGAGATCGTCGCGCCGGCCACACCCGCCCCGAGCCGCGCCGCGAACAGCAGCAGCAGCCCGAGGCCCGGGGCGCCCGACGCCCCCAGCTCCGACGCGACCGCGAACAGACTGTAGAACACGACCGAGCCGGCCAGCCCGAGCAGGAGGATCGGCCGCCGCCCGACCCGGTCCGACACCCGGCCCCACAGCGGCGCGAAGAGGAACTGCATCAGCGAGAACGACGCCATGAGCAGCCCGAGTATCGCCCCGCGCCAGACGCGGCTTGCCTCTCCCGGGTAGAGCGGTTCGAGCAACTCGGTTGCATACAGCGGCAGCAGCGGCAGGACGATGCCGAACCCGAGCAGGTCGATGAAGACGACCAGGAAGACGATCAGCAGGGCCGCGCGGTTGGACGGCGGGGCCGCGGCGGGCGGTTCGCCGGGGACGATACTCGACGGTGCGGATTCCTGCATGATCGGCGCTTTCCGTTCAACCAGCAACCACCGGCGGCGGGCTCGCGCGGGAGGGGCGCCAGACCGCAAGCGGCACGAATGCTAACGTCGTGTCAACCCGCAAGGCTCTCCCCGCACGAGGCTTCCCTCCCGGCCGCCCTCCCCGGCTGCGTTTGACCGACCGCCCTGTGTCGAGCATCCTTGCTTTCGGCAGTGCTCTACACCCCCGTACAGGAGATGAGGCCGATGGCGCCCGGCGACAGCCCCAGCAGATCCGCGGCCGAACCGAGCGACGTGCCCGCGTTCCTCGTCCTCGACGCCGAGAGCGTCCCGGACGGCCGGCTGCTCGCGCGCGTCAAGTACCCCGACGAGAACCTGGCCCCCGAGGACGCCGTCCAGCGCGCCCAGGCGGAGGCGCGCGAGCGGTCGCCGTGCGGGTCCGATTTCGTGCCGGTCAGCTTTCACTACCCGGTGGCGGTGTGCATTCTCCGGGCAGGGACCGACTTCGCGCTGCAGGGGCTGACCTGCCTGGACGCGCCGCACTTCCGCCCGCGCCGCATCGTCGAGCAGTTCTGGGGCGGCCTGGCGGCGTACAAGGAGAAGTATAAGGAGCGGATCAAACTCGTCACCTTCAACGGCCGCGGTTTCGACCTGCCGCTGCTCGAACTCGCCGCGTTCCGCTACGGGTGCCAGGCTCGCGACTACTTCCAGTCCACCCGCAACCGCCTGGGCGGGGGCCACCTCGACCTGCTCGACTGGCTAGCCAACGTCGGAGCGGTGCGCCTGTCCGGCGGGCTCGACCTGCTGTCGAAACTCCTCGGCAAGCCGGGCAAGATGACCGTCAGCGGCGAGCAGGTCTACCAGCTCCACCGCGCGGGCCGCCTGCAGGAGATCAACGACTACTGCCTGTTCGACACCCTCGACACCTACTTCGTCTTCCTCCGGACGCGCGTGCTGACGGGCGAGCTAACGCTGGAGCAGGAACACATCCTGGTGATGAAAGCGCGGGCGTGGCTCGCCCAGAAGGCCGAGCAGCAACCGGCGCTGCAGCAGTACCTCGACAACTGGGGCGACTGGGATCCGTGGCCGTAACCCCCCATGAGCCGGAAGCGTCAGCGACGGGCCTTGCCCCGTCCGTCGCTGACGCTTCCGGCTCGTCTCACGCGCGCCAGAACGGGCCGAGCCCGCGCAGCACGAAATGCGCCAGACCCCGGCACGCGAGCAGGCTCTTGCCCGCATCCTGCCGCCGGCCGCGCAGCCGCCGCCACAGGTACTGTAGCCCCTTGCCCGTCATCTGCACCGGAGCGTCGAGCGTCACGATCAGCTTGTACAGCGTCAGCCGCAGCGGCGAGCACCCGCACTTGCGCAGGTAGCGCGCGAACCCGGTGATCATCTGGGCCGAGGCGTACCCAATGTGCTGCCGGGTGGAGACGCGCCCGTAGTGGGTGATCTCCACCTCCGGCAGGTACACCACCCGCGCCGTCCGGTTGACGCGCGTCGAGAGGTCGAGATCCTCGCCGCCGAAGTTGAACTCCTCGTCCCACCCCCCGCAGGCGAAGAACTGCTCGCGCGGGAGCAGCACTGCGGCCCCCATCAGCACGTCCACGGCGCGCACCGTGTGCGGGTCGAAGTCCTCCCGGCGGTACGCCCGGTAGGCGCCGCGGAAGAGGCCCGTCCAGCGCAGCAGGCTCGTGCGGTGCAGGAGCGTCGCCATCGTCGGCCGGCGGCGGTACGACACCTGGTAGCGGCCGCGCACATCGCGCAGCGACGGTCCGACCATGCCGACGTCGGGGTGAGCGGCCGCATAGTCCACGAGCCGACGCAGCGCGCCCGGCGGAACGACCGTGTCGTTGTTCAGGAAGAACAGGTAGCGGCCGCGGGCCAGCTCGGCCGCCTGATTGTTCGCCCGGGCGAACCCGCGGTTGGTCGGGTTGCGGACCAGGACCGTCTCGGGGAACTCGGCCGCCACCATGTCGGCGGCTCCGTCGGTCGAGCCATTGTCCACCACCACCGTCTCGACCACCACCCCCTGCGGTCGGTCGAGCACCGACTCCAGGCAGGCGCGAAGCAGATCCCGGCAGTTCCAGTTGGCAATGCACACTGACACCTCGACCGGCTCCGGAGCAGGGTGGAGGCGCCGGGCGGCGCGCCGCTTGCGGCGGAGCGCAGGCCAGGGAGCGAGCGGCTCGGCGTCATCGGCGATCGGAACCAGACCCTGCGCGACCTGTGCGCTGGCTGTACAGGTCGCACGGGCCGGCGGCAGACCGGGGATTAGCGGAGCGCGAGGGTGCGACATTCGGTCTCCCAGCGTTCCTGGTCGAGGTACGGGGCGAACGGACGCCGCCCGCACAGCCACCGGCCCAGCCCGTAGCGCAGGCTCTTGCCCCACGGCAGCGGGGCGAGCTCGTACCGGCGCAGGCGCTCGCGGTACTCCTCGAACTGTCCCGCAGTAATCGGCGGGCGCGCCTCGCGGAACGCCAGAGCCCACACGTTCGACGGCCGTCGGGCCGGGCCGTGCCACCCGATCACCTTGCTGGGGTAGTCCTCCAGCAGCAGTTCCAGCGACTCGGGCGTGAAGCGCCAGTAATCGCTCGGGAAGCTGTGGATGTGGAAGTAAAACGGGCAGGACACGAGCAGGGCGCCATCGGGGCGCAGGACGCGGCGCGCCTCGTCGAGGGCGCGCCAGAACCGGGGCACGTGTTCGAGGGTGTTCATGGCGACGACGGTGCCGACGGAACCGTCCGCGTGGGGCAACTGCTGGGCGTCGGCGACGAGGTCCACGCCGAGGCCGGGCCGGACGTCGAGGCCGGTGTACGACTTGCCGGGGAAGAGGGCGCGCAGGTCCGCCAGTTCCTCCTGTCCGGGAACCTGGAACGAGCCGATCTCAAGGATGGGTTCGGGGAGATCGAACGTCTCGGTCAGGGCGCGGGCCACGCCGTTGAGAAACCGATTCATGTGCGTGCGTCCTTGCACAGGGAGTCGTCCGGTTTCCGCCAGGCCGGCAGGAGGCGCGGCGTGGGGGCATCATGGCTGGCATACGGTAAGTAACACGTCCCGGGGGGATGTGTCAACCGCAACCGACCGGGCAACCGCGACCAACCCGGAGCGCCAGCGCCGAGCCTCTGCAAGCGCCCGGCGCTGGCGCTCCTACCCTTCTGCTCCTGCACTGCGACCGGGCCGCGGCGCAGGAGGCTCATCGCTGGATGAACTCGACTCCCGTGGTACGCACCGGCTGGCGGGAGTCGAAGATGAAGTTGCCGGTCACCAGGATCGGTCGCAGTGTGATCCGCGAATCGCCGCTCCCCGGGAGGTTGCTCTCAAACCCGGTGACCGTGACCCCCGCCAGTTCGATCAGGGACAGGACATCTCCGGGGAGGACCATCGGATCGCCGCCGTTGACCGCGAGCGCCGCGCTGGCGCTCGGGGTGAGGAAGAACTGGTCCCCGTTGGGTCCGCCGTTGAACGTGGCGCGAGCCGCCCGGATCGGCACGGCGAAGGAGGCCACGCCCGGCCCCGCGTTGCCGACGTTCACGGTCACCTCCGCGCCGTCGGCGTCAATCGCCTGCGTGGCGATCAGATCCCGGCCAGCGTTCAGGGCGAGCGGGTTGCCCCCCGTGTTGATACCGGCCGTATCGTCGAGTGTGGTGAGGGTCAGGTCGTTGGCGTCGGTGAACCGGAACGGTCCGCCAGTCGTGGCGGCTGCCAGAATGGCGATGTTGTTCGCCTGCTCGAGGGCGAAGGTGCCGGCCCCGCGCAGCCGCAGGCCGGCCGCCTGGATCGTCGAGCCGGCGGCTTCGGTCACCCCTCCCACGTTCAGGTCGGCCGTCCCTCCGGGAACGGTAATGCCCTGGCCGGACCCGGTGCCGATCGTCAGCAGGCCGCCGGTGGTAAGGCGCACGGTCGTGGGTCCGGCGAAGGCGCTCACGCGCCAGTCACCGGCCAGCGGGGACCATTCGCCCCGGCCGTAGGCGAACGGGGCGATGTCCGGAGCCCCGGCGCTGTTGGTGTTCCGCAGATACCATGTACCGGCGCGATCGACGACGCCAACCGTCCATCGGCTCTCGCCGTTCCAGTCGCCCACGACCGGCTTCCAACCAGGGCCGCCGTAGATGAACGGGGTGATGTCCGGGGCGCCGGCGCTGCTGCTGTTCTTCAGGTAGAAGGTAGCGGTCGCCGGGTCGAACACGCCGATGGACCACCCGCCCGTCCCGTCCCAGTTGCCGGCGAGTGGGGTCCACCCGGGGGCGCCGTAGGCGAACGGGGTGACGTCCGAGGCGCCGGCGCTGTTGCGGTTCCGGAGGTAGAACGTGGCCGTCGCCGGGTCGAACGCGCCGATGGTGAACGTGCCGTTGCCGTCCCAGTCGCCGACGAGGGGGAGCCACCCGGCCCCGCCAAAGCGGAACGGGGCGATGTCGGGGGCGCCAGGGGTGTTGCTGTCCCGCAGATACCAGGTGGCGGTGGCTGGGTCGAACACGCCGATCGTCCACTGGCCGTCACCGTTCCAGTCGCCCACCAGAGGTATCCAGCCCGGGGCACCGAACGCGACCCGGGCGACGTTGACCTCGCCGGCGGAGTTGCTGCCGCGCAGGTAGAAGGTGGCCGCGTTCGGGTCGAACGTGCCGACCGTGGTCGTGGCGTCGTCGGCAGGGGCCGCGGCGTTGCTCGCCGCGACAGCGATGCCGTTCGTGCCCGAGACTGACCCGACCGTCAGCGCGTTGACATCGGTGTAGGTTAGCGCGCCGGTGTTCGCGGCCAGGGTGGCGACGTCGTTCGCCTGGTCGAGGGAGAACGCCCCGGCGCCGCGCAGGCTGAGGGCGGCGGCCGCGATCGTGGAGCCGGCGTTCTCCGTCACGGCCAGCGCGAGGAACTGGACAACCGCCCCGGCAGCGGTGATGTCCTCCCCCGCCCCGGTGCCGATGGTCAGCAGTCCTCCGGCGGACAACGTCAGGTCGCCCCCGCCGGTGCCGATGCCCGCTGCGCCGGCAACGGTGCCGATCGTGAGTGCATCGACATCAACGAAGTTGATCGGGCCTGAGGCGGCCGCCGCGAGGATCGCCACGGCGTTGCCCTGCGCAAGGGTGAACGTCCCCGCCCCCCGCAGCAGCAGGCCGGCCGCACCGACGCTCGCCCCGGCGTTCTCGACAACCCCCGCCGCATTGAGCTGGATTGTCCCGGTGCCCGCGCTCACGTTCGTCCCGAGCGTCAGCAGGTCGGGCGAGGTGAGGACCACGTCGGCGTTATTCGCGCTCCCGCCGCTGGTCTGCGCGAAGCCGCCGGTCGCGTCCGCCGCAACCGTGCCGACGAGGAACCCGCTGGCTTCGTTGAAGACGATGCCTTGCCCGGCCGTGGCGACCAGGGCGGCGAAGGCGGCGACGTCGTTGCCGGACAGCCCGAGGTTGATGGCGTTGACCGCCCGCACGCCCAGGCTGCCGCTGGTGACGATGGTCCCGGCGCCAGTCTGGCTGACGGTGTCTCCCGACACCAGGCGAACCGTCCCGCTACCTGCGTTCACCGCCTGCGTCAGCTCGAGGCTTCCCGCAACGCTGACGACCGCGATCGGCCCGTTCGTCGTCGTTGCCCCCACAATCGAGCCCGCGAGGCCGCTGACCGTTCCGACCGTCAGGGCGTTCGCATCGACGTACTCGAAGCCGAAGCTCGGTCCGTCCACGAGGGCCGCGAGGGTGGTCGCGTTGTTGACCGCGGAGGTGTAGGCGACCGCCTCGAACGAGCGGAAGCTGACGTTACTCGCCGCCAGGTTGCCGCCGGTCTGGGTGATGCCGCCGCGGTCGCCGTCGGCCACCCCGGCGCCCTCGTTGTCGGCGGCGTGCGGTCGTCGATCGTGAGGTCCGGGAACGTTCCGCCCAGGATGACGACCGCCTGGATTCCGACCGCTCCCGTGATGACGATTTGGCGGACGTCGTTGGCGGCGGCGATGCTGCCGGAACTGACGGCGCTGGGGCCGGCGTGAGGGGTGAAGCCGAGGGCCGCGGCACCGCCGCTGACGGTAATGTTCGCGGTGTCCGACGCGACGGTCAACGCGGTCCCGCTCGCGCTCAGGCTCACCGTCTCGTTCGCCCCGTTGATAATGAGCCCGAGGACGTTCCCGGTGAAGTCGATGTTGGTGGTCGGCGTCGTCCGCGTCTCGAGCAATTCCAGGCACAGGACCGACCGGGACGGTCCCGGCCGGCGGCCTCGTTTGGTGGTGGATCTCGTGAGCGCGCAAACGGCGTTGCGAATCCAGTTGCGGATCATGGGCGTTAGCTCCATGGCTGGGACGGGGAAACAGCACAGGATCAGGGGATTGCCACCGGCGGCGGCGCCCAACCCCGCCCCCCCCCCC
>JADLBT010000213.1 GCA_020847555.1 Gemmataceae bacterium
ACGTCCTGGCCATTGACGGCAACCCGCTGGCTTGACGGCCCGTGGGCGAAGTACTGAGGACTTGCTCCACGGGACGCCACCCGTGGGCTTGACACGAAACCTTTGCACCCCATCTTCCTCGATCCGGCATTGGCGCTCAGCGGGTTACCACCGCGCGTTATTCTCGCGGCGGCGCTCGCTCCGGGCAACCCCCGCCCCTGGCGGTCGGCGCTCCGCCCCGATACCATGCCCCGGACGCCGGCGCGCACCACCCCATCCCCGACCCGCACCGCCATGACCACCTGGACCCAGCTTTACGATCCGCTCGGCAGCCCGTTCTGGTCCACCGCCCTCGCCGCCCTGCCGATCGTCCTGCTCCTCGGACTCCTCGCCACCGGCCGGGTGTCGGCCCATGTGGCGGCGCTGGTCGGGCTGGCCGCGGCGTTCGCGATCGCGGTCCTGGCGTATGTCCCCGAGATGTCCGGCGTGTCGGCCTACTGGGAGCGCGTCGGCCGCTGGCTCCCGACCATGCTCGGCGCGGCCGGCAACGGGGCCGCGTTCGGGCTGATGCCGATCGGATGGATCGTCGTCTCGGCCATCTTCCTCTACACCCTGACCGTCGAGACGGGACAGTTCGAGATCGTCAAGCACTCCGTCGTCGCCCTGTCGCCGGACCGGCGCATCCAGGCGCTGCTGATCGCATTCAGTTTCGGCGCCTTCATCGAGGGGGCGGCCGGGTTCGGCACGCCCGTCGCTATCTCGGCCGCGCTGCTGATGGGGGCCGGCTTCCGCCCGCTGCAGGCGGCCGGTCTGGCTCTGCTCGCGAACACCTCCCCCGTCGCGTTCGGCGCCCTGGGCACGCCGATCATCACGCTCGCCCGGGTTACCCTGCCGTCGGGAATGGCGCCGGAGCAGTGGGAGCTGATGCTCAGCCAGATGGCCGGGCGGCAGCTGCCGTTCTTCTCGCTGCTGGTGCCGGCGTGGCTGGTGTGGGTGATGGCGGGGTGGCGCGGCGTCGTCGGCGTCTGGCCGGCGCTGGTCGTCTGCGGCGGCAGTTTCGCGGCGGTGCAGTATCTCGTTGCCAATTACGTCGGCCCGCACCTCGTCGATGTCGCCGGCGGGCTGATCTCCCTGGTTTCCCTGACATTGTTCCTGCGCGTCTGGCAGCCGCGCGCGGTCTGGCACTTCCCCGAGGAGTCGCCCTCCCACGAGCCCCCCGTCCACAGCCGGCGCGCGATCGCGTCGGCGTGGATGCCGTGGGTGCTGCTGACGGGGTTCGTGTTCGTCTGGGGCCTGGGGCCGGTCAAGGCGGCGTTGAACCGGCCGACCGTGTCCTTCGAGGTGCCGGCCCTGCACAACGTCATTGTCCGCGACCGCCCGGTGGTGCCCGCGCCGCGGCGCGAGGAGGCGGAATATCATTTCAACTGGCTGTCCGCCACGGGCACGAGCATCTTCCTGGCGGCGGTCGTGTCGGCGTGGTGGCTCAGCGTCGGGCCGGCGCGGTTCCTGCGCCTGTTCGCCGTTACCCTCTCCCGCGTCCGGTGGGCGCTCTTCACCATCGCGTGCATGCTCGCCATTGCGTTCACGACGCGCTACAGCGGCATGGACGCGACCCTCGGCCTGGCCTTCACCCACACCGGATGGGCGTACCCGATCTTCGCCGCCCTGCTCGGCTGGCTCGGGGTGGCGCTGACCGGGTCGGACACCTCCTCCAACGCCCTGTTCGGCAGCCTGCAAACGATCACCGCCAGCCGCCTGGCGACGGACGGCATCCTGCCCCTGGGCGAGCTTCAGGCGAAGGTGCTGCTGGCGGCGGCCAACAGTACGGGCGGAGTGATGGGCAAGATGATCGACGCCCAGAGCATCGTCGTCGCCGCCGTCGCGACCGGCCAGCACGGGCAGGAAGGGCCGATCCTGCGCTTCGTGTTCTGGCACAGCCTCATCCTCGCGATCCTCATGGGCCTGCTGGTCCTGTTCCAGGCCTACGTGTGGACAGGCATCATCCCTTGACGCGCGGGCAGGTCTTGCGATAAGGCCGACGGACTGCGCCCCAGCGCACCCGTGCGGGCGGTCCGTCTGTGCGGGCGCTGACGGTTCGGGCACTTCTGCCATCCAGGCAAGCGCGCGAAGAGATAACTCGCGCGCAAGATGTGGAATCGGCCTCGCCGGGACAGGTTCCTTCGAGTTATCCTCATTTCTCGACAGCAGGAAGAGGCGCTAATCCGGGAGCGCGGGACGCCCGTGACTCTCCTACACGTTGGCACCAGACACATCACGACGACGCGGCCGGGTGCCGGAACGCCCCACGGTCGTCCCCGGAGACAGAGGCCATGGTCGCAAACCTCGAACGCCGCCGCGTGCTCGTCGCCGCGCGCCCTTCCGAGGCGGACGCCCTCAAGGGGCTGTTCGCCAGCGCGGCGCTGGCCGCGTGGGAGCCCCTCCCGGTGGAGAGTGTCGATCGGGCGCGCTTCACCCTGCAGCACGCCAGTTGTGACGCCCTGCTCGTCGATGAGGGTCTCTGCTGTGCGGAAGGGTCCGAGGGGCTGGCGTGGCTGGCCCGGCAGGACGAGGTGCCGACGCTCTTCCTCGCGGGCACCGAGGGGGAGACGTTCGCCCGCGCCTACGAGCACGGGGCAACGATCTGCCTGCCGCGGATCGTTACTCTGGCCCACCCGCCGCTGCTCGCCGCCGCCCTCCGCCGCGCCGCCCAGGGGGTGGACCAGGTCCGCGCGCACCGCCGCACGAAGGACACGCTGCACCAGTGCCGCCGGCAGATCGACCGTTTGGTGAACCTGCTGTGGCGGACTGCCCCGATGGACACGCAGCACCACTGGTGTACGCAGCGGCACATCCTGGAGCGGCTGCAAGAGGAGGTCGCCCGGACCCACCGCCACGGCGGCCCGCTGTCGATCGCGGTCGGCGAGATCCTGCCCGCCCGGGCGGAGCTGGACGCGGACGCGGATCTGACCGGGTGGGTGCCCGCACAGGTGGCGCGTGTCAAGCGGCGCTGCGACGTGGCCGGGCACTACGGTTTGCAGGGGATCCTGTTGTTGATGGTGCAGACGCCGCGCAACGGCGGGGTGGTGTGCTGCCGTCGGCTGCGACACGCGCTGGAGGAGGCGGCCCCGACCTCCGGGCCGCGCGGTCCGGTCCGGGTGGCGTTCGGCGTCGCGAGCTACTCGGACGACACGGCCACGCCCCAGGCCCTGCTGCGCGAGGCCGAGCAGCACCTCGACGCGGCTCGCTTCTCCGTCGCGGAACGGATCGTGGCCGGCTGACCGGACCAGCCCAAACCAGCCCGGAGCGCTAGCGACGGGCGCTCCGGGCTGGTCCGGCGCTCCAGGACAATTCAACGCGATTCGGTGCTACGCCGGCCCCTTCAGGGTCGCGATGCTCCTCGTCAGGTCGCGCGCCACCTGATGGATGTGTTCGTCGTGGAACACCTCCATGTGGCCGCCCGGCACCGAGTGGCTCTCGACGCCGCCCGACGCGCACTGCCCCCAGCCGTACAGCGGGTCGTCGTGGATCGTCGCCGGCCAGTCCCACTTCTCCTCGGTCTTGAAGAGCACCACCTTGCCGTCGAACGCCTTCTTCGGCCGGTAGCGCTGGGTCGCCAGCTGCAGCGCCAGCCAGACCCGCTTGAGAGCGTCCTCCGACAGACCCTCCACCTCCAGGGACGGGGCGTTGCGGATCCCCTGGCCCACCCAGTTCAGGACACGCACCTTCACCTTGTCCAGACGCTCCCCGAGGTAGGACGTCTTCTCCTTCAGCGGCAGGCCGAAGAAGGTGCGCGTGTGCATCCACAGCCGGCGCATCAGCGGCAGCTTGCGCGGATAGCCGGGAGCGAACACGTCGAACACGACGACGGCATCGACCCGGTGCCCCAGGTCGCGCAGCTGCAGGGCCAGTTCGAGCGCGATGATCGCGCCGATCGAGTAGCCCGACACCAGGTACGGCCCCTGCGGGCGCTGGGCGGTGATCTCCCTGACGTAGTGGGCGGCCATCTCCTCGACCGTCTCCGGCGGCTCCGTCGCCCCGTCCACGCCGATGGCCTTGACGCCGTACACCGGCTGGTCGGCGCCGAGGAGTCGGGCGAACTTGTGGAACGTGAAGACGTGCCCGCCGACGCCCGCGATCATGTACAGCGGCGGGTTCGCCCCCTCCTCGCGCAGCGGGACGATGGAACTCTCCGATCCGGCCTCCAGGCGCTCCTTGAGGACGGTGGCGAGCTGTTCGATCGTCGGGGCCGCGAGCAGCGCGCCGAGCGGGACGTTGTGGCCGAGCTGCTGCCGGATGCGGGCGACGAGCAGGGCGGCGAGGAACGAGTTGCCGCCGAGGTCGAAAAAGTTGTCGGTCATGCCGATCGGCTTGACCTTCAGGATGTCCTCCCAGATGCCGACGAGATCCAGCTCGGCGTCGTCGCGCGGCCCGACGACGGTGCGGGCCTGGCCGCCCGCGGCCTGGTCCGGGGCCGGCAGCGCCTTGCGGTCAATCTTGCCGTTCGGGCTGAGCGGGAACGCGCCGAGGGCGACGTAGTGCGGCGGGACCATGTGGGCCGGCAGGCGCTCCTCCAGGAACTGGCGCAGGTCGGCAGCGGCCGGCTCCTGGCCCGCTTTGGGGATGTAGTACGCGCACAGGTAGCGGTCGCCGGACTCGCCCTTGAGGGCGGTGACGAGGCCCTCGCGGACGGCCGGGTGCTGGGCGAGGACGGCCTCGATCTCCCCGAGTTCGATCCGGAACCCGCGGATCTTGACCTGGAAGTCAATGCGGCCGAGGAACTCCAGGTTCCCGTCCGGGAAGTAGCGGGCCAGGTCCCCCGTCTTGTACAGGCGCGGAACCCCCTCACCCCTCTGGCCCGTCTCCCCCCTCCCACCAGGGGAGAGGGGGGGGTAGGGGGGTGCGGGGGCCGCGAACGGGTCGGGGATGAACTTCTCGGCCGTCAGCTCCGGCCGATTCAGGTAGCCGTCCGCCAGGCACCCGCCGCCGATGTGCAGCTCGGCCGGGATGCCGACTGGCACCGGGTTGAGGTGCTTGTCGAGGACGTGATAGCGGGCGTTCCGGATCGGCTTGCCGTAGGGGATGCTCGGCCACTTCGGATCGACCACCCCGATCGGGTAGGAGTTCGACCAGATGGCCGCCTCCGTCGCCCCGCCCAGGCTGACGACCTGGGCACCGGGGAAGAGGCCGCGAACCGCGTCCGGCAGCGGCACCGGGATCCAGTCCCCGCTCAGGAAGACGAGACGCAGTCCCTTCTTGCCCGGCTGCGGCCGCGCCGTCGGGAAGAACGCGGCCAGCTGCTGCAGGTGCGGCGGCGCCGAGTCCCAGAACGTGATCGGCTCCGTGCAGAGGATCTGCACCAGACGCTCAGGGTCGCGGAGGTCGGCGCTGGACGCGACGCGGACGGTGGCGCCGGCCCCGAGGATGCCGAAGAGGTCGTAGACGGACAGGTCGAAGTTCAGCGACGTGACGAACAGAACGCGGTCCCCCGGCCCGACGTGGTACGTCGTGTTCACCCAGTCGAGCAGGTTCACCACCGGCCCGTGCCGCAGCACCACCCCCTTCGGCTGCCCCGTCGAGCCCGACGTGTAGATGATGTACGCCCGGTCGTCCGGGGTGACGCCGCTCGCCGGATCCGCGGCGCTCTCCTGCGCGAGCGCGTCGCCCAGGGTGTCGAGACAGAGCAGCTTCGCCTTGCTCTGCGGCAGGCGCTCGACGAACTTCTGCTGGGTCAGCAGGATCGGGGCAGCGGTATCTTCCAGCATGAAGGCGAGGCGGTCCTTCGGGTACGCCGGATCGAGCGGGACATACGCCCCGCCGGCCTTCGTGATACCCAGCACGCCGACAATCATGTCGGTCGAGCGCTCGATGCAGATGCCGACCAGGACGCCCGGCCCGACCCCAAGGCCGCGCAGGTGGTGGGCGAGGCGGTTGGCCCGCTCGTTCAGCTCCCGGTACGTCGTCTCGCGGCCCTCGTGGACAACCGCCACCGCGTCCGGAGTGCGCCGCGCCTGGGCCTCGAACAGCTGATGGATGCACCTGTCGCGTGGGTAGTCGGCAGCCGTGGCGTTCCACTCGTGGACGATCTGCCGATGCTCCACGGCGGTCAGGATCGGCAGGGCGGCGACGCGCTCGTCGGGGTGGGCGATCATCCCTTCGAGCAGCGTTTGCAGGTGGCCGAACATCCGGTCGATCGTTCCATCGTCGAAGCGCGGCCGGTGGAACAGCGCCTTGAGGAGGAGCCCGGCGCCGGCGTAGACGCACAGGGCGAGCGGGTAGTTCGTCTCCTCCAGCAGCTTGAACTCGCGGTTCAGCCACGCGCCGCCCTGGGCGCGCAGCGAGTCGGTGAGGGTGTAGCTCTCGAAGACGAAGATGCTGTCGAACAGCGTCCGGCCGCGCGGCACCTCGCTCGCCTCCTGAACCTCCAGCAGCGGCGTGTGCTCGTGGGGACGCACGGCCAGGCTCTGGGTCCGGAGATCCCGGAGGAAGGGGAGGACCGTGGCGTCGGCGCCGACGCGGCCGCGCACCGGAAGGGTGTTGATGAACAGGCCGACCATCGCCTGGGCGCCGTCCAGCGGGAAGTAGCGGCACGCCCGGGTGGCGCCGAAGACGACCTCCTCCTCGCCGCTGTATCGACTGAGGAGGGCCGCGAAGGCGCCCTGCACGAGGGTGTTCAGCGTCAGGTCGTGCTGCTGGGCGAAGTTCTGCAGGGCCGCCGTCAACTCGGCCGACAGGCGGCAGGTGCGCATGCCGTGGTGCGGCGCGGCCGGGAAGACGGTCCCGGGAGCCGGGGCGACCGCCGGCAGGGGCGTCGGCGCGCGGAACCCCTTGAGCGCTTCCTTCCAGTACGCCCGCGCCTCAGTCCAGTCCTGCTGCCCGAGCCAGGCGATGTAGTCCCGGTACGGGCGGGGCGGCGCCGGCAGCGCACCCTCATCTCGGCCCTGGCGGTAAGCCTCGTACAGGGCGAACGCCTCCTTCAGGACGATCGTGTGCGACCGCCCGTCGAGGAGGATATGGTGGTAGGTCCACACGCACGTCCAGCGCGCGTCGGCCCGGCGGACCAGGGTCAGGCGCATCAGCGGAGCCTGTCCCAGGTCGAACCCGCGCCGCCGGTCGGTCTCCAGAAGCGTCCCGAGCCGCGCCTTTTGCTCATCCGCCGGCACGTCGCGCCAGTCCTCCTCCGCGACCGGGATCTCCACCCGGTCGGCCACGATCTGAAGCGGCTCGGCCAGCCCCTCCCACCGCAGCGCGCTGCGCAGGATCGGGTGGCGGGCGGCGACGGCGTCCCAGGCGCGGCGGAAGGCGAACACGTCGAGCGCTTCGTCCAGCTCGCAAACCATCTGCTGGATGTAGACGCCGTGCTCCGTGGCGGCCAGGGCGTGGAACAGCAGCCCCTGCTGGAGAGGCGAGAGGGGGTACTCCGCCTCCAGACGGGCGGACACAACCGGGTTGTTATTCTGGCCGGTTGGACGCGGGCAGGCCTGTTCGGCGGTTGGGGCGGTCATCGGTGCGACTCCTGGTTGGTGGTTTGGCGCGATGCCGCCACGACCATCGGCAAGCGATGGAACGGAACGGCTGTCACGAGGACGGTTCGCCCGGCACCCGCTCCGCTGTACCCGCAAGGGGTGGCCTGCCCTTCAGTTGATGCGCGGTTCCGGGGTGCCCGTTGCCTTTCTTGTAACAGGCGGTGGGCCGCATTGCCAGTGCCGAATGGTGGGGAGCGCGGGCGCGGGTCGGTCCGGCACGCCGCCGTTGGCTCGACGGTCCCTTCCGGTACAATGAGGAGAACGATCTCGCCCTGTGGAGATGGCCATGCGCATCAGCACCTCCGTTCTCCTTCTGTGCCTTGCCCTCCCGCTGTCCGGCGCGGAGCCGCGCGTCCACCGGGGCCTGGCCTACGTCGAGCCGAAGAATGATCGGCAGACGCTCGACGTCTACGCCCCGGCCCGCGGTAAGGGTCTGCCGGTCGTCGTCTGGATCCACGGCGGCGGTTGGCAGGCGGGCGACAAGAAGGACGTCCACCACAAGCCGCAGGCGTTCGCCGACAAGGGGTTCGTCTTCGTGTCGGTCAACTACCGACTGCTGCCGAAGGCGACGATCGGGCAGATGGCCCAGGACGTGGCGAAGGCGATTCGGTGGATCCACGACCACGCCCGCGCGTACGGCGGCGACCCCAGCACGCTCATCGTCATGGGGCACTCCGCCGGGGCGCAGCTGGCGGCCCTGGTCTGCACGGACGACCGCTACCTGAAGGCCGAGGGGTTGCCGCTATCCGTCGTCAAGGCGTGCGTGCCGGTGGACGGGGACACCTATGACGTGGTGATGCAGATCGCGACGGTGGAGGCGCGGCGGGCGGCCATCTACCGGAACAAGTTCGGGGACGAGAAGATGCAGAAGGAATTGTCCCCGGTCACCCACGTCGCCAGGGGGAAGCACATCCCGCCGTTCCTCATCCTGCACGTCGCCGACCACCCCGAAACCCGGGGCCAGTCGCAGCGTCTCGTCAAGGCTCTTCAGGCCGCTGGCGTGCCAGCCGCTGCGTACCCAGCCGAGGGGAAGAATCACACCACGATCAATGCCGACCTGGGCCTGCCGGACGACCGACCGACGCAGGCGATGTGGGAGTTCCTGGCCCGGTCGTTGCAGAAGCGCTGACGGACAAACCGTGACGGCGCCGCCGAGGCGGTTTCCGTCGAAGTTCGCCTGGGTGGCCGACAGCGACTCGCTGAACCCGAACGGGCCGGCACGAACGGCGCGGCAGGCGTACTCCCACTCCGCCTCCGTCGGCAGCCGGTAGGAGCGCCCGGCGCCGTCGCCAGGATCTGCGCGTGCCGGCGGAAGTCGAGCAAGGCAACGGAGGAGACGGGCATACCGGGACTTCTGCCCGAAAAAAGAGCAGAGAAGGCGTAAGCCCACGGGCTGCGCCCGTGGGCCAAGCGCTGGGAACCTGGTCCACGGGACGCAGCCCGTGGGCTTGCCTCCCCTCTCCCTTGCCTTTCCTTGCCTCTCGCCTAGAGGGTCCAGCCTTTGCGGTACTCGCGGCGGAAGAACTGGTCGGCGGCGGGCATGTTGACGGCGCGGCCCTGCTCGTGGTCGTACCGGAAGGCCTTGCCGATGCGCATCGCGACGTTGCCGAGCAGGACCACCTCGGTGAACCGGGCCGCGTAGTCCACGAAGTTACTCATCGCAGCCGGGCCGCCCTTGCAGGCGCGGAGCCATTCGGCGTGGTGGCCTGGCGACCGCGGCAGAGACGGCTTCGGCGGCTGGTAGTCCTTGAAAGCGGCCAGCGGCAGCAGCCGGTACTCCCCGCCGTAGTCCGACGGCGAGTACAGCGTCCCCTTGCTGCCGATCAGCAGGCACCCGCTGCTGGACGGCTTCTGCCCCTGGAACAGCTCCGCCGGCGGGCGGCGCCGCTCGTACCACAGGAGCCGAACGGCCGGCATCTTGCCGCGGGCCGGGAACTCGTAGGTGACGGTGCAGCCGCGGTTCGGCGGGCTCTGCTGGCTGACCTGCCCCTCGATGTCGGCCGAGACGGTGGTCGGGTACTCCAGGCGCAGGGCCATGTACGGCAGGTTCATGGTGTGGCACGCCATGTCGCCCAGGGCGCCGGTGCCGAAGTCCCACCAGCCGCGCCACTTGAACGGCACATAGTCGTCGTTGTACGCGCGCTGCGGGGCCGGCCCGAGCCACAGATCCCAGTTGAGACCCTGGGGCACCGGCTGGCCGGGAGGAGCCTGCTCCATGCCCTGCGGCCAGATCGGCCGATTGGTCCAGACGTGAACCTCGCGGATGTCGCCGATGGCTCCGGAGCGAATAACCTCGACGCCGGTGCGCAGGCCGGCGTGGCTGGTGCCCTGGTTGCCCATCTGGGTCGCGACCCGGTGCTTGCGGGCCGTCTCGCGCATCAGCCGCGCCTCGTGGACGCTGTGGGTCAGCGGCTTTTCGCAGTAGCAGTGCTTGCCCAGGCGCATGGCCGTGATGCCAGCGATGGCGTGGGTGTGGTCCGGGGTGCTGACCACGACGGCATCGAGGTCGCGCTGCTTGTCCAGCATGACGCGGAAGTCAGCGTAGTGCGCGGCCTTGGGGTGGCGCTTGTAGGCGCCGGCGGCGCGGCGGTCGTCCACGTCGCACAGGGCGACGATGTTCTCGGTGCGCGCGACGGCGTCGAGGTTGCCGCCGCCCCGCCCACCGGCGCCGATGATGCCGATGTTGAGGCGGTCGTTGGGACCGGGGCGCCGCTCCTGGGCGCCTTCCAGCTCGAAGCCGCTGGCGACCCAGAACCCGGTGCCCGTCAGGGCAGTGTACTTGAGGAAATCGCGCCGATTGGTGCGCCGGCTCATGGAGGAACTCCTTACGCCTGGAAGAAAGCACGGACGCCGAGAGGAGCCGTGCCGTGGTTACCGCGGAAGTCATGCTGGGGTGGCATTAGTCTAAACGGGTGACTGCCCCCCGGCAAGCAAGATACCCCGTTACCTCGTTACCGTTACCCCGTTACCAGCCCGGAGCGCTCGCGATGGCCCGCTACCGCGGCCCCAGGACCGTCTCGGGTCGTGAATCAGGGAGCGCGCGCGGCCTTCCCGTTAGCCCCGATGCAGTACAGGTGCCGCAGTCCGCGGAGGAACAGCTGCCCGCGCGAGAGCGCCGGCGACGAGTAACACTCCTCGCCCAGTTCGTTCCGGCTCACCAGCTCGTACCTCGACCCCGCCCTGAGTACGAACGTCGTGCCGTCGTCGGCCGTGATGTAGAGCAGGCCGTTCGCCGACACCGGCGAGGCGCTGTGGTGCTCGCCGAGCTTCTCCATCCACTGCTCCTTGCCGGTGCGCGCCTCGAAGCAGCGCATCCACCCCAGATCCGAGACGACAAAGAAGTACGCCCCGTGGGCGATCGGCGAGGGCACGTAGGACGCCTTCCGCGCCGGCACCTTCTTCTCGTGCCACAGGACGTGCGTGGTCGTCACGTTCCCGCTACCGTCCGGCAGGATGCCCATGTTGTGGAAGTCCGGGAAGCCGGCGGTCAGGAAGATCACGCCCTGCGCGTAGACCGGGGAGGCGACGTACTGCTCGGTCGGGCCGTCGATGATCCAGTGCTGCTTGCCGGTATCGGGGTCGTAGGACGCGACGGTCAGGCTGCCGCTGAGGACGAGTTGCTTCTTCCCGGCGGCGTCGATCAGGAGCGGGGCGCAGTACGAGCGCGTCCGGTTCGGGCGGATCGTTCGCCAGCGCTCGGCTCCGGTGCGCCGGTCGAGCGCGACCAACCAGCCCTCCGCGTCCTGGTCGCCGTTCAGGATGAGGGTATCCTTGTAAAGGATCGGTGGGCTGCAGAACCCGTGGCGCGCGTAGAACCGGCCGGGCACCTTCTCCCACACCTTCTCGCCCCCGGTCGTGTAGCAGGTGACGACCATTTCGGGCACCAGGGCGCCCTTGATAGGGCTCGCCTCGCGCGGCCTCGTCGGCGGGCCGTCGGCCGAGGTCTTTGGCCGCAGGCGCAGGAACGCCGTCCAGACGTGCTTGCCGTCGGTCGCGGGTGTCGAGCTGGCGTAGCTGTTCAGCCGGTGCTTCGGCTCCAGCGGCGAGGTCACGACGACGCGCTGCCACAGCACCTTCCCGTCGCGCCGGTCGAGGCAGAGCAGAACGCGCTGCTGTTCCTTGAGCAGGCAGGTGGTGACGAAGACGCGGTCGCCCCACACCACCGGCGACGAGTGGCCGACGCCCGGGATCGGCGTCTTCCACGCGACATTCTCTGTTGGCGACCACCGGATCGGGACGTCCGTCTCGGTTGAGGTGCCGTCGAGGCGCGGGCCGCGCCAGCCGGGCCACTCCTCGGCGGAAGCCACGGGCGTGAGCAAGACGAGGACGAGCCAGGGAAGCCGACGGCGCATGGCGGGAGTCCCTTTGCGGGGTGGTCGGGGTGGGGGCCGCGGGCGGACAGCCGATCGTGGGAAGTGTATGCGCCGCCGGCCCGTCCGGGCAGGGGGCAGGCTTGCACGGCGCCGCCGGTGCGTCATAATACCGCATCGGGCCGCACGAGCGCCAGTGGCGCCGAAGGGGGAGTAAGGAACTGTGGCAAGCCCACGGATCACGTCCCGTGAGCCAAATCTCCAGCACCCCGTCCACGAGGCGCCACCCGTGGACTTTACAGCAACTCCCCACCCCCCTCCCCACAACCTCGCCCTCCATCCGTATAGTAGAGGACGCAGCGCGGCAGCGCTGCACGCCGGGTTCAGCCCGCCCGGCTCGACCCAGGTAGTGACCGCTCTGTTCTTCCCCGCCGCCTCCCTTCTTGCACCGCGGCGGGACGGCCGGGCGTTCTGGGTCTGTTTCAGGGTGTTGGCCGTTCTGCTGTTCCAGCACAAGGAGCGATGCGAGTCATGGTTCCATCCCGACTGAGGCGCGCCGCGGCCGGCCTGGCCGCGCTGGCCCTGCTCACCTCCGGCCTGACGGTGTCCGCCCAGGAGAAGAAGGGCGGCGACGACAAGGACCGCCTCCAGGGCACGTGGGAAGTCGTCCGCGCCGAGAAGGGCGGGGAGAAACTCCCGGAAGAACTGACCCGGGCCATCAAGGTGACCTTCAAGGGCGACACCGTCCGGCTCGCCATCCTCGGCGAGGCCAAGGAGGGGATGTTCAAGCTCGACCAGAAGGCGAAGCCGAAGGCCATCGACATGACGCTGGAGGGCATGACCGCCCGCGGCATCTACAAGCTCGACAACAAGGAACTCACGATCGCCGCCGCCGAGCCGGGGCAGGCGCGGCCCAGAGAGTTCGACGAGAAGGGTCTGACCACGGTGGTGCTGCGCCAGGTCGATGCCGCCAAGCCGGACAAGAAGGAGAAGAAGCAGCCTGCCGGCGGCAACAAGAAGGGGGACCAGGCTCTCGCGCAGGGCGACTGGGTCGTTGTCTCCGTCGAGAAGGGCGGGGAGAAGCTGCCCGACGAGGTGACGAAGTCCATCAAGCTCACCATCAAGGGCGACAAGTTCACCCTCGTGCTGCCGGACGAGACCAAGGAAGGCACCATCAAGCTCGACCCGACGAAAAAGCCGAAGACGGTTGACGTCTCGCTGGACGGCCAGACCATCCAGGGACTTTACGAGCTGACGAAGGACCGGCTCAAGATCGTGGCCGGCGAGCCGGGGCAGGCGCGTCCGGAAGACTTCCAGGGCGCCCAGCACGCTGTCGTCGTCTTCAAGCGGGCCGCCGCCGCGAAGAAGGAGGAGAGCGAGGAGCAGGAGCGCAGCGGCGAGCCCAAGCCGGCGAAGGGGAGCCTCGACGGAACCTGGACGGTGGTGTCCGCCGAGAAGGGCGGTGAGAAGCTGCCGGACGAGCTGATCAAGACGGTCAAGCTGACCTTCAAGGGGAAGAAACTCACCTTCGAGCTGCTCGGCGAGAAGAAGGAGGGATCTTTCAAGATCGATTCGACGAAGAAGCCAGCCACCATCGACCTGATGATGGAGGACAAGACGGCCCCCGGCATCTATCAGCTGGACGGCGACACGCTCAAGATCTGCGCCGCCGAGCCGGGCGAGGCGCGGCCGAAGGACTTCAAGGCCGACGTCGGCAACCGTATGCTGGTCGTCCTCAAGCGGGTCGCCGCGACCAGGGACAAGGACGGAAAGGCCAGCGCCGACAAGAAGAAGGACGCGGCCGAAGAGGAGGTGTGCGTCCAGGACGACAAGGGCAAGGATGACGCCGCCAAACTCCAGGGCACCTGGCGTGTCCAGACTTTGACCGAAAGCGGCAAGGCCGCGCCCGCCGAGATCGCCAAAAAGTTCAAGCTGGTGATCGACGGCGAGCGCATCACCCTCCACGGCGACAGCTCGCCCAAGGACGGTACGTTCAAGCTGGACGCGACGAAGTCGCCCAAACACATCGACATCACGATCAAGGACAAGCAGGGCCTGGGCATTTACAAACTGCAGGGGGACTCCCTCACGCTGGCGCTGGGCGAGGTGCCGCGTGGCCGGCCGACCGCCTTCGCGTCGGAGGAGGGCTCGAGGATCGCGCTGGTGGTCCTCAAACGCGCCGCCAAGGGTAAGAAGAAGGAGGCGGACAAAGGAAAGGGCGAGAGCCTGCGGGCGGACGGGTCGGTGCGCCGGGTCGGCCGTAACTTCGACGCCCCCACGCTGCGCGCGGGCATCACCCGCTCCGGCGGCGAGGTCGCCGATCTGCGCAAGCTGGGCGGCGGGAACTGACGTCCGCGTCCCCACCAGCCCGGAGCGCCCGTCGCCGGCGCTTCGGGCTGGTGGGGGCGTCACCTTGCGCTCACGGGTAGCGCGACGCCCCAGAAGTAGTCGAAGCGCCCCCGCAGCCGGTTGCGCCACCTCTCCAGCCGGTCCCAGACGCGAGCGAAGGCGGTCGCGCTCGGACCGCCGCGCGGCACCTCTTCCGCCACCGGCTCGACCTCGTCGCGGTGCAGCAGCAGCAGCACGTCGTGGGGCAGGGCCGGCCAGCCTTCCGCCCCGCCGGTGGGCAGGAGCTGCGCCACCTCCGCCGGCGGGATCGCACGCCGGTCCGCACAGAGGAGCAGGAACAGCGTCCCCGGCGGTCCCTTCACTTCCCAGGTGCCCGCGGGCGGGACGCGCACCCGATCCGTCCTCTCCGCGCCGGCCAGACTCATGACCGCCAGCTCGTGCCACTGGCCTCTGCCGTCGAGAGCGAAGGCCGCGGTCCGGCTGCCGTGCGGCACCGCGCAGCGCAGCACCAGGCGATTCCCCTCGCGCAGCGGGAGCAGCGCGCGCAGCTGCTCGGCAGTCTTCGGCGTGAAGACCCGTTCCTCACCCTTGACCTTCCGCTCCACGACCTGCACCAGCGTCTGGCGGACGGGGGGCAGCGGCGGCGTGGGCGCGGGGGCAGCAAGCAGCCAGGTTCCCACCGCGATGGAGCCGACCAGCAGCGCCGCCCCGAGCAGAGCCGCACGCCTCGGCCCGCGCGCGAACGCCTCCAGTGCGGCCTGAAGCTCCTCGGCCCGCGGACGGTCTTCCGGTCGCGCGGCCAGCGCCCCGCGACAGATGGAGGCGAGACGACGCGGGGTGCCGGCCAGCGCCGCGTCATCGACCGCGGCTCGACGGGCGCGCTCCAGCGTTTGCTTCAGGTCGGCGGCGGCGAAGGGCGCGCGGCCAGTGAGGAGGAAGTGGAGGACGCCGCCCAGGCTGAACACGTCGCTCGCCGGCCCGACCCGGTCCCACTCGCCGCGCGCCTGCTCCGGCGCCATGTAGGCGGGAGTGCCGCCCGAAGGGCCAGCGTCGCCCGACCAGCAGGTGCTCAGCCGCGCCAGGCCGAAGTCGATCAGGCGCGGGGCGCCGCGCGCGTCCAGGAGGACGTTCGCCGGCTTGAGATCCTGGTGCGTGACCCCGCGGCGATGGGCCGCCGCCAGGGCGCGGGCCAGGCGCGCCACCAGCGCGGCGGCGCGGCGCGGCGGCAGACGCGGAGCGGTCTCCAGGGTGCGCCCCTCGATGTGCTCCATCACCAGGACCGGCCGCCCGTCGTGGACGCCGCAGTCGAATACCCGCGCCAGGTCCGGGTGGTCGAGGCTCGCCAGAGCCCGCCCTTCGGCCAGGAACCGCGTGCGCGCCGCCGGGTTGGCGCCGAATCCGTCCCGGCCGAGTTTCAGCGTCACGTCGCGGCCCAGGTCCGGGTCGAAGGCGCGGTACACCTCGGCCTGTCCCCCCTCGCCCAGCCGGGCCACGATCCGGTAGCGGCCGATCGAGTGCGGCAGCGGCCGGGCGCAAGCCGCACCTTCCACGGCGGCCCCGCCAGGCAGCGGGGTGCGCTCCCCCGGAGAAACAGGAGGCGCGGCCGCGAGCAGGTCCGCGGGCAGGCACTGGCCAGGACGGAGCAGGTCGGGGAACTCGCGGGCGTAATCCTCGGCAGCGCGCGGCCGGCCGAGCCGGGTCCGGTACTGCAGGTCGATGCGGATGAGTTCGTGGAGCAGGGGCAGGCGGCGCTCGCCGGCGCTGTCGAGGTAAGCGGCGACGGTCGGCGGCGTCGGCAGGTCGCGCCAGGCCGCCTCGAAGCGATCCGCGATCTCGTCGATCCACTCCAGGTCCGCCAGGGCAAGGGCGTCGTCGCCGGCCGGCAGTGCGTCGGTCATGCCCGTTCCCCCTGACGGTGAGTGTCGCCACCCGCGCCCCCGCCCCGCCCCCGCGACCCGTTGCGGCTGCCGCTCAGGGGATCTATCCCCGCCGGGGCGTTTTCGACGACACGCACGGTCAGCCCTTGTGCCCGATTGTAGCGGCCGCGCGAGCGGCGCGGCGAGACCATTCCGGCAGGCCAGGCAAGGAGGATCGGGCGGAGGATTTTTCCCGTTTGCGGTGTCGGGAGACGGCGTGTCGCGCGGATCATGGGTGAGGGGACGGCGCCGCGGCAAAATGCCGGATGGGGTCTGGTGTCCACTCCGGGGCTGCGTTAGACTGACGCGAGCCGTTCCACGATTGGCGAAAACCGTGCGACACCCCCGTGGAATCATTGCCCGGTCGCGGGAGTACCTTGCAGCACGTCCGCGGTGGACGATGCCTCGCGTCCGAGGTTCCACCCTGAAGGGAGAAAAGCCCATGGTCCCGATCCGCAGACTCCTGGCCCTGACCGCCTGCGCCGGCCTGCTCCTGGCGGTGGCCACCGGCCCGGGCAGCGCTGACGACAAGAAGGAAGGCAAAAAAGAAGGTGTGAATGTCGCCGGCAAAGACCTGAAGAAGTTCACCGAGGACAAGAAGTCGCAGGCGGCCAACGACCTGGGCCTGGCCGGACAGCTGATCCGCTACGGCCGGCAACACAAATCGCCCGAGGCCTTGCTGACCGCCGCCCGCATCCTCGGCACGACGGCGACCGCCGAGCGCAAGGAACAACCCAAAACCGAGGTGGCCAAGGACAAGAAGGGCGAGGAGCGCAAGGGCGCCGCGCCGGACAACAGTCCCAAGGCGCTGCTGGCCGAGGCGAAGAAGATGGCCCGGAATGACAAGACGATCGTGGCGATGGCGGACCGCGTCGGCCAGGCCCTCGACGAGGGGATCCGCGGAGCCGCCAGCGGGCCGCTGCGGAGCCTGCACCGGATTCCGGCCTACGGGACGCACTCGTACCGCATCACCTTCCGCGGCGGGGAGACAGCGCGCGTCGTCCTGGACGGCGACGGCGGGACCGACCTGGATCTGTTCATCTACGACGAGAACGGCAACCTGGTCCGGTCCGACGTCGGCCTGAGCGACTACGCGAACCTCAGCTGGGTGCCGCGCTGGACCGGCCCGTTCACCATTCGCGTAAGAAACCTCGGCCGCTTCTCCAATGGGTACTTCCTGACCAACAACTGACGCCCAGCGAGAGAGGGATGAGGGATGAAGGAAGGCAGCATCTGCTCGGTCTTCCTTCATCCCTCATCCCTCGGGTAGCTCCTCCCACTTGCGCCGGATCAGGTGGAGCTTGCGCTCGACCGTGCGGACGACGCACCCGAGCTGGGCCGCGATCTCCTCGTTTGTGTAGCCCTCGAGTTTCCACAGGACGATCTGGCACAGACGCGGGTCGGCCAGGGCGCGCAGGAGGCGCTCCAGCCCTTCGGTCAGCTCGGCCGCCTCGTCGGGGCCGGGACCGAGAGCCTCGGCATGCTCCAGGGAGAGGTCGGCCGCGGCACCCGCGGCCTGCTCCCGGCCGACGTCGCGGGCCGCGCGCGTGTGGCGCGTCCAGGCGTGGCGGGCCTTGTTGATGGTCATGCGCACCAGCAGCCGCCACAGTCCGTCGCGGCTGTCCACGCGCAACCGCCCTTCCTGGATGCGCAGGCAGAAGCTCTTGTACATGCTTTGCAGCACGTCGTTCTCGTCCTCGCGCCGGCGGACGCGCTGATCGAGGTGGCGGCGCGCGAGCTGCACCAGCCGCTCGCAGTAGCGCTGCCAGAGGGCGGCGGCAGCCTCCTCGCGTGCGGCGGCGTCGCCGGTGTGCAGCTGGTCGATCAGCCGTGTGACGGAGCCCTTGTCCTCCACGGGAACTCTCCTGGCCGGCCAACTTGGTCCGCCGTCACCTTACCCCGGCCGGCGCCGGAACGCAATGACCGCGGCCAGCCCGGCGCTGGCGCTCCGGGCTGGTTAGTACGGGCCGCGCTCAGAACACGAGGTACGCCATGCCCGTTTCACCTCGCCTCACGCTGCCGTTTGCTGGCCTGGCCTGCTGCGCTATCCTCGCCTTGCCGTCAGCGCCTGCCGAACAGGCGACGCAGGTGAAGGAAGGCAATCGCCACGCCCTGCTGGTCGGCTGCACCACCTACCCCGGTCTGGCGAAGCGCTTCCAGCTCCAGGGGCCGGCCAACGACGTCGTGCTGATGCGCCAGGTGCTGATGACGCGCTTCGGGTTCCCGGATGCGGCGATCGTCACCCTTTCCGAGGCCGCCGGCGCCGATCGCCGGCCGACGCGGGCTAACATCAAGCGTGAGTTCGAGCGGCTCGCGCGCGTCGCCGGCAAGGGCGATCAGGTCGTCATCCTCATGGCGGGCCACGGCAGCCAGCAGCCCGATCAGGCGCCTTACGACGAGCCCGACGGCCTGGACGAGATCTTCCTCCCCGCCGACTGCGGCGCCTGGGACGGCGGCCAGGGCGCGGTCAAGAACAGCATCGTGGACGACGAGCTGGAGGGTTGGTGCAAGGCGATCACTGACAGGGGGGCGTCACTGTGGGTGGTCGTGGATTCATGCCACTCCGGCACGGTGCTGCGTGGCGGCGACGAGGTGGCGCGCGAGATCCCGCCGGACGAGCTGATCCCGAGGGCGGCCCTGGACAGGGCGCGTCGCGAGGCCGCCGACCGGCAGCGAACGCGCGGCGCGGGCCAGGTTCCCGCGCCGAAGCAACCGCCCCGTCTCGTCGGTATCTACGCCGCCCAGCCGCACGAGCCGACCGTCGAGCGCACCATGCCGCCCGACGGCACCGGGAAGCGGCGCTACGGGCTGCTCACCTACACCCTCTGCCAGGTGCTGACGCAGGCGACCAGTCCGGTGACGTACCGCGAGTTGGCCCAGCGCATCCACGCCCAGTACGTCCACTGGGGTCGCACCGGGCCGACGCCGCTCATCGAGGGGACCGACCTGGACCGGGAGGTGCTCGGCACGAAGACCTGGCCCGGACGATCACGCTTCGCCCTGGTCGGCGACGCCGAGAACGGGTGGAAAGTCAACGCTGGCGCCTTGCACGGCCTGACCGAGGGCAGCATCCTCGCCGTCTACCCGCCCGCAGGCAAGGCCGGCGCCGGTAAGCCGGTCGGCCACGTCCGCATCACGCGCACCGGCCCCCTCGACGCCGACGTCGCGCCGTGCGCCCACGCCGGGGTCGCGGCGCCGAAGCACCTCCCCGCCGACGGCCGCTGCGAGCCGGTCTACCTCGACTTCGGCGTCCACCGGATGAAGGTGGCGTTCGAGCACGGCAAGAGCCCGTCCGAGCCGTTGCAGCGGCTGGAGCAGCAGGCACGCAAGCTCGCGAAGGATCCGGGCGCCGTCTTCACGGTGGTGGACGACGCCGGCAGGGCGGGGTGGGTGGTGCAGGAGGAAGGCGGGAAGCTCTACCTGTTGCCCGGCGAGGTGGCGCGGCGCGCGGGGCCGCGGCAGGAGGCGAGCCCGGCACGGTTCGCCCTGGACGGCGACACCCCGGCCGCGAAGCTGCGCGACGCGCTGGAGCGCATTCATCGGGCGCAGGGCTTGCTCGCACTGGGGGCGGCGCCCGCCGAGGAGGTGGCGCGCGGCGAGGCGGCGGTGGACGTCGAGGCCGTCATGCTGAAGCTGCGCGGCAAGGCGGACCCCAGGGGCGAGCCGGTCGCGTGGAAGGACCGCGGCGTGCAGTTGGCGGCGGGCGACCACGTCGCGTGGCGGCTGACGAACCGAAGCCGGTTCGCGGTCGATGTGAGCCTGCTGTTCATCGACAGCGGCCACGGCATCTACGCGGTCTTCCCGCGCCCGGGCACCACGGCGGACAACCGCCTGCTGCCGGGGCAAACGTTCCGCACCGGGGCAGTGCGCGTGAACGCGAAGACGACGGGGCTGGAGCACATGCTGGTGATCGCGGTGCGGGCCGATGGACCGCCGGTGGACTTCACCTGTCTGGCCCAGCCGACCCTGGAACGCGCCGAGCAGGCGGCGACGCGCGGGGCGGCGCGACAGACGCTCGCCTCGCCGCTGGGCCGACTGTTCCAGAACGCCCTCTACGCCCGCGGTGCCACGCGCGGGCTGGACGCCGAGGCAATCGACAATCACGCGCTGCGCTTGCTGTCATGGCGCGTGGTGCCGGGCGGCGCGAAAGCGGGCAACAGGTGACGGGATCATTCTGCCACGGTGGCAGGATGGCCCCGAGGCGTAAGAACAGGGGACCAACCCCCCTGCGGCCGAAGCCAGCGGGTTGCAGCTCGTGAGTTTTAAACAGGTTCCAGCAACAGGCCAGAAGCAGCACGGAAGTTAGAGGTCGGTTACAGCTGAGTTATTCACCAGCTGCGCGCGCCAGCGAGCGGTTCCTCCCACTCGCTGGCGTGCGCGGCTCGGACGGCCTTGCTCAGCGGGGGACGTAGTACGGGTTGCTGGCTGCGGGAACCGGCGGCGCGATGTCGCGCGACTCCAGCGGCAGCGGGAGGGCGGCCCGGCCGCGCCTCTCCTGCTCAGGGATCGAGTAGCGCGGGTCGTCCACGCGCTGCGGCGGCCGCGGCTCCAGCGGCCCGCGGACACTCTGGCACCCGGCCAGACCAAGGACGCACACCACGAGCAACCGGCGCATCTTCCCGCCTCCTCTTCTCTGCCGCCCCGGGTACAGGCCCGGACCTGGCACTCCTATTATCGAGCGCGCCGGCGGCGCGGGCGCATCGGCAGCAGAAAAAAAGGCGGAATTCGCGGCGGGCCGGGCGTTAAAGAAGCAAGCCGCGGGCGGACAGGGTCCGCCCGCGGCTCGTCGCGGCACGTCGCAAGGGCAGGCGGACCCGGGCGGGTCAGCGCTGCGCCGTCGCCGTTACCGTGGCCCCCAGGTTGGGGAAGGCCGCACTCGTCTCCTGGCCGGCCCGGATCAGCACGCGCTGCGTCTCGGAACGAGCCCGGCCGTCGCGGACCACCTCGGCGCGCAGGTCGTAGTAGTACGTCTGGCCCGGCAGCAGCGGCGGGGTGTTGAAGATGCGCCGGTCGGCCTGGGTCTTCATCGGCTGGTTGTCGATGTAGAGCTTGGCGTCGGCCGGGAGCTGCACCACCAGCCGGCCGCGGCTGGACACCTGCTCGCCGTCCTTCTTGTCCTTCACCGGCGGCGGGATGAGTTCCTCCTTGCCGCCGGCCGCTGGCGCCCTGGCCGGCGGGTAAACCGGCGTCTGGTGGTACGGGCTCATCTGATACCCGCCCACGCACGTCCAGCCGCCGTAGCAGCCGTGGCATTGATAGCTCGTGGTGCTATAGCAGCTCCACCCGCCATAAGCGCCGCCGCAGTTCCAGCCGGTGCAGTCGTAGCATCCGGCCCACGCACTCGCGATCCTGGCGCACCCGCCGGCACAGCCCCAGCTCCCACCCTGATAGCACCCATACCCGGAGCACCAGCAACCGCCGTACCCGCCGCCGTAGCAGCCGCCCCAACCACCATAGCACCCGCCGTAGCAACCGTAGCAGCCGCTGTAGCAGCCGCCCCAACCCCCGTGGCAGCCCCTGTGCCCCCAGTCCGGTGCAGCGCTACCGCTCGTCAGCGCAGCAAGCATCACCATGCTGTACATCAGTTAGACCTCCACAACCCCTCTCTGCGGGAAATCCACCCCTCCTCGCCGGACGACGTCGTCCGTGAGGAACGCACCTTCTGCCAAATCTGGGTTAAATGGTAAAATTAGAGAAAGATTCAGTCAAACAGAATTTGCGAAAACTGAAATGATTGTGCGGGGGTCGAACCGATACAGGCGGATCTTGTTTGCTGTGCAACTGACGTGTGTACCAATCGCCAGCGCGAGAAAGTGGGAAGAACCGCTCGCTCGCGCTTACGGCTGGTACGCAACTATTGGAAAAAAAGGAGGACCGGGCCTGGCCCGATCCTCCCCAACCAGTGCGCACGCATTCGTGTTCCCTGGCGGCGCGTCCCCTCCCTGGGATCCGGGACAAGGCCCGGCCCGCCTGTGAAGCTAGTAGGTGTGGTGGTGCGGCGCCCGGTTTTGAGATAAGGATGGCGGGGTCAACAGGATGGACGACCGAAGGTCAACTTCGCGCCCCCTGCTGTCAGAGTGATACCCGTCACCACGGTCTTCATGATCGACGCTCGTTGTCAGGCAGGTTCGGTTTTACCGCATCGTCCTCGACGCCGCAAGAGGTTTCCCGCCCGCGCCGCAAGTCACTGTTTCCCCTGTCGTTACCGCCACCGGGCGGCAGCGGACATCGCCTCGGCGGGCGTCGCCACCGGCCTCCCAGGTTCTCCAAATCATGACCGTGACCCGGCTTCGGCGCACGCGCGCGGGAGCCCTTCCCAGGCCCGCGCTGGCCGAAAAAAATGGCGCGATTATCGCCCGGCTGAGCCTGCTTGCTCGCCCTTGCCCAGGTCGCGCCCTTTCCTGCCGTCCGCAGGTTCGGGACTCCAGTCCGGCCCGGGGCGCGTCCGATATTCATCGGAAGGAAGCTGTCAGTCACCGGAAATCGTTCTCATGCGGAACCACGCCACGGGTAACCGGCGCAGCAGGCCCCTGCGGACGCTGCGGCGTTATCTCGGGCGCTGCCTGCTGTGCGTGCTGACCGGCTGCCGCGGACCCGCGATGCCGTACACCGCCCAGCCGGGCAGCTGGGTTCCGCCGCGCCAGTTCATCGCCGCCCGCCAACTGGCGGCCGACACCGCCATCGTCACCTGTCACCGCCCGTTCGCCACCGGCTGGAGCCTCCTCACCGAGACCGCCGACCACATGCGGGCTCTGGCCGAGGGCGACTTCGGCAAGCGGTTCGTGCTCCCGCTCCGGGGCAAGCCGGCGCCCCTGGCCGAGTCCCCCGAACCGCTCGACCTGGCGGCGCTGGAAAACGGCCTCCGCGTGCTGACCGGACAACCGCTCTATCCGGCCAACGTTCAGCTCTATGTGGAGGGGCAGCACGCCCTCAACGCCCTGGAGGATCTGCTCGCCCGCGCGACCCGGCAAATCGACGTGATCATGTTCCAGTGGGAGAACGATCAGCTGGGGCAGGCGATCGCTGCACGGGTGGCCGCCCGGGCTGGCCCGGACCTGCGCGTGCGCATCCTGATCGACGGCGGCGGGAACATGTACTTCGGCGAGCCCGACAGCGCCTGCGCACGCCGCGTCAACCAGGTCATTACCGCCCTGGCCGGCCACCCGTACATCGAGGTGGTACGCATCCGCAATCCGTTCGGCCGCTACGATCACCGCAAACTCGTCCTGGTCGATGGGGCCGTCGCCTGGACCGGCGGGCGGAATTTCAGCCACCCAGCCTTTTTCGAGCACCACGACCTGTCGTTTGTCTGCGAGGGGCCGCTGGTCCAGCAGTTGCAGCAGCACTTCGAGGATTACTGGCGGACGCAGCACGGTCCGGCGGCGGGCGGAGAGAAAGGGGTGAACGTTGGGCACGAGCTGCGCCCAGCGTCCACCCTTCAGCCCCCGCCCCCTGCCCGCGCTCCGGCGCCGAACACATGGGCGCGGCTGCTGTACTCCGAGCCATCCAACCGGCAGATCGCCCAGGCGATCTACCGGGCGGTGGACCTGGCGCGGCAGCGCATCTACGTCCAGAACGTCTACCTGACGGATAGCCGACTGGTTTACAAGCTGGCACAGGCGCGACAGCGCGGGGTGGATGTGCGCGTCGTGTTGACGGTCCACAGCTCGACGGAGATGATCGATCGCAACAACCGGGTGGTGGCGAACCGGCTGCACGCGGCCGGGGTGCGGGTCTACCTGTATCCGAGCATGACGCACGTCAAGGCGGTCACGGTCGATAGCTGCTGGGCGTACATCGGCACGGGCAACCTCGACGCCCTGAGTTTCCGGCACAACTACGAGCTGGGGCTGTCGGTGACTGGGTGCCCGCTGATCGCCCAGCTGGAGGAGCGGCTGTTCGTGCCGGATCTGCGGCCGGAGTGGGAGATGACCGAGCCGCTGCCGGTCACGGTGATCGATTACCTCGCGGAACTGGTCGCGAGCCTCTGCCTGTGAGTCCGCCATACCCCTTGCGGCCTCGCATCATCTCCCCACCAGCCGTGCCAGGCGGCGTAACAACCCTGCGCGTCGCGCCACTAACGGCCGCGAGATGGGTGGCGTGGGCGCTTCCGGCGGGGCGGGCGGAGCGTGCGGGCTGACGCGCAGCGCCGCCTGAAACAGGAAGTCGTGGCGGGTAATGATTGGCAGCGGGCCGCGACGCGGCTCGGGGGACAGGACGGCCAGCGCCAGCCCGCCCCACATCTGCCCGGGCGGGTCGGTCCGACCGAAGCCCGCTCCGGGGACGAAATCCACTTCCACCACTCGCACGAACGGGTTGCCGTCCCAGTCGATCGCCAGCAGGCCGCGGCGCACGTCCGGGTTGAAGCTGTCGTGCATGAGCAGGTAGAGCGGCCGCGTCGGGCGAAAGCGCAGCACCTCCTCGACGTCGGCCCGGGCGCCCGCCTCCGAGTGGTCCCCATCGACCAGCACGAACGCGAGTTCGGCCCGGTCGCGGTCGAGACGCTCCACGAGCGGCCCCAGCGTGGCGCGCGACGAGCCGACAACAAAGTCCACGTTCGGGTGCTTCGCGCGCAGCCCCACGGCGCACGCCGGGTCGATGTCCAGCGAGTACGCGCGGTCCGCGAAGGCGGCGATCGGGCCGAGACTGCCGCCGTGGTGCGTACCGATTTCGATCGCCACCGGCGGGCGGAGGTGACTGAGCAGACCAATCAGGGCGAGGCGTTCGGCGTACTCCATCTCCCACCCGTAGCCGAACCGGCCGAGGCCGACCGGGTCGGCGATGGCGCACCACGACCCATAGATCGGCTCGGGCTGTCCCACGGTTTCCTGGCCTGTCTGCGCTGCCACCGTTCTGCTCATTTCCATCCTGCCGCTAACCATGAGAACTGGGGACGAAGGGCGGTTTCCGCAGGGCGCTTCTAGCCGAAAGCCCGCTCGCGGGGAAGAGCAAAGGAGGCAGCAACAACGCCCACGGGTGGCGTCCCGTGGGCGAAGTGTCGGGGACTCGCCCCACGGGCCGCTGCCCGTGGGCTTTAATCCGATTCCTGACCCCTTTTCCTTGCCCCCTGCCCCCTTTCCTCGGGAGGCGTATCAATAACTACAACGGAACGAGAACCCTTATCCTGCCGCCCTGAGGAGTCCATCATGGCCCCCGACCGCCCCCGCCAGGGGAACGGCGACATCGACACGGCCGAAACGAAAGAATGGCTGGACGCGCTCGGCGCCGTCCTGCAAACGCAGGGGCCGGCCCGCGCCAGTTATCTTCTCACCCAGCTCAAGGACCAGGCCGTCCGGCACGGGGTGGCGATCACGTTCACCGCGAACACGCCGTACATCAACACCATCTCCGCCGATCGCCAGCCGCCGTTTCCCGGCAGCCGCGAGATCGAGCGGCGCATCAAGAGCCTGGTGCGCTGGAACGCGATGGCGATGGTCGTCCGGGCGAACAAACACGAGCCCGGCATCGGCGGCCACATCTCGACCTACGCCAGCGCCGCCACCCTCCTGGAGATCGGGTTCAACCACTTCTTCCGCGGTCCGGACGCCCCCAGCGGCGGCGACCAGGTCTATTTCCAGGGCCACGCCTCGCCCGGCGTCTACGCCCGTGCCTTCCTCGAGGGCCGCATCCCGGCCGCCAAGCTGGAGAACTTCCGACGCGAACTCGCCCCCGGCGGCGGGCTGTCGTCGTACCCGCACCCGTGGCTGATGCCGCACTTCTGGCAGTTCCCAACGGTGTCGATGGGCCTCGGCGCGATCATGGCAATCTACCAGGCGCGCTACAACCGCTATCTCCTGCACCGCGGACTGAAGGACACGTCGCAGCAGCGCGTCTGGTGCCTCCTCGGGGACGGCGAGACGGACGAGCCGGAAACCCTCGGCGCCATCACCCTGGCGTCGCGGGAAAAGCTCGACAACCTGATCTTCGTCGTCAACTGCAACCTCCAGCGGCTCGACGGCCCGGTCCGCGGCAACGGCAAGATCATCCAGGAGCTGGAGGCCGCCTTCCGCGG
The DNA here is from genome assembly GCA_020847555.1 of Gemmataceae bacterium. Next base: position 26,090 of record JADLBT010000213.1, read on the forward strand.
AGCCGGCTGGAACGTCATCAAGGTCATCTGGGGCAGCGAGTGGGATCCGCTGCTCGCGAAGGACAGAGACGGCCTGCTCGTCAAGCGCATGGGCGAGGTGGTGGACGGCGAGTATCAGCGGCTGACGGTCGCGCCGGGCGACTACATCCGCAAGCACTTCTTCGGCAAGTACCCGGAGCTGCTGCGCCTCGTTGAGCACCTGTCCGACGAGCAGCTGCGCAAGCTCGGGCGCGGCGGCCACGACCCGGAGAAGGTATACGCCGCGTTCAAGGCCGCAACCGAGAGCCAGGGCCAGCCGACCGTCATCCTGGCAAAGACGGTCAAGGGATACGGGCTGGGCGAGGCGGGCGAGGGGCGCAACATCACCCACCAGCAGAAGAAGTTGAACGAGGACGAGCTGGCCGAGTTCCGGACACGCTTCGGCATCCCGATCTCCGACGAGGACGTGGCCGAGTTGCCGTTCTACAAGCCGTTCGAGGACAGCCGAGAGCTGACGTACCTGCGTCAGCGGCGCCTCGATCTCGGCGGCTGGCTACCGGCGCGGGAGGTGCGTTGCCCGCCGCTGAAGGCTCCGCCGCTGGAGCTGTTCAAGTCGTTCCTCCAGGGCAGCGGCGACCGGCCGGTCTCGACGGCGATGGTGTTCGTCGAGCTGCTCAAGCGACTGCTGGCCCACAAGGACATCGGCAAGTGGGTCGTCCCGATCATCCCGGACGAGGCCCGAACGTTCGGCATGGAGGGGTTGTTCACCCAGTACGGCATCTACTCGAACGTCGGCCAGCTGTACGAGCCGGTCGATTCCAAGACGCTCAGCGCCTACCGCGAGGTGCAGAACGGGCAGCTTCTGGAGGAGGGGATCACCGAGGCCGGGGCGATGTCGTCGTTCATCGCGGCCGGGACGGCGTATGCGACCCACGGCATCCCGACGATCCCGTTCTTCATCTACTACTCGATGTTCGGGTTCCAGCGCTTCGGCGATCTGGTCTGGGCGTCGGCGGACCTGCGGGTGCGCGGCTTCCTGCTCGGCGGTACGGCCGGGCGGACGACGTTGATGGGCGAGGGGCTGCAGCATCAGGACGGCCACAGCCACATCCTCGCCTCGGTCGTCCCGACCGTGCTGGCTTACGACCCGGCGTTCGCTTACGAGCTGGCGGTGATCGTCCAGGACGGGATCCGGCGGATGTACGAGAACGGCGAGCCCCTCTTCTACTACATCACGCTCGGCAACGAGAACTACCCGATGCTGCCGATGCCGGACGGAGCGACGGCCGAGGGCATCCTGCGCGGCCTCTACAGGTGCCGCCCGGCGCCAAAAACCGGCAAGGGCACGAAGGTCCATCTGCTCGGCAGCGGCGCCATCCTGCGCGAGGCGCTGCGGGCGCAGGAGATCCTGCGGGAGCGCTACCAGGTGACGGCCGACGTGTGGAGCGTCACCAGTTACAAGGAGCTGCGCCGCGAGGCGCTCGAGGTGGAGCGCTGGAACCGGCTGCACCCGACGCAGGAGGCGCGGCGCAGCTACATCGAGCGCGTGCTCGGGCAGGAGAAGGGGGTGTTCATCGCAGCCAGCGACTACATGAAGTCGCTGCCGGAGATGATCGATCGGTGGGTGCCGGGTGGGCTGACGCCGCTCGGCACGGACGGGTTCGGGCGGAGCGAGAACCGGCGTTCGCTGCGCCGATTCTTCGAGATCGATGCCAAATTCATCACCCTCGCTGCTCTCGATCAGCTGATGCGGCGCGGCGAACTCGCCCCGGAGCGCGTCCAGCAGGCGATCAAGGAACTCGACATCGACCCGGAGAAGGCGGATCCGGCCAGGGCGTGACAGGGTAACCCGAGAAAGCCCACGGGCGGCGGTCCGTGGGCTTTCAGCGTGCTCTTCACTGCGGCGGGACCAGCACCGGACCCTCCATCGGGGCAGGCTGGAGGGGCGGCGCCAACGGCAGCGGGCGCGGAAGGTCGGGGGAACCCACGGCGGTCGGGGGCGGCGCGGTCGGGGGCGGGATCGTGGCGAACGGGGGCTCGCGCGTGATCGCACCGGGCGGCGGGATCGGACTCGGGGTGGTGCTGGACGGCGTCCGGCTTACCACCGGGGGCTGTCCGGCCAGCGGCGGCTCCTCCGTCTTCGGTCCGGGCGCGGTGTGCGGCCCCTCCTTGCGTCCGTTGTACCCCGCCAGGTGGTAGAACATCAGCTGCGTCCGCGCCTGCAGCCGCACGCGCAGCGACCCGTCGTCGGACGCCGCCTTCTCCAGCGCCTTGCCGGCCGGTACGGACACGGGCCGCAGTTTGCCCAGCGCCTGCGCCGCCTCGATGCGCACCGCCGGCTTGGGGTCGGTCTGCAGGGCGTGGATCAGCGCCGGCACGATCTCCGGGAACTGGTTGGGGTCGTACTGACGCAGATCTTCCGCGGCCGCCGCCCGCTTGCGGTCGTCGCGCTCCTGCCGGAGCGTCTGGACCAACTCGGGGACGTGCTGGGCCGGGTTGTGTTTCTGTCGCTTGCCAAAAATGCCGGCGCGGGCGGGCGTGGCGGCGGCCAGCACGACCGCGCCGACCAAAAAGTAACGGCACCACCGCATGGTAAGCCCTCGGGTGTGGGGGCGACGGTTACAGGCGTCCGTGCGCGACGCCGGGCGCTGGGAGCCCGTTCTGACTGTCATCGGCAGCCGGAGGGCGCGGCGCTCGGGGCGCTGCGCCGGGGAGGACCGCCCTGCCGCCGCGGGGCGCGGCAGGACCGTTACGACTGGCCCCAGGCGAACGCCGCGGCCGGGTGTCATGGACGCGATCTGCGGACTGCTCCTGTTGAGCGGGCTGTACCCCCTGTGGCGGGCGTGGGACGCCAACCGCCCCACCACCCTGCTGCAGGCGGTCAACTGGTCCGCGGCGGCGTGGCTGGCCTGGGTCGGGACGGCAGTCCTGGCGACTGTCGGTCCCGGCAGCACCCGCCTCGAAACGGCCCGGTATCTGGCCCTGTGCCTGACCGGCTGCGCCGGGGTGGCGGTACTGGGAGCCCGGCGGCCGGGGGTCGGAGCCTGGAACTTCGTTCTCCTCGGCCTGCTGGCGGTGATGCTGCTGCCGCTCGTCCAGGGGCTGCTGCTGGGGGGCAAGTCGCTGGATGAGCTGCGCCTGCTGTTCCTCGGCGCCACGCTGGCGGTCGGCATCCTCAACTACCTGCCGACGCGGCTGGCGGGCGGGGCACTGCTGCTGGCGCTCGGGTGCGGCTGGGAGTTGCTCGTCCTCGCCGGGGCTTCCAGGGGGCTTCATCACGTTGACGCCGCCGTGCGTCCGGGGTGGCTGTGCGCGGCGCTGGCGCCGTGGGCGGGCCTGGCGGGGTGGCGGCGCGGGCGGTCGGCCCCGTCGGAGTTCGACGCCCTGTGGCTCGACTTCCGCAACCGCTTCGGCCTGGTGTGGGCGCAGCGCGTGCGCGAGCAGTTCAACCGGGCCGCGGTCAACGCCGGCTGGCCGGTGACGCTGTACTGGCAGGGACTGCTGATCCTGGCCGGGACGGCGCCGCCGGACCCGGAGACGCAGGAGGCGATCGTCGCCGCGCTGCGGGCGCTGCTGAAGCGATTCCGGGCGGCCGAACCCGACCCGGTGTAGGGGGCTCTCTCCCCGGCCCCTTCCCACGAGGCAAGAGGGGACACGGTCACCCGGACCGTGGATGAGGCGCATACGAAGGCCCACGGGCCACACCCCGCGGGCCGCGGCCGCAGAGGGCACCGATGAGCATCGAGGGTAGCTGCGACCCGAGCTTCCATCAGGTTCGGGAGGCGTTCGAGCGCAACTTTCGCGAGCGCGGCGAGGTCGGCGCTGCCGTCTGCGTCACCCGCGACGGCCGCCCGGTGGTAGACCTTTGGGGCGGCGTCGCCGACCGCACGGCGGCGCGGCCGTGGCAGCGGGATACGCTCGGCCTGGTCTGGTCCTGCACCAAGGGCGCCGTCGCGCTGTGTGCCCACGTCCTGCGCCACCGCGGGCTGCTCGATCTCGACGCGGCGGTGGCACGCTACTGGCCGGAATTCGGCCAGCAGGGCAAGGACGAGGTCACCGTCCGGCTACTCCTCAGCCACCAGGCCGGGCTGCCGGCACTGCGCGAGCCGATCAAGCCGGGCGGGCTGTTCGACTGGGACTACCTCACGGAGCGTCTCGCGGCCGAACCGCCGTTCTGGCCGCCGGGGACGCGCCAGGGCTACCACGCCCTCACCTTCGGCCACCTTGTCGGCGAGGTGGTCCGGCGCGCGGCCGGCGTGCCGCTCGCCCAGTTCTTCCGCAACGAGGTCGCCGGGCCGCTGGGCCTGGACTTCCACCTTGGGCTGGCCGAGGAGGACGAGGTCCGCGTCGCCCCGACGATCCGCCCGGAGATGGCCGCGCCCGGGGCCGAGCCGCCGGCGCGCTGGCTGGCGCTGGCGTACCGGGAGCCACGCAGCGTGCAGGGGCTGGTGCTCAAGAACAACGGCGGGTACTACGCCGGCCGGGCGTACGAATCCCGCGCCGCGCACGCCGCCGTCCTGCCGAGCCAGGGCGGGATCACGAACGCCCGCGGCCTGGCCGGCCTGTACACGCCGCTCGCCCTCGGGGGGGCACACGGCGGAGTGCGCCTGGTGGACAAGGACGGGGTACGGGAGATGGGGGCCGTCAGTGCGGCGTCGGCGGTCGATGGGGTGTTGCTGCTGGGCATGCGCTTCGGGCTGGGCTTCGTGAAGGGGTGCGACAACCGCCAGGGGCCGCCGGGGGCGCGCGACAGCCTAATCCTGTCGGAGGCCGCGTTCGGCCACCCGGGCATGGGCGGCTCGCTCGGGTTCGCCGACCCAGCGGCGCGGCTCGCGTTCGGCTACACCATGAACCGCCAGGGGCCGGGGGTGCTGCTCAACGAACGCGGCCAGGCGCTGGTCGATGCGGTCTACCGGACGCTCGGCTGTCGAAGCAATGCCACCGGGCGATGGGCCTGACGGTCCGTGCGGTCAGCGGTCAGTGCTGGGCACCTGGCCCACGAGACGTCAGCCGTGGGCTTTACAAGAACCACCACTGCGCACCAACCTTCTTGAGCCTGCAAGAAGGGTGCGCGGCTTTGCGGTTGACCCGCGGGGCCGCGCGCCCGACGATGATCCTCAAACCCGCGCCCGACATCCCAGGCTCCGAGGAGACCGACCCATGCGGACCTTGCTCATCTGCTGTCTGGCCCTCTGCCCGCTCGCCGCGTACCCGCCGCGTGCCACCCCGGTCCCCGAGCAGGGCAAAGGCGAGGCCGGGAAGTGGACGGACCTGCTCGCCGGCAAGGGGCTCAGCAAGTGGAAGCGCGTGCCGATCCCGCCGGAGCGCAAGCTGAGCGACCGGGATCCGTGGAAGTTCGACGCCGCGACCGGCATCCTCTCCTGCGCCGGCGATGGGATCAAGGAAATGCTGCTCTACGACCGCGCATTCCGCGACGGCGTCTTCCACGTCGAGTGGCGCTTCAAGAAGGTCGAGGGCAAGCAGCCCGAGTACAACAGCGGGATCTATGTGCGGACCGGCGCCGACGGCATGCCGTGGTTCCAGGCCCAGGTGGCGCACACCATGAAGCCGCCGCGCATGGCCGACCTCTTTGGCCAGACGAGCAAGGACGGCAAGTCGGCCCCAGTTGTGGTCGAGGGCAGCGGCCACAAGCTGATCCGGCCGGCCGGCGAGTGGAACATCTACGAGATCACCTGCCAGGGCAAGCGCATCACGGTCAAGGTCAACGGCAAGACGGCGACGACGTGGAACGACTGTCCCGCCCTGTCCGGCCACGTCGGCCTGCAGGCGGAATTCTTCAACATCGAGTTCAAAAACCTCAAGTTCGCCGGCAGGCCGTGACCGCGGAAAGACAGGCCATGAACTTCCCGGAACCCGAGCGCCTCGAATCCGCCTACCAGACTGCCCTCGCCGCCCTGCTCGCCGAGCGCACCCCGGAAGGGCACTGGGTCGGCGAACTCTCGACCTCGGCGCTGTCCACGGCGACGGCGGTGGGGGCGCTGGCGCTGGTGCAGAGGCACGTCGCGCCGCACGACCAGTACAACCGGCTGATCGTCGGCGGGCTGGCGTGGCTGGCGGCCCACCAGAACGCCGACGGCGGCTGGGGCGACACGGTCAAGAGCCTCAGCAACATCTCGACCAGCATGCTGTGCCGGGCGGCATTCCACCTCACCGGGGCGACTGGCCAGTATGCCGACACCCTGGCGCGCCTCGAAACGTGGCTGGCGGAGCGCTACGGGCGCACACCCGAGCAGCTGGCGGAGGCGGTGCGGGCGCGCTACGGCAAGGACCGCACGTTCTCGGTGCCGATCCTGACCATGTGCGCGCTCGGCGGGCTGGTGGGGTGGCACGAGGTGCCGCGACTGCCGTTTGAGCTGGCGTGCTTCCCGCAGGCGTGGTTCCGCTTCCTGCGGTTACAGGTCGTCAGCTACGCCCTGCCGGCGCTGATCGCCATCGGGCAGTGCGTCCACCATCACCGCGGCACCTGGAACCCGCTGACGCGGCTGGTTCGCTGGCTGGGGCGGCGGCGGAGCCTGCGGGTGCTGGAGCACATCCAGCCGAGCAACGGCGGCTTCCTGGAGGCGACGCCGCTGACGAGTTTCGTGACGATGAGCCTGGCGAGCATCGGGCTGGCGGGCCACCCGGTCACGCAGAAGGGAGCCGCGTTCATCGTCGGGTCGGTACGTCCGGACGGCAGCTGGCCGATTGACACCAATCTGGCGACGTGGGTGACGACGCTGGCGGTCAACGCGCTGGCGGCGGCAGGCGAGCTGGGTAATCTCGATGGCAAGGAGGCGCTCCGCGACTGGCTCTTGGGGCAGCAGTACAGGGAGCGCCACCCGTACACCGGGGCCGATCCTGGCGGGTGGGCGTGGACGCCGCTGCCGGGCGGTGTGCCGGACGCGGACGACACACCGGGAGCGCTGCTGGCGCTTTGCCACATCGAGAACGCCTTGCAGCTCGATGGCAAGAATGACGGGAAAGCCGACGGGGTCAACTGGTTGTGCGCCTTGCAGAACCGCGACGGCGGTTGGCCGACCTTTTGCAGAGGGTGGGGCCGCCTGCCGTTTGACCGCAGTGGTGTTGACCTGACAGCCCATGCAATCCGAGCAATCAAAACCTGGAGGGAACCGCTTCTGCGGATGCTGGCTGAGGACCACGACGGCGCCTGGGAGAAGTACGGGCTGCTGGTTGAACGCTATGCCACGTATGACTACGAGCGCGCGTTCGCCTTTCTCAAACGCCAGCAGCGCCCCGACGGCTCGTGGCTGCCGCTCTGGTTCGGCTGCCAGCATGCCCCCGCCGACGAGAACCCGACCTACGGCACGGCCCGCGTGCTGGCCGCTTACCGCGACCTCGATATGATGGCTACGGAACCGGCCCGCCGCGGCGCGGTTTGGTTATTGTCCGCCCAGAACGCCGACGGCAGCTGGGGCGGGGCGCCCGGTTGCCCGTCGAGCGTCGAGGAGACGGCCCTGGCGGTCGAAGTCCTGCTCGGCTCCGGCCCCGATGCCGAGCTGGCGGTGAATAAGGGGCTGGCCTGGCTCGTCCGGCAGGTAGAGACTGGCGGGTTGCACGAACCCACGCCCATCGGGTTTTATTTCGCCAAACTCTGGTATTTCGAGCGGCTCTACCCGATAATCTTCAGCGTGGCGACCCTCGGGCGGGCTCGCCAGAAACTCTCCCACCGCCCGGATCTGGTTCACCGCGAAGGCACTCCCACCTGAGGTAAACCCTGTGGCGACCGCCGCCGAACCGAAGGCCGACACGAAGCCCCCTCGTCCCAGCACCGCTCACTTCAAGGCCGTTCCCGAGACACGAGAGGTCCGTGATCGCATCCGCGCCGAGGCCGCCGCCTTCGGCAAGACCATCGACCGGACCAGACCGCTCACCCGCCCCGGCCTGCAGGCGATGGGCGAGAGCCTGCTGCAGCGCCTGAACCTGGGCGAGCAGTACCTCGGCTTCACGATGGTCGCCCTTTCCAACGAATTCTGGCGCGATCAGGTGTCGGCGGTCGATTTCAAGCGCCGTCTCCTGCTGCTGCCGCACTGCCTCAAGCACGCCGAGGGCTGTCCCGCCGACTACGACGAGTTCGGCCTCGATTGCCGCAAGTGCGGGGCATGTTCGGTCGCCGACTTCAAGATCAAGGCGGAAGAACTGGGCTACAAGGTACTCGTCTCCGAGGGAACGCCGATCGTCCTCAAGATCATCGTCAGCGGCCACGCCGATGCGATCGTCGGTGTCGCCTGCCTGAACGTGCTGGAAAAGGCGTTCGACAAGATCCTGCTTGCGGGCGTGCCGTGCGTGGCGGCACCGCTGCTGTCGAGCAACTGCCGGAGCACGTCGCTCGATGAGGACTGGGCCGCCGCGCTGATCGGTCTGCGCACCGAACCGCCGCAGACGAGGACGAAGACCTACGTCCACCTGATGCGGGCAGCCCACAACCTGTGCGAGGAGCCCGAGTTGAGCCGCCTCGCCCCGCGCCCGCGGGCGAAGCCGTCCGCCAACGGGAACGGCAAGCCGGCGGATCCGCTGGTTGCGCACGAAGCCATCGCCTACGACTGGCTCGGCCAGGGCGGCAAGCGGTCGCGCCCCTTCATCACGCTCGCGACCTACGACGCGCTACGCGGCGCGCCCGGCACGCGGTCCAGGGAGGGGATCGACCTGCCCGATGCCATGCGGCGCACTGCCCTCGCCATCGAGGTGTTCCACAAGGCGTCGCTCGTCCACGACGACATCGAGGACGACGACACCTTCCGCTACGGCCGGGAGACGCTGCACCGACGGTACGGCGTCGGCACGGCGATCAACGTCGGCGATTACCTGATCGGCCTCGGTTATCGCCTCGTCGCCCGGGAGCGCAAGGCGCTGGGCGGGGATTGCGCCGCCGACATCCTCGACCGGCTATCCGACGCCCACCTGAAACTGTCCGAGGGCCAGGGCGCCGAACTGCTCTGGCGCGACGCGAAGGACAAGACCCTGACCGCCCTCGACGCACTGAAGATCTACGCCCTCAAGACGGCGCCGGCGTTCGAGGCGGCCCTGTACGCCGGGCTGCGCCTGGCCGGGCCGGCCGAGAAATACGAGAAGATGGTGACGGAGTTCAGCCGCCAGCTGGGCGTCGCGTTCCAGATCCTCAATGACCTGAAGGACTGGGAGGGCGACACCGACAACAAGCTGATTACCGGCCAGGACGTCCTCGCCGGCCGGCCGACGCTCCTGCTCGCCCTGGCGCTGGAAGGGTCCGCTCCGGCCGACCGGCAGGAGCTGCTCGCGCTGCTGCAAGCCCACGGATCGCGGCCCGTGGGCTTTGAAGAGGTGGCCGACCGCGTGCGCCGGCTGTTCGACCGGGCCGGCGTGTTCGAGAAGGCGGAGAAACTGGTGGAGAAATCGCGTGCCCGCGCCGAGGCCGTCGCGGACGAGGTCGAGCCGACCGAGCTGCGCGAACTGCTCTACTACCTCGTCGATTCGGTCCTCGACCGACAAACCCCCGCACCGCCCGAACCCGCCCCCCTGTTGCAGATCGGCCTATGACACTCCTCCTGCCACAATGCGCCGGCCCGAACCTGCGCGGCCTGTTTGCCCTGTTCCCGCCGGGCGAGTACCTCGCGCACTCCCACCTCGTGCCCGCGGACGAGGTGCCGGAACCCTACCACCGACTGCTCGTCCACGAGCACCACATGACCGTCACGGTCGAGGCGCACCACAAGGATCTGGTGGACGTGCAGGTACTGGAGCGCCACGCCAGCCCGGACACCTACGCCCGCAAGATCGTGCTCCCCCTGCAGCAGAGCCGGCGCATCGTCCTGTTCGGACTCGCCTGCATCCACCTCAACTACTGCACCGAGGAGGTGCGCCGCGAGATCCTGAGCGAGCGGACACCGCTGGGCCGAATCCTTATTAATCATAACGTGCTGCGCCGGATTGAGCCGACGGCGTTCCTGCGCATCACGCCCGGGCCGGCGCTGGCGCACTGGTTCGGCCTCAACCAGCCGCGCCCACCTTACGGCCGTCTCGCCCGGATCCACTGCGACGGCCGGCCCGCCCTCGAGTTGCTGGAGATCGTGGCGCCGGAGTGAGGGCGCGCCTATTCGAGATTTGTAGGAGGCGGCTCTGCCCGCCGATGACCATGTCCTCATCGGTGGACGGAGCCGCCTCCGGCACGACCGGCCTCTCCCCCGAGGTGCCCCATGACGCGCCGTACCGCCCTTTGCGTCTGCCTCCTGCTCGCGCTGTCCGGCTGCAGCGAGGGAGAGAAGAAGACGGCCGACCTGTCCCGGCGGCCGCTGTATGAACGTCTCGGCGGCGCGAAGGCGATCGCCAGGGTGGTTGACGACTTTGTGGCGAACGTTGTCGCTGACCCGAAGCTCAGGCAGACCCACAAGGAACACTTTGAGAAGGGCGACGTGGCCGCGCTGAAGAAGAAACTGATCGACCAGATCGGCGAGGCGACCGGCGGCCCGCAGAAGTACACCGGCAAGAACATGAAGGACGCCCACAGGGGTCTGGCCATCTCCCGTGACGACTTCGACGCGCTGGTCGGGGATCTGCGCAAGGCTCTCGATGCCAACCAGGTGTCCCCGGCGGACCGCGACGAATTGCTGGGCTTGCTCGGCAAGATGCGCGACGACATCGTGGAGGAACCCGCCCCGAAGACGACGTCGGGCCTGCCCTTCCCGACGCGCTACCTCTTTACTCGCAGCGCCCAGCTCAGAGTGGTAATCGGTCGCGGATAGGACGGGGTTGAGCGGGCTTTCCCTCACCCCACCAGGAGCGAGCCATGCGGTACGTGTACGAACCCGGCACCCGCCACGCGACGACCCGCCAGCCGCTGATTTGCTCCCGGGGGTCGATCCCGGTTCAGGCCGCCACCGAAATCCGTAACTGGTCCGACGCCCTCCAGACCTAATGTCCGGCCGCCCCCGACTCATGTTGCCGCGGAGACCAAGGTGTCGAATTCTTCTTTCAGCGAAAGCCCGCTCCCGCCGCCCGGCACTCCCGCAGTGCCGCCGCCGCAACCGTTGACGCTCACCACCTGGCTGATCCTCGCGATGGCGGCCATCGGGTTCGCGTTCGACATCTACGAGCTGCTGATGCTGCCGCTGGTCCTGCCGCCGGCCCTGCAGGAACTCCTCCCCGGCGCCACCCCCGACCAGATCGTTTACTGGCGGGCGATGATGTTCTGGGTGCCGGCCATGGCGGGCGGCGTGTTCGGCCTGCTCGGCGGCTACCTGACGGACCGGCTCGGGCGGCGCCGCGTGCTGACCTGGAGCATCCTGCTGTACGCCGTCTCCGCCTTCCTCGCCGGCTTCTCCACCTCGCTGCCGATGCTCCTGGTGCTGCGCAGCACCACCTTCATCGGCGTGTGCGTCGAGTTTGTCGCCGCCGTCGCGTGGCTGGCGGAACTCTTCCCGAACCCCACTCAGCGCGAGCGTGCCCTCGGCTACACGCAGGCGTTCTCGTCGATCGGCGGGCTCCTGGTGGCCGGCGCCTTCCTGCTCGCCGGCTCCCTGTCCAACGCCGGGGCGCTGCCGCCGATCGTCATGCCCGACGTGCTCGAGCCGGTCTTCGGCGAGATCCGGGGCAACTACGCCCCGTGGCGGTACACCCTGATGTCCGGCCTGATCCCCGCCCTGCCACTGATCGTTATCCGTCCCTTCCTGCCCGAGTCGCCGGTCTGGAAGCAGAAGAAGGAGGCCGGCACCCTGCGGCGGCCGAGCTTCGGCGAGCTGTTCTCGCCAGCCCTGCGGCGGACAACGATCATCACTACCATCATGGTGGCCCTCAGCTACGGGGCGGCGTTCGGCGCCATCCAGCAGTTGCCGCAGATCGTACCCGCCCTGCCCGACGTCCAGCAGGACGCGGCCCGCGTCCGGGAGAAGGCGGCCGCCAGGCTGGCCGACCTGCCGGAGACGAAACGCAAGTTCGAGGAGCGGAAGACGCTGCAGAAACAGGTGTACGGGCCGCGCGCCGGCCAGCTGCAGCTGGCGCAGGAGATCGGCGGGTTGGTCGGCCGGTTCGCGTTCGCCCTGCTCGTCGTCGCGTTCGTCAGCCGCCGCGCCCTGATCCGGCTGTTCCAGGTGCCGGGGCTGCTCGTGGTCCCGGTCGTCTTCGCTCTGTTCACCCTCAACAACCAGGTGCTGTTCACGGTGGGCGAGACGCCGTTCACGCTGCTGCACGTCGGCATCTTCGTCGTCGGCCTGCTGACGGTGGCGCAGTTCAGCTTCTGGGGTAACTACCTGCCGACGGTCTACCCGGTCCACCTGCGCGGGACCGGAGAGAGCGTGGCAGCCAACATCGGCGGGCGCATGGTCGGCACGTCGTTCGCCGCGGTCGCGAGCGTCCTGTCGCTGGCCATGCCCGGCGACACCGACGCCGTCCGGATGGCGTACTCGGCGGCGGCGGTCGGGCTCTTCGTCTACCTGGCCGGGTTCGTCGCGTCGTTCTTCCTCCCCGAACCGCGGGAGGAGATGCTGCACGAGTGAGTGGGGGCGGACGAGCCGGCAG
>JADLBT010000214.1 GCA_020847555.1 Gemmataceae bacterium
GAAGGAGCTCGCCACGAACCCCTGAGCGGTGCGACCCGCGCCGCCGCCGCGCGGGCGTCTCTCTGTCTCCCCCGCAACGCGCCCGATCCCGGCGATCCGGAGGTGTGCAGTCGCCCTGCGGACCCGCCGTGAGTATGATGGCGAGGGCGGAGCGTTGGTTGGGGGGTGAACCTGGATGGCGCCGCAGGCGTACGACAACCGGCACCCGAGTCCGTCGCTCAGCGACGAGGCGCTGATGGGGCGCGTCGCCGCCGATGACGTCGCGGCTTTTGCGGAGCTTGCGCGCCGGTATGAGCTGAGGCTCTACCGATTCGCGTGCCGTATGCTGGGCGGCTCGTCCGACGCCGAGGATATCGTTCAGGAGACGCTGCTGCGCCTGTACCAGGCGCGAGGGCGGTACCGGACGGGTTCAGCGCTGAAGCCGTGGGTGTTTCGCATCGCGGCGAATCTTTGTCGTGATCGGCTCCGGTGGCGGAGGCGTAGGCGTGAGGTGTCGCTGGCCGTGGCGGAGGCGCGGGAAGCTCCGGGCGGCCTGGATCCTGTCGCGGCCACGGAGGCGCATGAGGCGGAGGAGCGCCTGGAGCGGGCGCTGAATGCCCTCTCCGAAAAGCACCGGGCCGTGTTTGTGATGGCCCGCTGCGAAGGTATGCCGTACGAACAGGTCAGCGAGGTCCTTGGCATCCCGTTGGGAACGGTGAAGTCACGCATGAACAAGGCGGTACGCCTACTGCTTGCCGCGCTTGGAGACGCGGGAGCGGCGCAGTGAACGTCAGCCGAGAGGAACTGATCGCCTACTCGCTCGGCACGCTGTCCGCGCGCGCGCAGTCGCGCATCGAGGACGCGTTGGCAGGTTCGGAGGACTTGCGTCTGCGCCTGGCGGCCCTGCGGCAGGATCTAGCTCGGCTTGATCAGATCCCCGACCCCAGGCCCTCGCGTGATCTTGTCGCTCCGGTGCTCGAGCGCATCGCCGCAGGCGAAGGCGAGGAGGAGGCTCCGCGGCCGCGGTTCGCCGTGTCCGCGTTCAGGCTGGCGACCGTGGCGACCATGCTGCTCGTGATGGCGGGCGCCCTGGTCACCGCGCTGAAGGCGGTCCGGGACGATCGTTACCATGGGATCACGCAGAACAACCTGAAGCAGCTGGGCCTCGTGATGAAGATGTACTCGGGAGAGAACAACGGAAACTACCCGCCGCTCGCGCCCTATCCAGGTGTGTGGACGTTCGACCTGCGGGCGCTGTATCCGGAGTACCTGAGCGACGTGGAACTGCTGGTCAGTCCGAAGCTGCCCAACGCGCGCGAGCTGAGACGGCAGCTGCAGGCGGCGCTCGATGCGCCCGTTCCCGACTGGGAAACCGCCATGCGGATAGTGGCCAGGAGCTACGCGTATACGGGCTATGTGATCCGCGGAGACGAGGACGCGGAGTTTCTTGCACGCCAGGCGGAGAAGAGATGGCCGCCGACCGACCCGGAGCGTGCAGAAACGATCAGGGGCAGGCTCGTTCTTGCGAGGGAAGGTGTCGAGCGTTTCTTCATCACGGACATCAACAACCCGGCAGCCACCGCGGCTGCGCACGTGATGGTCCCGCTCGTCTATGAAGCCCCAGCCTTGCGCCGGAGCAAACCAGGGCCGATCAGCGTCCTGTACATGGATGGACACGTCGCGACGGTGCATCCCGGGCAGGGCTACCCCGCTTCGCCGGCGGCGGGCCGTCTCCTCACCGCACCCGCGTCTGAGTAGCGCAGTAGCGCAGCCTCTTCGGGCCAGTCACCTGCGCCGAATCGACTGCAGTCCCTGAGCGGCCATGGCGTCTGCGTGGCCCTGGAGGCCGATCGCTCTGATCTGGCGGATGCACTCGGCTCGGTCCGAGCGGAAGATGAACCCGCATATGCGGGCGACGGCGTTGTTGAACTTGCTGCAGGCGTTTGGTTCCTGGAACTCCGAGCAGTCCGCGCACGACGCGAACCCGCGCTCGCGACAACAGACGCGGACTTTGCACCAGGCCGCCCTGTCGTTCGCGTGGCAGCCGCGGCATCTCTCACAGCGGTACGCGCGACACGCTCCGCAGTAGAGGCCGCAGTAGGCGACGAGTTCCGGATCCGCCACGATGTCCTTCATGGCCGTGGCCCCTCCAAGACCAGGCGGCTCCTCGGCCGCGCGCGCGAACCCCATGATAACACGCAGCGAGCTGCGGAGTGTCCTGTTGCTGTGGTTCGGCCGGCGCTCCACCCCCGGCAACCACCCCGCAGGGTTCTTCCTGTGCGGCGGGCCGTTCTGCTAGGATGGCGCTCCGTAGCTCGGCCAGGTTCGAGCCGGGGCGCGTCGATGAGTCGCATGGGGTGGGCGCGCCGGAACCGGAGGTGGGAGATGCATCGGAACGTACGAATCGCCGGACTTGTCGCTGCGTCGGTTCTCTTCGCCGTCTACGCGGCCGTTGCGCTGCAGGGCGATGACATCCTGGGTATGTGGGTCACGGAAGGCGGCAAGGGACGCGTCGAGATCACGAAGGACGGGGAGACCTACACGGGCAGGCTCGTGTGGCTGAGGGAGCCGGACTATCCCGCGGGCGACCAGGAGGCCGGGAAGTCGAAGCATGACCGGAACAATCCGGACGAGGCTCTGCGGGACCGGCCGATCGTCGGGTTGGCAGTGCTGCAGGGGTTCAAGTTCGACGGTGAAGCGACGTGGGCCAAGGGCACGATCTACGACCCGGAGAACGGCAAGACGTATAAGTGCAAGATCACGA
>JADLBT010000215.1 GCA_020847555.1 Gemmataceae bacterium
AAAAACGAGGATGGGCGGTCGTGCTGTTCCGCGCCACACGCTCATTCTTCGTTCCCCGGTGCTCATTCCTCATTGTGCATTCTTCCTTCCGCGCGGGGAAAACCTGGCTGCCCACGGTCAGGTCGGCGCCGGGGTGTGTCAGAACGCCAGCATGTTGCGGTACTCGTCGAGGCGCCGGTCAATCTCGGCCCGGTCGGTGCGCTTCAGGCGATCCAGCCCGAATCCCTCGACGGTCAAACTCGCAACCACCGTCCCGTATGCCATCGCACGGCGCAGCCGGCCCGGTGGCGGGCTGTCGTCGGTGAACAGCGAACCGACCAGGCCGCCCGCGAAGCTGTCGCCCGCGCCGGTCGGGTCCACCACCTTCTCGGTCGGGAAGGCAGGCACCACGAAGACGCCATCGTCGCTGAACAGCATGGCCCCGTGTTCCCCCTTCTTGAGGATCACGAACCTCGGGCCGAGTTTCCGCACCGCCTGTCCCGCCGCCACCAGGTTCGTCTTCCCGGTCAGGAGTTGCGCCTCGCTGTCGTTGAGCAGCAGGCCGTCGAGCCGCGGCAGCAGGGCCATCAATTCATTGTGCTGAGTGCTGATCCACAGGTCCATCGTGTCGGCCAGCACCAGCCGCGGCCGGCGCACCTGATCGAGCACCTTCGCCTGGACGACCGGGCTGGCGTTGGCGAGGAAGACGTGCGAGCTGTCGCGGAACCGCTCCGGCAGGACCGGGTTGAACGTGCCGAACACGTTCAGGTGGACCTCGACCGTGTCGCGCTGGTTCATGTCCTGGTGGTAGCGGCCCTTCCACCGGAACGTCAGCCCGTCCGGTTGCGTGACCAGGCCCTCGGTGTCGATGTCGCGGCTGCGGAAGAGGTGCTTGTGCTCGTCGGGGAAGTCCTTGCCGACCACGCCCACCAGACGCGGCTTCGTGAAGAAGCTGGCGGTGTAGGAGAAGTACGACGCCGACCCGCCCAGGGCGTCGTCGAGGGTGCCGTGCGGCGTCTCGATTGAGTCGAATGCGATGGAGCCAACGACGAGTACGGACATCGGTTTCCCTTCCAGTGAAACGACCCACCTGACCCGGTTGGTGGGGGTAAGGTCAGACTTTCAGTGTCAGTGCCATGTCAATCCGGCGCAACGATTCCTCGCGCCCCAGGATCGCCAGGCAGTCGAACACGCCCGGGCCGATCATGACACCCGTCGTGCCGACGCGGAGCCCGTGGACGATGTCGCCAAACTTGAGCCCGCGCTGCGTGCAAAACGTGCGCAGCGCCTCCTCCAGCGGGGCCGGCTCGAACGACGGCACGTCCGCCAGCACCGCCTTGAACGCGCGCACCCCGTCCGGCACGCCCGCCTTGTGCAGCCGCGCCTTGACCGACTTCGGGTCGTACGCGGGATCCTTGAAGAAGAAGGCTCCGTAGACGAGGATCTCGGAGAACAGCTTCAGCCGGTCGCCGCACGCCGCGACGACACGCTGCACCTTCGCGTCCGTCGCCTCGTCGAGTGGTCGGTCGGGGAGCAGACCAGCGCGGCGCAGGAACGGGATGACGCCGGCCACGCGCTCCGCCAGCGGCAGCTTGCGCAGGTATTCGCCGGCCAGCCAGTACAGCTTCGCCGGGTCGAAGTTCCCGGGCGCGTCGTTCACCTGCTCCAGGCCGAAGTGGGCGATCATGCGATCCAGCGGGATGACCTCCTCGTCGCCCAGCGACCAGCCGAGCCGGCCGAGGTAGTTCACCAGCGCTGCCGGCAGGTAGCCCAGCTCGCGGTAATACGCCACCGAGATCGGGTTGAGATCGACCCGCGTCCTGATCTCCTCGTCGCTGAAGCCGATGGCCCGTAACCCGGCCAGCGCCTCGGGCGTGCGCAGCTTCTCCGCGTCGCGCTTGCTCATCTTCTTGCCGCCCAGGTAGACGAGCGGTACGTGGGCGAACTTCGGGGGCGTGTGGCCGAGAGCTTCGTAGATCAGCACCTGCACCGGCGTGTTCGACAGGTGCTCGGCAGCGCGGATCACGTGCGTCATCCGCATCGCCGTGTCGTCGATCGCGGTGGCGAAGTTGTACAGCGGGGTGCCGTCGGGGCGCAGGATCGCCGGGTCGGCGATCGTGTTGGTCTGCCACTCGACGTGGCCGCGGATCGCGTCGTCGATGGCGACGGTCCGGCCGGCCGGCACCTTGAGGAGCAGCACGGTGGGACGCTCGGCGTACAGTTGCTGGCACGCCGCCGGCGCGGCGTCGCGGTGCGTCCCGCGGTGAACGTAGGACTGCTTCGCGGCCTCGGCGTCCTTGCGGCGCGCCGCCTTCTCCTCTGCCGGCGTGTAATCGGGGTAGGCGTGGCCGCCCGCGAGCAGGCGCAGGGCGGCGTCGCGGTAGAGGTCGCCGCGCTGCGACTGGAAGTACGGACCGTGCGGCCCGCCGACCTCCGGTCCCTCGTCCCAGGTCATGCCGAGCCACCGGAACCCATCGAGGATCGGCTGCAGCGCTTCCGGGCGGTTGCGTTCGGTGTCGGTGTCGTCGATGCGCAGGACGAACTGCCCGCCCAGGCGGCGCGTCAGGAGCCAGTTGAACAGAGCGGTGCGCACCCCGCCGATGTGCAGGTAGCCAGTCGGGCTGGGGGCAAAACGGGTACGAATGCTCATACGTCGATCCGCTGGAAGGTACGCGGGCACCAGGAAATCGTAAGAGAAGCGCGCGCGAAGGACCAGATGCAGGCGAGAGGGACGCGGGGCTCACGCCGGGGCGGAGCCCGGTTCCTGCGGCGCGGCGGCGCGCGCGTCCCGGAGGGTCTGGGCCGCGCGGCCCTCCACCAGGGTGACCGTGAAGCCTTCCTGCACCAGCTTGCGCTCCTGGTTGAGGACTTGCCGCTGCCAGGTGATGACGCCGCGCCGGCCGCGCGAACGCTCCTCTTTTTCGAGCACCTTGCTCACGACCCGGACCGTGTCGCCGATGAACACCGGGCCGAGGAACTTCCACTCGCGGATACCCATGAAGGCGAGGGTGCGCATCGGCGGCGCCTGAACACACAGCCCGCTGCTGATCGAGAGCACGAGCAGGCCGTGCGCGATCGGGCGGCGAAACGGCGTGGTGCGGGCGAACTCGTGGTCCATGTGGATCGGGTTGAAGTCCCCGCTCAGACCGGCGAAGTTGACGATGTCCGTCTCGGTGATCGTGCGGGCGGGCGACTGCCACTCCTGGCCGACCGCGACGTCATCGAAGAACAGGTGTGCAGTGGTGAAGGACATGCTCCGCTCCTCCTGCGGCTCCCGGGCGCTCTGCTCGATTGAAGTCTAAAAAACCGCTCGGACCGCCGCAAGCTCTTCCAACCACCGACGCGCCCTGGCGTGCGGAAACCTCTCCCCCGGTTCAGCCCGTCGCGCCTTGCGCTTTCGGCAAGAGTGGGACGGGGCGGCGCTCCGGGGTGGTCGGGTCGATGCCGACGTAGACCACCTCCGCGTCGGTGACGTGCAGCACCTGGCCGGCGCGCTCCGCCTCGACGGCGATGTGCATGGTGATGGAGGTCCGGCCGAGGCGCACGCGCCGTGTCAGGAAACAGACAACGTCGCCGACGAGCACCGGCTGCTTGAACTCGACGCGATTGACCGCGACGGTAACGACGTGAGGCAGCGGGCCGCCAGCGAGGACCACCTCGCGCCGGGCGCCGATGGCGCCGGCCTGGTCGATGTACGAAAGGATAACGCCGCCGAAGATCGACCGATACGAGGCGATGGGGATTCCATCGTGCATCACCAGGGTGGGGACGGGGTTCGCGTCCTTCGGCATCATGATGACCTGGATCGCGGTGTAGGCGTCTCGGTCCATCGGGCACCTCCTCAGTTGTGAGGGACAGCGGTTTCTCTACAGTGTAGGGATGTTCGCCTCCCAGCCCGGAGCGCCAGTGACGGGCGCTGGCAGTGTTTGGCGCTGGCGCTCCGGGCTGGGAGGGTGAGGTTGATGTGACACAATGACAATCCCGTTGTGATTCCCCACGAGAGTTGCATCACTCCGCGACGGTGGTACAACGGAATGGATCTGCCTCCCACATTCCGTCACAGGTGAACCATGACGAACAACCCTCACTCCGCTCCGCGGCGGTCTACCTGGGTGCTGAGCCTGGGACTTCTGACCGCTGGCCTCGTCGGGAGTGCCGCGGCCGATGAGGCGGCCGACCTGAGCAAGGTCGCCCCGGACGTCCTCGGCAAGGACCAGCGCAAGGAAGCGGTCGGGATGATCGGCCGCGACATCCGCCGGCGCACGGACGAGGCCAACGCCCGCAGCCGCGCCGCGTGGGCCGGCATCAAGACGCGCGACCAGTGGGAGAAATACAGCACCGAGCGCGTCGCACGCCTCCGCCGGTCGCTCGGCGAATACCCGGCCCCGGGCAAGCTCCCGGTGCGGGTGACAGGCGTCGTGAAGGGCGACGGGTACAACATCGAGAACGTTGTGTACGAGAGCCGGCCGGGGCAGTGGGTGCCGGGGAACCTGTACGTGCCGGCCAGGCCGCGCAAGTCGATGCCGGGGATCCTGCTCACCCACGCCCACCACCGCGACAAGCCACAGAGCGAACTGCAGGACATGGGCATGACGTGGGCTCGCGCCGGCTGCGTCGTGCTCGTCATCGACCAGGTCGGGTACGGGGAGCGGCGCTCACACCCGTTCCACCGTGCCGAGGACTACCCCAGGCCCTACGCGACGAGCCGCCAGGACTACTACTTCCGCTACGACACCGGCGTGCAGCTGCAACTCCTGGGCGACAGCCTGATGGGGTGGATGGCGTGGGATCTGATGCGCGGCGTGGACCTGCTGCTGGGGCGTGCCGGTATCGACCCCAGGCGCATCCTCATCCTCGGGGCGGTGGCCGGCGGCGGTGATCCGGCCGGCGTCACGGCCGCGCTGGATCCGCGCATCGCCTGCTGCGTGCCATTCAACGTCGGCGGGCCGCAGCCGGAGACGCGCTACCCGTTGCCGGACGACGCGGAGACGACGTTCAACTACCTCGGCGGCAGCTACTGGGACTCGACGCGCGGTCTGCGCCTGGGCGGACGCGACGACTTCCCCCACTGGGTCATCGTCGCCAGCATCGCCCCGCGCTACCTGATCCACGCCCATGAGTTCGCCTGGGACGGGGAGCGCGACCCGGTCTGGAAGCGCTACCAGAAGATCTGGGGCGACTTCCACGGCACCGCCGACCGTCTCGGCGTCGCCCACGGGAAGGGACTGCTCCGGGGGCGGCCGCCGGAGGCGTCGCACTGCGCCAATATCGGCCGGTTCCACCGGCGCATGATCCACCCGCTGTTCGACCGCTGGTTCGGGATCGAGTTAACCGAGAAGGACGAGTACAGCGCGCCGCGCAAGACCGAGGAGTTGATCTGCTTGACGGCCAAGGCTCGCCAGGAACTCCGGCCGAAGCGCCTGACCGAACTGATGAGCGCCGTCGGCAAGGAGCGTGTCGAGAAGGCGCGCGCACGGCTCGCCGACAAGTCGCCCGCCGAGGCGCGGCAACTGCTCCGCAAAACCTGGGGCAAGGTACTCGGCCCGGTGAACCCGGCCGGGGCGCCGGTCGTCAGGTCGCGCGTCACCGATGCCCAGCCGGTCGCCGGCGCGCGCATCGAGCGGATCCTGCTCGAAGTCGAGCCGGACATCGTGGTGCCGGTCGTCGTCCTCAACCCGGTGCAGCGGAACGGCCCGGCGCCGGTCGTCGTCGGCGTGGCGCACGCCGGCAAGGCAGGCTTTCTGAAGGAGCGGGCGGAGGAGTTGCAGAAGCTCGTGCAGGGGGGCGCCATCGTCGCCCTGCCCGACCTGCGCGGCACCGGGGAGAGCGGCACGGGCACCTCCCGGGGGCGGGACAGCGGGGCCACCGGCCTTTCTACCCAGGTGCAGCTGTTCGGTGAAACCCTGGTCGGCCAGCGCCTCCGCGATCTGCGTTCGATCCTCGCGTACCTGCGCGGACGCCAGGACGTCGATGCGAAGCGGATCGCGCTGTGGGGCGACTCGTTCACTCCGCCGAACCCGCCGGCCACAAACTTCAAGATACCGCACGGCGTTGCCGGCAAGCCGCGGGGGCCGGAACCGCTGGGCGGGCTCCTGGCCCTGCTCGGCGGACTTTTCGAGGACGACGTCCGGGTGGTTTCCGTGTCGGGGGGGCTGGCGAGCTATCACGGCGTGCTCACGCACTTCGCGGTGCTGGTCCCGCACGACGCCTCGATACCGGGGGCGCTGACGGCCGGCGATTTGTGTGATCTGGCCGGGGGTCTGGCGCCGCGCCCCCTGCGGCTGACCGAGATGGTCGATCACCTGAACCGTCCCGTTTCGGCCGCCGACTTGACGAAGGCTTACGCGCCCACCGCGCGGAGCTACGCCGCCGCGCCGCAGGCGCTCCGTCTCGCCGGACCGCGGGCGTCCGCGGCGGCCTGGTTCCTCGAACAACTGAAGTAAGGACGGGCGAGCATACGGCGTGCAGTCTCGCCCACCAGCCCGGAGCGTCAGCGACGGGCGCGTTGCAGCGCCCGTCGCTGACGCTCCGGGCTGGTTAGCCGCCCATCCCCATCAGCTCCTTCGCCTTCTTCCGATCCTCCTCCGCCCGCATCGGCTGCTGGTCGCCCGCGAAGGCGCGGGCCCGCCATGCGTAGAACTCCGGGTCGGGGCTGTCCCGCGTTACCTCGATCGCTCGCGTCAGATCCTTGATGGCCGGCTTGTACTGCTTCGTGAGCGTGTGCGCGATGCCCCGGCCGTAGAGCGCCTCGGGGAGATCGGGGTCGATCTTCAGGGCCGCGGTCAGGGCATCGATCGCCAGGTTCATGTTCGGCTTCGGCTGGCTCATCAGGGCGAACCCGAGATTCGTCTGCGCCCACTTCAGGCGCGGGTTCAGGTGCAGGGCGTGCTTGAACTCGGTGATCGACTGCAGAAACTCTGCCTTGAGGTAGTGGGTCCGGCCGCGGCTGAAGTACCCCTGGCCGTACTCCGGCTCCAGCTTGATCGCCCGGTCGTGGTGCTTGAAGGCGTCGTCGAACTGCTTCAGCTCGGCCAGCGAGTCCGCGAGGTAGGCGTGAGCCGTCGCGTTATACGGGTCGAGCTGGAGCGCCTTGCGGCAGTCCGCCGCCGCCAGCTCGTACTTGCCGCGGTAGTAGTGGGCCGCGGCCCGCCGCGTGTAGATCGCCGGGAACTGGGGGGCGGCCGCCTCCGCCCGGGTCAGCGCCTCGATCGCCTGCTGGTATTCCAGCGTCCTCTCCTTCGTGGACTTCAGGCCGGTGGCCCGGTCGAGGTGAGCGCACCCCTGGCGGTAGTCCGCGAGCGCGCCCTTGAGGTTTAGCTCCGGGCGCGGAGCGGTCGGCCGGACGGCGACCAATTCAGG
Organism: Gemmataceae bacterium; assembly: GCA_020847555.1. The sequence continues at coordinate 7,339 of JADLBT010000215.1, forward strand.
GGTCTGGGACGCCCCGTACTCGCTGCGGACCGCGTCGGCCACGTCCGCCGCCACCGCCTTCGCCAGCCCGCCGACGGTCCCGTCTCCTGCGGAAAGCAGATCCCGGAGCAGGGCGACGGTGAAGGCGCCATGCCGCCGGTCTGGATGCTCGTACCCGAGTTCCTTCGCCGAGCAGCTCAGCAGCACCGGCACCGCCCCGGTGGGAACGACCTGGGTAGGGCGCCCGGGTTTCAGCTCGAGCGGGGCCTTCGGCGGCTGCGCGCGGAGATCCTTGCGCCAGCAGTCCAGGACCAGGAATTTGGCCCCGGCCTTGCTCCGGTTTAGCTCCTCGTACACCTTCGTCAGCGAGACGAGATCCTGCTTGTTGTTGAGCACCGCGTCGGCGGGGCAGAAGTACGACGGGCCGCCGTCATCCAGCTGGACGGCGTGGCCGACCAGGGCGACCAGCAGGCTGTCGCTGGCGGTGCATTTCGTCGTCAACGCCTGCAGGTGGGCCTGGATGTTGGCCGCGGTCGGGCGCAGCTGCGCGTCCTTCTGGTCGCCCAGGGTCTGCGTCAGCACGACGACGTGCTTCTCCGGGTAACCGCCGGCGACGAGGAGCTGGCCGAGTTCGACGACGTCCGGCTCCGCATGAAGGAAGTCCGGCAAGTTACCGTTCGGCTTATGTACTCCGACGAGCAGGGCGTACTTCTCCCGCGCCTGCGCGTCCAGCACCGGGAGCGGCGAGAGCGTCTGCTTCCCCTCCCGGACCGTGACCGCGACGGTGCTCGCGACATACCCGGTGAGGCGGAATTCCAGACTGTAGTTTCCCACCTCCAGGTCAAGCGTGGTCGGCGTCACGCCCGGCGCCGCGACCAGCTTGACCGGCTCGCCCTCCAGCGTTCTGACGGTGACGGTCGCTCCCCGGGGCTTCGTATCCACCGTGAGCTTGCCGCGTAGACGCTTGAAGGAGCCGAGGTCCACCACCTGGGGCGGCGCCTTCGGCGCCGCCTGCACTTCAACGAGCTTCTCCAGCGGTTGGTAACCCGCCAGCACCGCGCGGACCTGATGTTTCCCCGGCCGCAACCGCAGCGTGTCACCGCTGCGTTCCTTCTGCTCGATGCCACGCAGGAACAGCGTGGCGCCGCCGGGCGTGGTTCTCACCAGGACCGGGACCGGCTCCTGTGCCTTGCCGAGGTCGGCGAGCGGCGTTAGCTGGTAGTCAAAAGTTCGGCCGCCGTCCTCGGCGCGCACGGCCAGGCGGCCGTGGAGGGGCTCGTACTCCCTGTGCTCCACGCGCAGCTGGTGCTCCCCCGGCCTGACTGCGAGGGTTCCGTCGGCCTGCCGTTCCCGCGGCTCGTTGTCGAGGAAAACCGTCGCGTCCCGGGGGGTCGTGTGGATGGCGATCGTCACGGGCCAGGGCCAGAAGAACACAAGGATCAGGGCCACCACCCCGGCGAGGATCGCGACGATGGCGGCGGCGACCCCGGTAGCCAGCAGCCGGCGCTTGCGGCGGCGGTCCCGCATGATTTGCTCGGGGGGCAGCTGGGGTTCGAGGGAAATGGTGTCGGTGCGCAGGTCCGGGTCGGGCCGCTGCGGCTCGACGATAAAGTCCGGGCTCGACTTGCTGGTGATCTGCAGATATGTCGCCAGCTCCTTCGCGAACTCCCCCATCGACGCGTACCGATCCCGGATTGCCGGTGACATCGCCTTGACGCAGATCTTCTCCAGCCGCGGGTCGAGGTCCGGGCGGAGGTGGCGCGGCGGGGGTGGAATCTCGCTGACGATCTGGGCCATCACCTGCCCCATCGACCCCTGAAACGGCACCTGGCCGGTCAGTAACTCGTACAGGATGACGCCGAGGCTGTACACGTCGGACGCCGGGCCGATCGCGTCCAGATCCCCCTGGACCTGCTCCGGCGGCATGTACGCCGGGGTGCCGAGGATGGACCCCTGCTGCGTCAACCCGGTGTCCTGGTCCACCCGGCGGGCCAGGCCGAAGTCCATGACGACCGGCTCGCCGCGCCGGTTCATCATAACGTTGGACGGCTTCAGATCCCGGTGGATGATACTCCGGCGATGCGCCTCCTCCAGGGCGCGGGCCAGCTTGAAGACGATCTCGGCTGCCCGATACGGGGCCATCGGCCGTTCCCGGGCCATCACCTCGGTGAGGGGCTGGCCCTCGACGAACGCCATCGTCAGGTACGGGATACCGCCGTTCTCCCCGACGTCGTACACCGGGCAGATGTTCGGGTGGTCGAGTGTAGCAGCCGACCGGGCCTCGCGGTAGAACCGGGCGAGCATCTCCGGCCCGTCGCCCGGTCGGAAGTGCGGCACCTTCATCGCCACCTGGCGCTGCAGATGGGTGTCCTGGGCCAGGTACACCGTCCCCATCGCCCCCCGCCCCAGCTCCTTCAGGATGTGATAGCGGCTGGTGGACGTCGGCGCCTTCCGCGTCACCTCGCTCAGGTCGGTCTCCGACTCCGGCTCGGCCTGGGCCGGGCGCAGGGTGTGCAACTCCTCACTTCCGGACTCGTCCGCAGATCGGGCTGGGCCGACCGGAATCACTGTCTGATTGGTGAGGCTGACGGTCTGGGCCGTCGGGGGAACGACCTCGGTGATGGACGGCTGCTCAGAGGGTGAGGGCGAGGGAGGGAGTCCGGCCGTTGTGTCGGTGATGTTGCCGAACGCGGTGGCGGTCGTTGCGTGGGGGGGCGGGGCGGCCGTTGCCGTGGGAGAGCCTTCGCAAAGGTGCTGCAGGCCGCGCTGCAACTGCTCCATCTGCCTGGGGAACCGCCGCGTCAGGTCGGCGAACGACACGGAGTCGCCGGCCTGCCTGCGGGCCTGTATCTCGGCCTGGATGAGGTCGATGGGGATCGTGTCCGGGGTGCCGAGGGCCGGGAAGGCGACGAGGTAAGCTTCGAGCGGTCGTTTGCGCCCTTGCTGCCAGGACCGCTTCAGGTCAATCTTGACCAGCCCCACCAGGGCCAGCTGCCGCAGGGGGACGTCCTCGGGCAGGCTGTTGGCCCGCCGCGGCAGTGCCCCCTCTTCCCAGCCCTGCTCAAATTCCCGCAGCCACTTCGCCAGCAATTCTTGCTGTTCCGGCGGGAGGTTGTTCGCGTTGGCGTTGACGGGTTGCATGATTGCCTCGGGAGCGGGCCACCGTCCATCGTTCGCCGTCCACCTCTCTGTTCACGGGCCGGTGGCAAAGGTTACCCCGTTTCGGCTGCTTTTCCCAGCCTGGTACAATCTGCTATTGTACTTGAATCCCGGCTTTTGTCGATGTACTCAGTGTACCGCATCTGCCGGGCTTGACGCCTCTGGCCCGTTACCTGCCCGAGAGCGCCACGCCGGCTGGGTTCGTAAGCTGAGGTCACACATCGCCCTCCTCCGCGAGGAGGCCGAGGGAACGGGATGGATCTGGTCCCTGGGGCGATGCTATTTGCTAAGGAGAGCGTGTTCATGCGCCGGATCGCTATTCTTTTCTTGACTGTCGGACTCGTCCTGACGACTACCGGGCGAGGGCAGGCACAGACAACGGAAACCGTCGCGTTCGGGCGGCGGCCGGTCGTGATCCAGCCTGCCCCGACCCCCTACTGCCCGACGCCGGTGGTTCCGTACTACCCGCACGCCACCCCGACGCCCACCCCGACGCCCACCCCGACGCCCACCCCGACGCCCACCCCGACGCCCACCCCGACGCCCACCCCGACGCCCACCCCGACCCCCCAGCCGCAGCCGCAACCGCAGGCCGAAACGGCCCCGCCCAGCACCGACGCCTTCTCCCAGGCGCCGCCGGCCGGTGGCGCGGAAACGGGCGGGTTCAATCCGGCGATGTTCGGTGACATCATCGGCGGCCCGAGCGTGCGAACCACCGTTCGGCTGCCCAGCGGGGCCACCGTCGCCGCGACCGTCCCGGTGATCGGCCGCGGCGCGTTCAAGATCGCCGAGAACGAATCGCCCCGACCGACCGACCGCGTGTTCCTCTTCTACAACTACTACGACCAGGTGAACACCTCGACCGCGCTCTCGACCAACCTGCCGTTCAACCTCCACCGCGAGGTGATCGGTTTCGAGAAGACGTTCTTCGACGGCAACGCGTCGATCGGCATGCGTCTGCCGTTCCTGCAACTGACCAGCAACACCCTCGGCATGGACGGCAACCAGATCGGTGACCTGAGCATCATCTTCAAGTGGGCGTTCCTGAACGACCGGCAGACCGGCAACGTGATGTCCACGGGTATGGTCCTCACCGTTCCGACCGGCGACCCGTTCCTCTCGATCAATGGCCAGGAGATCCACCCGACGCTGTTCCAGCCGTACTTCGGCTACCTGTTCAACCGCAGTAACCTCTTCGTCCACGGTTTCTCGTCGCTGGTCGTCCCGACAGACGACAACGACGTGGTACTGATGCTCAACGACATCGGCGTCGGCTACCAGTTCATGACGAGCGATCCGGACGCCTTCGTTCGCGGCATCGTGCCGACGCTCGAGGCGCACCTGATCACGCCGTTCACGCATCGCTCGACGCTGGATCGGTTCCACGTGTCCGACTACCTGACCCTGACGGCTGGTGCCAACCTCGTGTTCGGCCGGGCCTCGACGCTCGGTGGCGCCATCGGCGTGCCGGTCACCGGCCCGCGGCCGTACAACGTGGAGGCGATCGCCACGCTGAACATTCGGTTCTAAGCGGTGGTTAGTGGTTAGTGGTTAGTGGTTAGTGGTTAGTGGTTAGTGGTTAGTGAAGACCGAGGTCTTTTCTG
>JADLBT010000216.1 GCA_020847555.1 Gemmataceae bacterium
ATGCGATCCGTGGGCTTTAATGGTCTCTGGTTCAGCGGTCCAGTTCCGCCGCGATGATGTTCAGACTGCCCAGCACCGCCACGATGTCGCTCAACTGGTGGCCGGCGATCAGATACGGGAACAGCTGGAAGTGGATGTACGACGGCGGCCGCGTCCGCGCTCGGTACGGCACTCCACTCCCGTCCGCCACGACGTAGAACCCCAGCTCCCCATTGGGCGACTCGATCGCGCCGTACACCTCGTCAACCGGCGTGTGCCACTTGCGATTGTTCATGGTCAGCTCGAAGTGCTGGATCAGGCTCTCGATGCTGCGGTAGACCGCCGTCTGGTCCGGCAGCACCGCCTTGCTGTCCGTCGCGACGTTCACGGCACCCGACGGCAGGTTCTCGACCGCCTGATGGACGATCTTCAAACTCTCCAGCATCTCATCCATGCGCACCAGGTAGCGCGCCAGGCAGTCGCCCTCGGTGGCGCAGATGACCTTGAAGTCGAAGTCCTTGTAGGCGAGGTACGGCTCATCCTTGCGCAGGTCGCGCACCACGCCGCTGGCGCGCGCGATCGGTCCGGTGGCGCTGAAGTTGATCGCGTCCGCCTTCGATAGCACGCCGATACCGCGCAGCCGCTCGATGAAGATGCGGTTGCGGTTGAGCAGCCGCACGACGTCCGCGTGCGTCCTGGGGAACGCCCGGACGAAGTCGCGGACCATCTGGATGAGAGGTTCGTCCACGTCGAATATCAGTCCGCCGACGCGCGTATAGCTTGGGTGAAAGCGCTGGCCGGAGGCGCGCTCGAAGATATCGTAGAGCTTTTCGCGCTGGTTGAAGGCGTACAGGAACGCGGTGAACGCCCCGAGATCAAGCGCCGCGGCACCGATGCACAGCAGGTGGTCGCTGATGCGGGACAGTTCGCCGAGGATGACGCGCAGGTACTTGCACCGCGGCGTCAGTTCGATCCCCATCAACTTCTCGACGACGTGGTGCCACGCCACCTCGTTCATGAACGGCGAGATGTAGTTCATCCGGTCCACGATGGTGACGTACTGATTGTAGTCGAGATCCTCCCCCAGCTTCTCAAACCCGGAGTGCAAGAAGCCGATGTCCGGCACCGCCCTGACGATCGTCTCGCCTTCCAGGGTGAGGATCAGGCGCAGGGTGGTATGCGTCGCCGGGTGCTGTGGGCCGAAATTCAAGGTCCAGAGATATTCTTTATCCTCGTTCTCCGGCAAGGTGGTCTCGGCCAGATCCAGAGGCATGCTCATCCCCCCAATCGGGTTAGCCTTCCGCCCGGGTGATGACCGGGAAGTTGTGGCGCTCGCCGCGGCCGCGCAGTGGGTAATCCTTGCGCAGCGGGTAGCTCGTGAACGCCTCCGGCATCAGGATGCGGCGCAGGTCCGGGTGCCCGGCGAACTCGATGCCGTACATGTCGTAGACCTCGCGCTCCAGCCAGTCGGCCCCCTTCCACAGCGGGAATGCCGACGGCAGCGTCAGGTCCGGCTCGTTCAGGTGCGTCTTGACCACCGCCCGCTCGCCGGTGGTCGTGTTCACCAGGACGTAAATCACACCGAATCGGTCGCGCGCGTTGGGGTAGTACAGGTAATCGACTGCCGTCAACTCCGCCAGCATGTCGAACCCGCACGCCGTTTTGAGGCACTCAAGGACGGCGTAGATCCGGTCCGGCGCGACGATGACGCGGCGGTTGTCGCGAAACGCCGAGGTCGTGAACCCGTCGTCCCCGAAGCGCTCGCGCAGCATCGTCTCCCAGGCACGCTCGGCCATGTCGGCCCTCCGAACCAGATCCTGTGTGGTGCTGCCGGCGGACGGAGCCGCCTCCTACTCCTGTAATCGCGTGGACGAGGTGAAGTCCCCCGGGGCGACGACCGCGTCGAGCGGGATGCGGGCGTTGGGGACCGGCCCCTCGTGCTTCTCCCGCGTCGCGAACTCCCTGGCGCTCAGCGTTCCGGTCTGCTTGATGCGCGCCTGCAAATCCATGATCGACTGGAGCAGTTGCTCGGGCCGTGGCGGGCACCCGGGAATGTACAGATCGACCGGCATGAAGCGATCCACTCCCTGGACGACGGCGTAGTTGTCGAACACGCCGCCGCTGGAGGCGCACGCGCCCATCGAGATGCACCACTTCGGCTCCGGCATCTGCAGCCAGATGCGCTGGAGCACCGGCAGCATCTTCATCGCGACCCGGCCGGCGACGATCATCACGTCGCACTGGCGCGGGCTGAAGCGCATCACCTCGGCGCCGAACCGGGCGATGTCGTGCCGGGACGCGCCGGTCGCCATCAGCTCGATCCCGCAGCAGGCGGTCGCGAACGGCATCGGCCAGAGGCTGTTGGCGCGCACCCAGTTCGCCAGGTGATCCAGGCGCGTTAGCAGCACGTTCTCGGGCGCCCCTTTTATCGCCACTTGAACACCCCCTTCCGCCAGTCGTACAGGTACGCCACCAGCAGCAGGGCGAGGAACACCAGCACCGACCAGAAGACCGGGAAACGGAAGGCGCCGGGCAGTTCCTGCGCGTCCGAATAAGCGGTCACCGCCCAGGGGTAGAGGAACAGTAGTTCGACGTCGAACACGAGGAACATGATGGCGACCAGGTAGAACTTGACGTCGAACCGCTGGCGAGCGTCGCCGATCGGGTCCATGCCCGACTCGTAGGGCATGAGCTTGACGCGCGTATCCTTGCGCGGGCCGATCAGGTGAGCGGCGAGCAGACTCACCCCGGCGAAGCCGAGGACGACAATCAGGTAGATGAAGATCGGGAAGTACGCACTCAGCTCGAACGGTGCAGGTTGCTCGGGCACTCTCCCCTCCCTGCTGCTGGAGATGTCGCTCTGTGGCAACTTCGTGACTTTTTTCACGAAGTCGGCCAAAAATAAACCCGACCGTGATGGTCGAGGTGCGAATTATGTGCCGCTGCTGTTAGTCCTTTTTCAGTATAGGCAACCGAGCGCGAGGGGCAAGGCAGCGGGATTTCCCGCGGTGTGTCCGCGCCCGCCGCGTCGGCGCGGGTTCCTGGTTTGTCTCGCGCGGACGCGAACAATCCACGACCTGTTTCAACTGTTCAGCCCGACTGCGACCGCGCACAACACGGCGGCGATGCGGGCCGCGTCCTGCACCTGGTCCTCGCTGGCACCGGCCTTGAGGAGGCTTGCTTCGTGCGACTTGATGCACGCCTCGCACCCGGCCAGCGCGGCGACGGCCAGGCAGAACAGCTCGAAGTTCAGCTTGCCGGTTTTCGGCGACATCATGTACTGCATGCGCAGCCGGGCCGGCCGCTTCGCGTAGCTCTCCTTACCGACCATGTGGCGGAAGCGGTAGAAGATGGTGTTCATCCCCATCAGGGCCGCTGCCGCCCGGGCGTCGTCGAGCAGATCGGCGCCGATGCCCGCCGCCTGCGCATCGGCGAGAAGGGCGTCGCGCAACCGCGGTTCGCGCAGGTGGAAGGCCGACGCCAGGGCGATACCCCACGTTTGCGGCGCGTCGAGGGTGTCGCTGGCGAGGACGTTGCCGAGGTTGAGTCGGATGTCCTTCGCCGGTTCGCCCAGCGACTCCTTGAGTTGATCGAGGTTCGGGGTCGTCAGCTCGGCCATGCTCGCTCCCTTCTCGTCCACGGGAATCGAAGTGACTGCCCCGATGGGCGGCGCAGCGTGAGGCCGCGCCGCCCACCAGAAGAAGACGGGCGCTCAGACCTTCAGCGTCGGCTGGCCCTTCTGCCAGTTGCACGGGCACAGCTCGTCGGACTGCACGGCGTCGAGGACGCGCAGCACCTCGGGGACGCTGCGGCCAACGTTCAGGCTGTTCGCCGACACCCACTGGATCACGCCGTCGGGATCGACGATGTAGGTCGCCCGCAAGCAAACGTTCTCCGCCGGGTCGAGGATCCTCAGGTCGTCGGCGAGTCGCTGGGCCGCGATCAGGGGCAACTGCAGGTTCCCCAGGTCCGCGTGGGCCTTGCGCCAGGCCTGATGACTGTACTCGTTATCGGTGCTGCCGCCGACCACGACCGCATCGCGGTCCTTGAAGTCCTTGAGCTTCTTGTTGAACTCGACGATCTCTGTCGGACAGATGAAGGTGAAGTCCTTCGGGTAGAAGAAGTAAACGCCCCACTTGCCCTTCTGGTACTCGTTGGTGAGCGTGGTGAAGTCGTCCTTGCCGTTGCCGGTGCAGGCGCGGGCGGAAAATTGCGGGAACTTGTCGCCAACCGTGAGCATGAAATGGCCCTTTCTGTGAAACTGGAGTTCCTGGATGGTGTCCCTACCACTGTTATAGGACCGGCGTCAATTGGCGGCGTGACCGGGGGAACGAGAAGGCCGGGCGCAGCGTCACCCTCACGTCAGGTCGATCCGGCGGTACTGGATCCGGGTCCGGTCGAAGACGCCCAGGCCGAGGGCGCCCGCCAGGTCGATGTGCTGGGGCTGACGCATGTCGAACCCTTCCGCGTGCGGCTCGTGGACGCCCATCCGGCCGCACCGAGCGACCGGGGCCAGGTTCCGCCGCGCCCGCTCCGCGTCCACCAGCTCCCAGCCGATCTTGTCCAGTGCCACCGGGTCGGTGGCGAACAGGATGCTGCGGTGTTCCCAGACGAACCGGGGGCTCGCGCTCGGCCCACCCTGGAACACACCCTTGAGGCCGTCGATCAGGTGCAGGACGGCCTTCTGCCGGATCTGCGGCAGGGCGACGACGGCCGGGATGAAGACGTTGCAGCTGTTGAACGCCGGCCCGCCGTGGCTGCGGGCCACGTTGTTGACGAACCCGTGCGACATGTTCTTCAGTGCCAGCGTCACCCCGCCCGACCCGTGGTCCTTGAGGACGGCGAGGTTGACGATCTTGTCCACCCGGCGCGACACCGTCAGGGACAGGTGCGAGCGCCGGTAGCGGTCGTCGCGCGGGTTGTGGCGGCGCGGGTCGATCAGCTCCATCGACAGGAACACGTCCGGATCGTACCCCTCGATCGCCAGCTGGACGTTGTCGTAGTCCTCGACGGTGCCCTCCCAGTGGCACCCGTCGGGGAGGTTGTCCCGGTAGCCGGCCCGCAGCAGGTGGCGGCGGTAGCGGTCGAATACGAGGATGTCGGCCGGCCGGACGCCGGCGCTGCGCAGCCCCTCGACGACGGCGTGGACGGTGGCATGGTTGGAGATCGAGTGCGGCGCGCCGACCGGGTTCACCTTGATGCCGACGCGGTCGCCGCGGCCGAACAGACGCCGCCACGCCTCCGTCGGGTTCTCGGTGCCGCACAGCTCCTTCATGCCGCGGGCGACCAGCGCCCGGACCGGGTCGGCCCGGACCGAGCCGTCAACCACCGACCCGCGATGGCCGACCTCGATCACCCGGCCCGGAAACGGCCCGGGCATGGTCCGCGCCAGCTCCTCGGCCGACGGCCGGTTGCCGCGGGCGGCGGGCTGCCCGTCCGGCGGGTTCGCGCGGGGCGAGGTGTCGGCCCCCACGGGGTCGGGGGCCGCGAGCGCGGCGGCGACGCCGCCTGCCACACCGCCCAGAAAGGTTCGGCGAGGGATCGGGTTGAGAGGGTCGGCCGACATGGCAACGTCCTCCGCGGGGTTGAAGGGTGCTCCTGAAAGCGGCCCGGAACGGCGAGATTAACAACGCTGCTGGTCCTTCTACAACATTCGGAGGGTGAAAGCCAGGTGGCAGGACCGCAGGAACAGCGTCGGACCAGCCCGGAGCGCCAGCGCCGGACCTCTGCAAGCGCCCGTCGCTGGCGCTTCGGGCTGGTTACCCCGTCGTGTCCTCGCGCGTGCGGCGCCGCGCCACCCCCGTCTCGTGGGCGGCCCGGGCCACGGCCCGCGCGACCGCCCGGACCACGCGCCGGTCGAACACGCTCGGCACGATGTAGTCCTCGGACAGGTGGTCCTCCGGGATGACGCCAGCGATCGCCCGCGCCGCCGCCAGCTTCATCGCCTCGTTGATCTCGCGGGCGCGCACGTCCAGCGCGCCGCGAAAGATGCCGGGGAACGCCAGGAGGTTGTTGACCTGATTGGGGTAGTCCGAGCGGCCGGTGGCCAGGATGCGGCACAGCGGGGCCGCCCGCGCCGGGGCGATCTCCGGGTCCGGGTTGGCCATCGCGAAGACGATTCGGTCCCTGGCCATCACCTGCAGGTCCGCCTCCTGCAAGATGTTCGCCGCCGACAGGCCGATGAATGCGTCCGCGCCGGTCATGGCCTCGCGGAGGGACATCAGCGGGGCGGCGAAGTTGATGCAGCTGCGCAGGTCGGCCTGCGCCCTGGCCAGCGTCTCCCCGGCCGCCCGGAAAACCGCCCCCTGCCGGTCGCACCCGGTCAGATCGCGAACCCCCGCCGCCAGCAGGATGCGACAGCACGCCGTCCCCGCTGCCCCCAACCCGTTCACCACGACCTTCGCGCGGTTCAGTTCCTTGCCCACCACCTTGAGGGCGTTCTGCAGCGCGGCCAGCAGGACCACGGCGGTGCCGTGCTGGTCGTCGTGCATCACCGGGATGTCGAGCGAGCGTTTGAGCCGCTCCTCGATGTCGAAGCAGCGCGGCGCGCTGATGTCTTCCAGGTTGATGCCGCCGAACGTCGGGGCGATCGCCTCGACGAGGCGAACGATGGTGTCGGCGTCCTGCGTCCCCAGGCAGAGGGGCCAGCCGTCGATGTCGGCGAACTCCTTGAGGAGCATCACCTTGCCCTCCATGACCGGCAGGGCGGCCTCGGGGCCCAGGTTGCCCAGCCCGAGGATGGCGGACCCGTCCGTCACGACCGCCACGGTGTTCGCCTTGCTGGTGAAGGCGTACACCTTGTTGCGGTCGTCCGCGATGGCCCGCGTGACCCGCGCCACGCCGGGCGTGTATGCCATCGACAGGGCGTTGCGGGTCCGCAGCGGAACCTTGCTCCGGACGTGAATCTTCCCGCCCAGGTGCATCAGGAAGACGCGGTCCGACGCGGACAGGACGCGCACCTCCGGCATCGTCCGCAGGCGGGCCACCACGCGCAGGGCGTGGGCCTCGCTCTCGGCGTCGAAGGTGACGTCGCGCACCATCTTGTCGCGCTTGACCTCGACGATGTCCACCGCCCCGAGGTTGGCGTTCTCCTCCGCCAGCACCGTCGCCAGGCGCGCGAACTGGCCGGGCCGGTGGGGGATCTCGACCCGGACCGTCATCCGGTAATCGCAGTAAGGCTGGGGATCGTGCATGGCGGATATCCTTTCCCTGGGGCCGGACTTCCATTGCACGGTCGAAGGGACCGCGGCTGCCGCCGGAAGCCGGTGCTCACGGCCGTCAGCATACCACCTTACCCGAACGCCGCCAGGAGGTCGCGGGCACCGCGGGAGAGCAGATCCTCCGCGAGCCGCTGCCCGAGCGCTTCCGGTTCGTCCGCCGGCCCGCTCGCCTGCCCCTCGACGCGCGCGCGGCCGTCGGGCGCAATCACCACGCCGCGCAGCGTGAGCGGTCCGCCTTCCAGGGTCGTGAACGCCCCAACGGGCACCTGACAGCCGCCGCCCAGGCTGCGCAGCAGCGCCCGTTCGGCCAGCACCTTCCGATGCGTCGGTATGTGATCCAGCGCCGCGAGCAGACCGCGCGTCCGGGCGTCGTCGCGCCGGCACTCCAGGCCGAGCGCCCCTTGCCCGACCGCCGGCAGCAGCCACGACGGGTCGAGGATTTCGGTGATAACGTGGCGCAGCCCGAGGCGCTCCAGCCCCGCCTCGGCGAGTACCAGGCCATCCAGACCCTGTTCCTCCAGCTTGCGCAGCCGCGTCTCGACGTTGCCGCGGATGTCGGTCAGGCGCAGATCGGGCCGGCGGTGCAGCACCTGGGCGCGGCGGCGCAGGCTGCTCGTCGCCACCACCGCCCCGGCCGGCAGGGCGGCGAACGAGGCGTGTTTCTTCGAGACGAAGGCGTCGCCGGTCGGGCCGCGCTCCGGGACCGCCGCCAGCACCAGGTTCGCGACGGCGAACGTCGGCAAATCCTTGAGGCTATGCACCGCGACATCGACGGTGTTCGCCTGCAGCGCCTTCTGGATCTCCTTGGTGAACGCCCCCTGCCCGCCGAGCTGCGACAGCGGCACGTCGCGCACCTGGTCGCCCGCCGTCTCGATCCGGATCAGCTCGACCTGCAGTCCGGACGCCGCGGCCCGCAGCAGGCCGGCGACGTGGTTCGCCTGCCAGAGGGCCAGATTACTGCCGCGAGTGCCGATGCGAAGAGAGGAAGTCATGACGGACCTGGGAGCATCTGATGAAGCTGGTGGCGAAGGGCCGCCGCCGTCACCGCCCGTGCAACCGGCCCGGTCTGCAACCGCTGCCGTTCGGCGGGATCGCGGTCGGCCCGGTCGAGGGCGAGCCAGACGGCCCTGAGCGCCTCGGCGTCGTGGCGGTAGCGCGGGAACACATGCCAGTGCAGGTGGGGCACCTGGTTGCCGAGCGCCTCGTAGTTCAGCTTGTGCGGGTGGAAGGCGGCCTCGATGGCGGCGGCGAGCACGCACATCTCGTCAAGGTAGGCGCGGCGCTCGTCGGGGGCGAGCTGACTCAGCTCCGTGGCGTGGGTGCGGACGACGAGGACGCAGTAGCCGTGGTAGAACTGCCACGGCCCGAGGAAGGCGACGGAATGAGCGAACTGCCAGACGACGTCGTCGCCCGGCAGTTCGCTCACCTTCGCCAGTTTCTGACAGAGGGGGCAATCGGCGGCTGCCATGATCGACTCGGGCACAGAGGTTACCAGTCGCCACCCCCGCCGCCGAAGTCGCCGCCGCCGCCCCAGTCCCCGCCCCCACCGGCGTCACCGCCGCCCCAGTCCCCACCGCCGCCCGCGTCACCGCCGCCCGCGTCACCGCCGTCCCAGTCGCCGCCAGCGCCGCCGCTGTAGTCCGTGTCGGTCGGCTCGGACCCGGCCGCCCCGCCCCCCGCCGCGCCGCCGTAGTCGCCCGCGCCGGCGGACGGAGTGCCGCCGCCGAAGAAGTGGTTGTACATCCACATCCCGGCCGCCGCTCCGAACATGCCGCCCAGCAGCGACGAGAAGAACCCACCCCCGCCGCCGCCGCCCCCGCCGTAGCCGCCCCCGTAGGCGGGAGAGCCGCCGCCCGACATACCCCGGATGAGGCCGATGACCAGCCACAGGACCAGTACGACGACCAGGCCGATGCAGATCCACCCGCCGATGCCGGAGAAGAAGCCGCCGGTCCCTCGCTCGGTGGCGGTCCGCTGGCTGGCCGGCGCCTTGCTCGCGACCGGCGGCGGCGCGACCATGTTCGTGCGGACGTAGGCGACGCCGTCCAGCAGCGCCGCGTCCCGCAACTCCCGGGCTCGCTTCTCGTCCTTCGTCGAGGCCGACTCCTTCAGCTTGGCCAGCATGATCTGCGCGAGCCGGTTGCGGTTCTCGGTGGTGAAGCTGCCGAGGCTGCGGGTCTTGTTGCCGACAACAACTTCCAGGAAGTGCGGCTCCCGCGAGATGAGCACGTAGACCCCGTTCACGCGGAGATCCCTGGCGTTGCTCACCGTCAGTTCTCGACGACTATCCGCATCCTTTTTAGGCGTCTTTTCGATCGTCTCGATCACCAGATCCTTGCCGGTCCTGCGTTTGATTTCCTCGATCTCCCGGCGCGCCTTCGCGACCGCCGCGTCCGAGAACAACCCCGCCGCGTCCCGAACCCCGCCAAGCGGGACGGACTGATTCTTCTGGGCGGCCGCCGGTCCAGCGGCGACCAGGAACCCGAACACCGTGAGCGTCAGGGCACCGAGCCATCGAGTCGTCGCCAGCATGGCTTGTCTCCTTGTTGGGGAAGGGGGCGCATCGCGAGCGAATCTCGCCCCTTTCCTCCATCTTATTGATCCGGGCAAGCTCAGGGGAAGGCCGCGAGTCCGGCGCCGGTCGCCGTCCTATAACGAATGGAAGGCACGACCGTTCAGCGAGGGGCCGCGCTGACGCTTGTTGGCCGTCGTCGCGGTTGGTACGCTTCAAGGGATCCGGGGAGGTGTTGCGGTGGCTCGAATCCGTTCCACGACCATCCTGGCGGTCCGCCACAACGGGGCGGTCGCCCTCGGTGGCGACGGCCAGGTGACGCTCGGGGCGATCGTCATGAAGAGCGACGCCCGCAAGATCCGCCGACTGTACAACGGCAAGGTTCTCGTCGGGTTCGCCGGTGCCGCCGCCGACGCATTCGCGCTGATGGAGCGCTACGAGGCCAAGCTGAAGGACTTCCAGGGCAGCGTCCCGCGGGCCGCGACCGAGCTGGCCAAGGACTGGCGGACCGATCGGATGCTGCGCCGGCTGGAGGCGATGCTGGTGACGGTGGACCGCGACAGCTTGCTTGTCGTCGGCGGCACCGGCGACGTGATCCAGCCGACGGACGGGATCGCGGCCATCGGGTCGGGCGGCGCCTACGCCCAGGCTGCCGCCAAGGCGCTCGTCGCCCACTCGGCCTTGAGCGCCGCCGACATCGTCCGCGCCGCCCTGGAGATTGCCGGCGACCTGTGCATTTACTCGAACCGGAACATCGAGGTCGAACAACTCTGAGCAGCCACAGGTGAACGCCGATGAACACCGATCGAACCCAGGGCGTCTTTGGACCGAGCACTCCCGGTTCGATCGGTGTTCATCGACGTTCATCTGTGGCTGCTTGCCTTCAGGAGAATCGCTGTGGCTGACATGACGCCTCGCCAGATCGTGCAGGAACTGGACCGCTACATCGTCGGACAGGGCGCGGCCAAGCGCGCGGTGGCCGTCGCCATTCGCAATCGCTGGCGGCGGCAGCAGCTGCCCCCGGACCTGCGCAAGGACGTGACGCCGAAGAACATCATCATGATCGGCCCGACCGGGGTCGGCAAGACGGAGATCGCCCGCCGCCTCGCCCAGCTCGTCGGCGCGCCGTTCCTCAAGATCGAGGCGACGAAGTACACCGAGGTCGGCTATCACGGCCGGGACGTCGAGAGTATCATCCGCGACCTGACCGAGATCGCCATCGGCATGATCAAGCAGGAGCAGCGCAAGCTCGTCGAGACGCAGGCGAAGGAGCGCGTCACCGACCGCCTGCTCGATCTGCTCCTGCCCGACAGCAACGTCTGGGATCCCGAGGATCAGAAGGAGAACGAGCGCCATCAGCGGTCGCGCGAGAAGATGCGTGCCAAGCTCGAGGCCGGCGAACTGGAGGACCGGCCGGTCAAGCTCAACATCGAGCAGAAGGCAGTCCCGGTCCAGATCTTTTCCAACCTCGGCATGGAGCAGATGGACGTCGATTTCCAGAACATGTTTGAGCGGCTGATGCCCAAGCAGAACCAGCAGCGCGAGATCCCGGTCCGCGAGGCGCGCCGCCTCCTGCTGGAGCAGGAAGCGGAGGGGCTCATCGACCGCCAGGTGGTGACCGAGAAGGCCGTCGATCTGGTTGAAAACCAGGGGATCATCTTCCTCGACGAGCTGGACAAGGTCTGCGGCTCGCAATCGGTCCACGGCCCCGACGTGTCGCGGCAGGGCGTGCAGCGCGACCTGCTGCCGGTCGTCGAGGGCACGACGGTCAACACGCGCTACGGGCCGGTGCGGTCCGACCACATCCTGTTCATCGCGGCCGGAGCGTTCCACGTCTCCAAGCCGTCCGACCTGATGCCGGAGTTGCAGGGCCGCTTCCCGATCCGCGTCGAGCTGACCGACCTGAACCGCGAGGACTTCCTACGCATCCTGACCGAGCCGAAGCACGCCCTGACGAAGCAGTACGCCGAACTGCTCGCGACCGAGGGGGTGACGCTAGAGTTCACCCGGGACGGCATCGAGGCGCTGGCCGACATCGCCTTCGAGATCAACCGGACGATGCAGAACATCGGCGCCCGGCGCCTCCACACCATCCTGGAGCGCGTCGTCGAGGAGATCAGCTACGAGGCGCCCGACCTGGCGACGAAGCGCGTGCAGATCGACGGCGCCTATGTGCGCGGGCAGATCGCCGAGATCATGGAGAAGGAGGATCTGGGCAAGTTTATCCTGTAAGCGTGCGAGCAGCAATAGGAAGGCAATACAAAGCCCACGGGTGGCGTCCCGTGGGCTTTGCTCTTTCACTCCTCGTTGCAGCGCTCGATGATCCAGCGGTTGATGTCGCGGAGCATGTCGGGGTGGAGGGAGTGGTTCGACGGGTAGGTGTGCATCTTGATCGGGAGGCCGGCGCTGTAGAGGAGCCGGAAGTCCTCGCGCGCCATCGACAGTGGCGTCAGGGCGTTCGCGATCCCGTGGCCGATGAAGACGCGGAGTTGACGCACGTCCGGGAAGCGCAGCAGTGGTCCGCCGAAGCGCGGCATCGCGCCGTTCAGGGAGATCACGCCGGAGAACTTGTCGGGGAAGCTCAGGCCGAGCCGATACGCCAGCGGCGCCCCCTCGCAGATGCCGGCCAGGTAGATGCGCTCGGAATGAACGTGGTAGGTGCGGCGGGTGTGCTCGATCGCGCGGAAGACGTATTCCTCGATGAATGCGTCCGGACAGCTTTCCGGCCCCCACGAGTAGGCCGCTCGGCCGGCCTGACACTCACCGAGTTCCTGCGTCCCCCGCAACCCGATGCAGATGAAGTTGCGGCGGCTCAGACGCGGCGCCAGCCGGAGGATTTGCTCCTCGTTGCTGCCGTGGCCGTGAAACAGGACCAGCAGCGGGTAGGGGTAACGGGGCTCGTACCCGGTCGGGAGGAAGGTACGGACCGGCAAGGGGCGCGGAGAGCACACCTCGGAGGTGTAGAACCCTTCCCTGGGACGGAACGCGCGCCAGGACAGATCGGGGAACGGCGGCATGAAAATACCTGTTTTACCGAGGATAACGATCGTGTCGGCGGTAGGGGTCGTACACCCAGGCAACCCCACTTTCTCTCCGTAACCCGCCGTCCCGATTCAAGATTGGCCAAGTCTACGTTCGCTCGCGCAGCCTGTCAACGGGGCTCTGCGCGCCTCTGGCGAAAATCAAATACTTTTTCCGGAGGCGATGACGGACTGCAACGGTTGGGAGAAGTAGATGCGAGGGCGTAACCTGTTTGTGTCGTGTCGTCCGTAGCGACTCTGCCGATGCCCCCGGCAAGCGGCACGAACGCGACGGCGACCGGGTGACTGCCCGCCTTGCCTGGCGCTCCCCGGCCCGTCAACTGCGAACCTGGGCACGCGATTCGGCCAGGAAGCCGTTTCCAAAGGCCGCAGGAGGGGCTTCCTGCCGCCGAGGGGAACGCCAGCGGCGCGACGGATCGACCCCTGCCATCCGAACTTCCCGTCAAGGAAGAAATGGCCACGCTTCCGCTAACCCTCTTGACCGCAGGTTGTGGGGCTTATTGAATAACAGGCAATTTGTCGTGCGTTTTCGGGGCGTGTCGGCCGCAGGCTGGGATACGGTAACCGTAATAAACAGACCGGGCGACCGTAATAGATAGACCGGCGCCAGTCTATCTAATCACCAGTTAGCCGCTGGGAAAAGCCATGAGCCACAACGACAGCATCCACCTTACTTGCCGCGGCTGTCAGAAACGTCTCCGCGTTAAGGCTTCCTTGGCAGGCAAGCGCGTTCGATGTCCAAACGAGTCCTGTGGGGAGTTGCTCGTCGTTCCCGACACGGTGCGCCAGGAGTCTGAAGAGCCCGCCCGCCTTCCGAGGAAAAATGCGGCCAGGAAAGCGGCCGCTGAACCTGGCGAGGATGTGACGCCGCGGGAGAGGGCGCGGGCCACCGCCCCGCGAGCGGCGAAGGGGCGCTTTTGGTGGAAGTACCTGGGCGTGGTGATACTCCTGGAGATTGTGTTCGGGGTGGTATTTGCGTGGCAGTTGGGGCTTTTCAATTTGTTGTCGGCTGCCCCGCCACCGGGCGTGGCGAAAGTGATTCGGACCGAAAAATTGCTGCTCCATTCCGGGCGCGACAGCTACACCGCCGTGAATCCAGGGAAACACCTCGTCTTGGTTTTGCAGCTTCAAGGCGTGACTGCAAAGCAGCTTCACGACACACCTCAGGCGCAGATTCAGGTGGAGGCCGCCGGTCAGAAGCATCCGTGCCCCATCACGAATACCCACGGCGGTTTTCCCGATAGGGTGTTGCTCGCTTTCACGGTGCCGCGACAAGACCAGGGCATGACACTGCACCTGGGAAATACGGGGCCGATGCCGTTTCGTAGCGACACGGTCATTCTTCCCACATGGGAACTGCCGGGACTTGATGAGCCGGTGTCACTGATCGTCGCGGGGGTCTTAACGGTTGTCTTTCCGGTCCTTGCAGTGGTAGGTGCAATTGTCGTTGGCATTTGGCGATGGGTTCGCAGGCCGAGTCCGTCATCTACTCGGTGATCGCCCAAACTTGATCCGAAGCAGAATGGAGACGGGCCATGCAGATTGAACGAATCACCCACAATCCTGCCGTCATGAGGGGAAGCCTTGCATCCGTGGGCTGCGGGTGACTGTCGGGTTGCAGGTCCGTCTTCCACAGAACCTACCGCGTCGAGTATATCGACCGCGTTACCGCCGCATTTCCTCGACCACCTCGAACGTGTCCTCCTCCCCGACGAGGACGCGCTCCGCCATGCCCAGGAACAGGCCGCTACCGACGACGCCCGGGATGGCGACGAGGTCACGCTCCAGCCGGTCGGGGTCGTCCAGCGGCCCGATCTCGCAGTCGAGGATCGGGTTGCCGTTGTCGGTGTGGAACAGTCGGCCGTCGCGCAGGTACGGCACCGGCCGGCAGCCAAGGGCGCTCAGGCGGCGCTCGCACAGCGGCAGAGCGAACTCCAGCACCTCCACCGGGAGCTTACCGCGACTACCCAGACGCGGCACCAACTTGTTGCGGCCAACGAGGACCACCAGGCGGCGCGACGAGGCGGCCACGACCTTCTCGCGCACCATCGCCCGGCCGTAGCCCTTGATCAGGTCCAGGTTCGGCGCTACCTCGTCGGCGCCGTCGAAGGTGACGTCGATCGCGCCGGCCTCCGCGAGCGTCACGACCGGGATGCCCTCCTGACGGGCGAGGTCCGCGGTTGCCTCGGACGTGGCGACCGCTCGCACCGTCAGCGCCCCGGCCCGGACCCGCTCCGCCAGCACCCGGACGAACGCGGTCGCGGCCCGCCCCGAGCCGAGGCCGACCGCGGCGCCGTTCGGGACCAGTTCCAGGGCTCGTTCGTAGATGGTCATCGCTGGCCTCCCCTCGGGAGAGTGACCGGGCACGACGTCCCTGTTTCTCTATGGCCCGCCCGCCGCCCCGCACAGCGGCCCGCGCGAATCGCGCAGCGCAACAAGAAGGCCCGCGCTCCGCAACGGGAGCGCGGGCCTTGTGCCGTCCTCAGCGGGCGGCGCTCACTCCTCCACGCGCCGCGACCACGGCCAGCGGAAGACCGCCAGCAGGTTGGAGTAGTCGTCGGTCCAGACGTATCGTCCCTCGCGCTCCGGCGTCCCGGTCGTCGTCGGGGTGCTCCAGTACGGCGTGCGGTCCTCGCCGTAGCCCTTCTGCGTCTTCAGCCGGTTGGCCCGCTCGCGCAACTCCTCGTAGTCGGTCGGGGTCTGCAGCGCCCAGTTCTCGGCCCGCCCGGGCTGACCCTTCAGGTCGCGCTCGTCCCGCGTCACCATCACCCACTCCGACGTGGTGTGGCCGATGTGGGCGAAGGAGTCGATCTCGTGGCCGGGGGCGTTGTCCCGCCCGCGCCGCGCTGCGAGCGACTTCTCCTGCCACTCGACGATCGGCCGTCCGGTGGACGGATCGATCACGAACTTGTCGTTGGCGTCCCGCTTCGCCACCGGCACCTTCACCTTGATCGCGTTGGCGATGTCCGCGACCACCGGGACCAGGTTCAGGTGGCGGTTGGAGACGTGGACGCACAGCACGCCGCCCGGCCAGTATTTCTCCACCCACTCACCCTGGGCGTTCTTCTCGAATGAGATCTGCGGGGAGACGAGCCTGGACATGTACATCTGGACGGCCTCCTTCGTCAGCAGGTGGACCGGGATGGCGTCCGAGCTGAAGGCGTCCACCACGATGAGGTGGTAGAAGCTCTCCGGCCCGCCGCGCTCGGAGATGTCGATGTTCCAGGGCTTCTCGTCCTCCTTGCCCCTGGGCACCCACGGCTGGGCCATGCGCAGCCGGGCGTCACCCATCAGCACGTTGACCTGGGCGCCCCGCTTCCGGGCGTCCTGCAGATACCAGAAGTACGGGTTGGTATTGTCCTCGGGGAGCGAGTAGAGGCGCACCCGGTCGTCGATCTCGTAAAAGTGGGTGGTCTGCCCGGGCCGAGCGTAGCCGGCCATCGTCCCGGTGCCCAGGCCGATGGTCGCGAACGGCGGCTCCGCCCACAGCCCGACCAGGGACGTGTCCGGCAGAGTACCGAGAGCCTGCACGCCGCCGCCGAGGCCGGCCAGCGATGCGAGCGACCGGGCGTCGGACGCATACAGATTGTACTCGAACCGCTTCGGGTTCTGCGGATCGACCTTGAAGTACTTCTCGAACCGATCCGCGCCCGGCGTCTCGTTGCCGAACTTGACGAACCAGTCGAACCGCTCCATCGCCATGCCGACCGGCCCGGTCCGGTGGTAGTAGGTGGTGGCCAGCCGGCTCAGGTCGAGCTTGTTCCGCCCGGCGGCCTCCGGCTCGCCCGGCTTGAGGAAGTTCTGGCCGTGCTGCGTTGTCCCGTGCGTCAGCGTCCGGTACAGATAGCCGTGCTCCGACCCCAGGCGGATGTTCAGGATGCCGAAGTAACTCCGCTGGGTCAGGATCGATCCGGCGCCGCGCCCCTCGCTCTGGCGGACGACGATCAGCAGGATGATCGCTGCCAGGGCCAGGCCGAACCGGAGCGGGCGGGCGTAGTAGAAGCAGGCGATCAGCAGCGGCAGGCCGTAGCCGATGATCAGCACCCGCTGCGGGTCGGTGACGAAGTTCGGCAGGACGGCGTTGAGGATCACCGCCAGGACGACCAGACTGATGGGCAGCAGGATGTCCAGAGCCCGGCTCATCCCCTCGGTCGGCTCGGCGCCGGCCCGCCGCGGGGCGTGCCCCCGGGCGCCGCGCCGGTGGGCGGGAGCCTCGGACTGGTCGGACATGACGCCGGCCACGAGCTGATCCGTCCACCCGCCCTCGTCCTTCATCCGCGGCCGGAGGAAGCCGGCCAGGATCAGGGCAATGTTGTACTCCCACAGACCGGGGAACAGGATCGGGGCGACCAGGCCGTTGAACATGCCGCCCAGCATGCCGCCCAGCGACATGCACAGGTAGAAGACCGTCAGGTGCTTCGTGCTCGGCCGGTCCTTGGCCAGCTCGCCGTGGCACGCCAGGGCGGTGACGAAGAACGCGAGCAGGTTGATCGTGATCGGCCACATGACCGCGGCCACGTTATAGCTGGCGATCAGCCGGCTCACCACCAGCACGCCGAGCACGATCGGTTGCAGGATGAGCATGGCGGTGTGAGCCCGGTCGATCCAGTTGAACGGCCAGCGCATGAACACCAGGATGAAGCTGAGCAGGTACAGCGACAGCGGCAGCACCCAGCACAGCGGGATGGCCGAGATGTCTTCCGACATGTAAGTGGTGACGGCCAGCATCAGGCTGCACGGCACGGCCGCCAGGCCGACCCAGCGCAGCTTGCGGCTGAACGGGACGGCGTCGTCGCGCAGGATGGACGGCGCGGCGGTCGCGGCCGGACCGGCGGTCGTCGGGGTGGTGGCCGCAATCTGCTGGGCGTGCTCGGGCTTGGCGAACGCCTCCTGGGTCTTCTTCGGCGGGTGCTGGTGTTTGTGCTGCTTGCCCTTCTGCTTCTTCTGCTGCTTGCTGCCCTGCTTGATGGCGCTGCTCTGCATCGGCCGGGGTGCGGCGGCGGTCGCTGCGGCGGGCGCCGGCGGGGCGGCGGTTACGCCGGTGGCGGCGGTCTGGTCGGCAGCTGGGGGCGACGTGGTTGCGAGCGGCGTCGCATTCTCGGCCGGGATGGGTGGCGCGACCACATCGCTCGGCGTCTCCATCACGGCCGGGCTGTTCGCCGGCGGTAGATCGCGGGCGGCCGCGCCGGCGGCGCCGACGCCAGCCACCGAGAGCGGCGGCGCGCCCTTGTACGCCATGACGCCGCAGCCGATCACCAGCAGCACCAGGACGGCGTAGCCGGCGGTCCAGAACCAGCTCTGGGCGCCGAGGTCGAAGCCGATGTTGTTGCCGGGGAGCACCGGACCTTGCAGCCGGAACCACGGCTCGATCAGGACCGGGTAGAGGAGCAGGGCGAGCATGGAGCCGAGGTTGCTGGCGCCGTAGAGGAAGTACGGATCCTTGGCGGCCGGGTGGCCGGTATGGGCGAACCACTTCTGCAGCAGCGGGGCGCTCGTCGCCACCACGAAGAACGGCACGCCGACCACCACCGTCAACAGCGCGAGGGTGGCGAAGATCGGATTACCGCCGGGGGGCGGCACCCACTCGATGACGTTGAACGGCCCGCCGGGGATCAGGAACAGGAACGGGACGAACAGGAGCAGGCAGTGAACGATGATCTGCCGCCGGGTCGGCATGTAGGTGCTGACGGCGTGGGTGTAGAAGTAGCCGGCGAGCAGGGTCGTCTGGAAGAAGACCATGCAGGTGTTCCACACCTGCGGCGTGCCCCCCAGCTTCGGCAAGATCATCTTGCCTATGATCGGCTGGACGAGGAACAACAAGAAGGCGCTGACGAACAGTGTCAGAGCAAAGTAGAGCAGGGCCAAGGAAGTACCTCCAAGCTGAGCGGCGTTGCGATCGCTCGAGACGTCCTCCGCTGCACGCGGGTGGGAATTGTGCGGCCCGTGGGCTGCGGCGTAGCGGGGGAGTCCCGGGCGCTATCGGGGGCCGACGGCGACCTGGACCGTTTCGCGGAATGCCCCTGCACGGGCAGGAACGGCACCGGGCCGGGTCGGGGAGTCAGGTGCGCCAGTATTCAGATGGTTCTAGCAACTGCTAACGGGTTGTCGAGTTGTTTTTAGGCGAGCGGCAGGAAGAAGTCTCCCCTCTCCCACCAGGGGAGAGGAGAGGAAGATCCCCCTCACCCCCGGCCCCTCTCCCACCAGGGGAGAGGGGAGAAGTACAATTGCCGCTCGCCTTAACGATCCTGTGTCCTCGCCCCCCGCGCGAGCGGCACGGGGTTTATCACCCGGAAGACGGCGTCCACAAACGTACTACGGACGTGCCCCCGGAAAGGTTTGCGGCGTGCGATCCCCCGCCGACCCGTCGCTTGCGGTCCAGGTTGGTAAGCGCTAGCCCGTCACGGCACCCTCGGACGCGGGCCGGACCGTGCGGGCGTACTTCGCGAGCACGCCGCGCGTCTCGCGTGGCGGCGGCTGCTTCCATGCCGCCTTCCGCCGCGCCAGCTCGTTGTCGTCCAGCGCCACGCTCAGTTGCTTGGCGTCGGCGTCGATGGTGATCTGGTCGCCCTCCTTGACGAACGCGATCGGTCCGCCGACCCATGCTTCCGGCGCGACGTGCCCCACTACCAGGCCGCGCGTCCCGCCGGAGAAGCGCCCGTCGGTGATCAGTCCGACCACCTCGCCGAGCCCCGGCCCGGACAGCGCCGCCGTTATGGACAGCAACTCGCGCATCCCCGGCCCGCCGACCGGCCCCTCGCCGCGGATCACGACCACGTCGCCCGGCTTGATCTGCCGATCCTTGATCGCCGCGAAGCACGCCTCCTCGCCGTCGAACACGCGCGCCGGCCCGGTGATCTTGCGCTTCTTCAGCCCCGCGACCTTCGCCACCGCCCCGTCCGGTGCCAGGTTCCCCTTCAGGATAACGAGGTGCCCGTGCGGGTGCATCGGCGCGTCAAGGGGCTTGATCACCTTTTGCGACCTTGCATAGATACTGGCGACGTTCGCGTGGTTCTCGGCCAGCGTCTTGCCGGTGATGGTGAGGCAATCGCCGTGCAGCAGGCCGGCGTCGAGCAGCGCGCGATACACCGCTGGCGTCCCACCGGCGCGGTGCAGGTCGTACATCACCTTGCTGCCGCCCGGCTTGAGGTCCGCCAGGTCCGGCACGCGGTCGCCGAGTCGGTCGAAGTCGGCGAGCGTCCACTCGACGCCGGCCTCGCGCGCGATCGCCATCAGGTGCAGCACGGCATTCGTCGAGCCGCCCAGCGCCAGCACCGCCGTGTAGGCATTTTCCAGAGATTTGCGAGTGATAATATCGCGCGGTCGAATGCCGCGCTCGACCATCTTGACAACCGCGATGCCGGCCAGGAACGACTCGCGCTCCTTGGCCGCCGACACGGCCGGATAGCTCGCCGAGTACGGCAGCGACAGCCCCAGCGCCTCGATCGCGCTGCTCATCGTGTTGGCCGTGTACATGCCGCCGCACGACCCGGCCCCCGGGCACGCCTCGCACTCGACGCGGTTGACGCCCTTCTCGTCGAGCTTGCCGGCCTGGTTCTGGCCGACCGCCTCGAAGATGGACACGATGTCAATGTCGCCGCCGTCGGCGCCCGTGCCCGGGAGGATGCTGCCGCCGTAGACGAACACGCTCGGCACGTTGAGGCGCGCCATCGCCATGACGCAGCCGGGCATGTTCTTGTCGCACCCGCCGAAGGCGAGCACGCCATCGTGGTTCATGCCGCCCGCGACGACCTCGATGCTGTCGGCGATCACCTCGCGCGACACGAGGCTGTAGCGCATGCCCTGGTGGCCCATCATGATGCCGTCGGACGTGGTCGGCGCACCGAACACCTGGCCGACGCCGCCGCCGACGCGGACGCCCTCGGCGCCCTTGCGGGCGAGGCGGTCGAGGTGGGCGTTGCACGGCGTGATGTCGCTGAACAGAGAGGCGACGCCGATCATCGGGCGGGTGAAGTCGTCATCGAGGAAGCCGACCGCCCGAAGCATGGCGCGGTTGGGGGCGCGGCCCATGCCCTCGGTGGTCAGGCGGCTGCGGCGGGGGGTGTCAGACGGCATGCGGTACTCCTGAATTGCTCGCGGGCGAGACGAGGACGGTATAGGTGTCCACCCGTCCCAAGTCCAGCAGCCGCAGTCACCGCTTCTGCCGGTCGGTCTTGCCCGGTACACCCTCGGGCGGGCGCTGCGCCAGCAGGTACGCCAGCAGGTGCCCGAGGTCCGCCGCGGGGATCTCCTCGCCGAGGTTGGCGGGCATCGGCGACAGCGGCAGGACCGCCTTCCGATCGACCTCGTCGCGGCGCACACGCACCTCCTTGCCCTGAGCGTCCGCCAGCACCAGCACCGCCCCCTCCTCGCGCAGCAGCAGGCCGACGACCTGCTGCCCGTTGGCGAGCGTGAGCGACGTGGCCCGGAACGCCTGGTCGATGTTGCGATTCGGGTCGAGGATGTCCTCCAGCAGCCGGTCCAGTCCGCGGATGCCGATGCCGTCCAGCTGCGGACCGACCCTGGTGCCCTTGCCGCCGACCTGGTGACAGCTGGCGCAGCTCTTCTCGAACACCTTCGCCCCCAGGACCGCGTCCGCCTTCATCCCGGTGAAGGCGGTGCGACGCGCCTCCAGTAGCTTGCGCAACCCCGCGTCCACCGGCGGCAGGCTCTTCGTCAGCTTCGCCAGGCGCTGGTCGAGGTTCGCCAACCCGGCCTGGTGCAGCCGGGCCTGGACGAAGCGCTCCTGCAACAGCCGCGCCGACGCCTTGCCGGCCGCCACCGCCTCTAGCAACTTCTCCCCGCCGGCCCGGCTGCCGGCCAGCGCCAGGGCGATGGCGCCCTCCAGGCGCGCCGGGGCGGCCGTCAGGGCGTCGAGGAGTTTCGCGCGGGCGTCGGCGCGATTGGTCGCGGCCAGAGAGAGGGCGGCCTGGTCGCGCAGCGGCAGCGGCGCGGCGGGGTTGGCGAGCACCTTTGCGAGCGGGATAGCGGCCCGGGCGGGGTCGATCGCCGCCACGGCGACGAGGGCCGCCCTGCGCTGGGCCTCGGGGCCAGTGCCTGTCGCCAGCTTCGCCACCTGGTCGAACGTGGCCGGGCTCCGGAGCAGCCCCGCCATCTCGACCCCGGCGAGCACCTCCTTCTCACGGCCGGACGCGAGCAGCCGGCCAGTCAGCTTATTGCCCCACGCCGTCACTACCGGCCGCGCGGCGGCGGCGCGTTCCTGCGTACCGTTGTGGATCGCCCTGTACAGGGCAGCCTGCAGACCCAACTGGGAGCCGTGACGCTTCTGGATGTAGCCGACCAACTCCCGGTCGAAGCCGTCGGCGCTGGCGTGGCGGGCGATGTGGTGAACGTAGTCGATGAGCCGGAACCCGCCCTCCGGATAGCGCGGGAGGTGCGCCAGCAGGAAGTGGGCCGCCTCGGCGCTCGGCACCCCGGAGCAGACGTCGGCCAGCGCCCGGGCATCGCGCTCGCTGAGCTTCTCGGCCCGCACCTGCTGCCACGCCGCCGCCAGGCGCAACTGGTCGCGGAGCGCCATGCGGACCACGTGCAACAGGTGGGTGTCCTCGGCGGGAACAGCGTGGCGCAGGTCGAGCAGCGGGCGGACGTTCTCGGCGCGCGGGTGGCGTCCGAGTACCTCCGCCGCGGCGCGCCGCACATGGGCGCTGACGTCCGTTAACCCGTTGAGCGCCAGCCGGTACAGCGGCGCCGGTAGCTCCTTCCGCTCGGCGAGGATGCGCATGGCGTGGGTGCGCGCCCCGATGACCTGCACGCCCGCGGCACTCGCCAGGAGTTTGTCGGGCAGGGCGCCGCGCCGCTCCAGCGCCCACAGGGCGTGAACGCGCTGGCGGGGGTTGCCCTTCCCGTCCGCCAGCCCGCGGAGAATCTCGCCGGAGGCCGCGCCGCCGCCCACGGCGAGCCGGTTCGTGGCGAAGGTGCGCACGGCGAGGTTCTCGCTCCCCAGGTGCCGTACCAGATCGTCGAGCGCGGCCCGCGTCAGATCCGGCGGGGCCGCGAGCTTCTGCCCGCCCCCGGTGTAGACGATGCGCCAGATGCGGCCGTACTGGTTGGTCCGCTGCGGGTGGTTCAGCGGCACCTCGTAGTGGCCGATGATGCGCGTGTAGAAGTCGGCGACGTAGAGCGCGCCGTCCGGCCCGAGCTTGATGTCCACCGGGCGGAACCAGGGATCGGCGCTGACGAGGAAATCCTGCTGGATCGCCTTCGGGGTCGAGCCGTGCCACTCCAGCTGGAACTGGTTGACGCGGTTCGTCACGACGTCGCCGATGAAGGCGGTGTCGCGGTGCGCCGCCGGGAAGTGGTCGGCGGCGTAGTAGGCGACGCCCGCGATGGCGGTCGAGCCGCGGTAGTTGGGCATCATCCGCGGCCCGAAGCCGAGGCCGTCGTGCGGCTTGCCGAAGCTCGGGTAGCAAGCGCCGCGGAGGAGCTGGTAGATCGGGTCGGAGTGGCAGTCGGCCGAGTACAGGTTGCCGAGCGGGTCGAACGCCAGTCCGAACGGGTTGACCTGGCCCCACGTCCACTGCTCGATGCGCGACCCGTCCGGCCTGATGCGATACGTATTGCCCGACGTCATCGTGACCGCCGACCCGTCCTTCGCCTTGACCTCCGACGTGTTCGAGAAGCCGTGGCAGACGTAGGCCCAGCCGTCGAACCCCCAGGCAAACTCGCCCGTCATGCCGTGCGTGTCGCGGAACCCGTAGGTTCCATAGAGCGGCTCCTTTTTGTCCGCCTTGCCGGAGCCGGTGGAGTCGGTGAGGCGCCCGATATTCGGGATGCTGTAGACGAGGGCGCCGTCGGCCAGCGGCAGCACGCCGATGGGGATGTTCAGCCCGTCGGCGAACGTGGCGACCTTGCGCGCCCTGCCATTCTGGGCGAAATCGGCGAGTACCTTGACGGTGTCGCGCGGCGTGGCGCCGGCCCTGGCCGGAAACGGGTACTCGATCGACTGCGTCACCCAGAGGCGGCCCTTCGCGTCGAAGGCGATGTTGATCGGCATGCGGATGTCCGGCTCGCAGGCAACGAGCTGGGCCTCGAAGCCGGGCGGCAAGCGGAAGGCCCTGCGCTCCTCCTCCGGGCTGCGCGGCGGCGTGGAGGCGATGTGGGGTGAGGGCGGGCTTTTCTGCGGTTGCGAGTGGGCGGGGGTTGGGAGCAGGAGCAGGCCGAGGCACAGCGCTGCGGCCGAAGCAACGAGAGAACGCATCGAGGTCTCCGAGGATACACTGGGCTGGGTAACTCACCGACCCGCAGCGCCAGCGACGGGCACTGCACGCGCCCGTCGCTGGCGCTGCGGGTTGGTTAGAGCATCGTCAGCGGGTGGCGGCGGTTTCGCAACGGCAGGTCCACCGGCGCCCGGAGGCGGTGCGACTCGTACACGGCGAGGATCATCTCCAGCGCCGCCCGGCCGTCGTAGATACTCCCCTTCGGCTGACGGTCGCGCTCGATCGCGTCCAGCAGATCCCGCGCGATCAGGACGTTTCCGGCCCGCAGCGTGCTGTCCTTCAGCGTCTCCGGCTTGCCCAGCCCGGCGCTGGTGATCGGCTGCCACGCGACCCGGCTCCGGCCCGGGAACCAGCTCGGGTCCGGCAGGTAGTACGCCGCCGGCAGCGTCCCCGTCGTCAGCTGCACCACGCCGCGCGACCCGAGGACCGTCAGCCCGAATCGGCCGCCCTTGCTGCCCGGATCGACCGTCGTGCCGAACGTCCCGACGGCCTGGCGGTCGAACCCGTACAGCGCGATGATGTGGTTCCCGGCGATCGGCCCCATGCCCTCGCCGCCCTCGCGCACGTCCGCCTTCGTCGCCGGCGCCACCCGCTCCTTGCCCGCCACCCCGACGCGCGAGTAGCACCAACGCACATCGCCCGCCACAAATCGCATCAGGTCGAGAATGTGGGTGCCGAGGACCATCAGATCCTGTCCGCCGCCGCGCCCGTCTTCCTTGCCGCGGCCGCGCAGCTCCAGCAACTCGCCGAGCCGGCCGTCGGCGATCAGCTCGCGGACGCGCTGGACGCGCGGACTGTAGCGCGTCTGATGGGCGATGGCGAGCTTGACGTGGTGCCGCTCGCACGCCGCGACCATCTCGTCGGCCTCGGCGAGGGTGCGACACATCGGCTTTTCCAGCAGCATGCTCGCGCCGGCCTCGGCGCAGGCAACCACCATGTCGCGGTGGCAGTCGAGGAACCGCGGCGCGACGCTGACGATCTGCGGCCGCTCCTTCTGGAGCATCTGGCGGTAGTCGGCGTAGGCGGTGCGCGCCTTGAGGCGCTTGACGGCGAGGGCGCGACCCTGCTCGTTCTCGTCGGCGACGGCGACGATCTCGACGTTGTCGAACGCGAGCCAGACGGTGTCGATGTCGTGGCCGTAGTTGCCGCGGCCGGTACGGCCGATGACGGCGACGCGGTAGCGTGGCATATGCGGGCTCCAGGGGGGGCGGGCAACCGGGGCGACGCGCTCATGGTAGCCGCTTGCCGCGCGGCGGGCCAAACGAAATTTCCCGGCCCTGGGCGAGCAAGCGGGCAAGACGGGGCACGAACGGTGTTTCCATCCGAACGGGCCGCCGCTATTCTTGACAGTATCAGCGCTCGGGCTGCGGTCCTCGGAGGAAAGGGCGCGCCCGACCTGACCTGCCCGGAGGGATCCGATGAGCGTCGAGCTTGCCGAACCGCGCGCCGCCCGCATGCACTGGACCAACCGCCACCTGCTGGGCCTCGAAGACCTGAGCCGGGACGAGATCGAGACGATCCTCGACACTGCCGAGCGCTTCGCCGACGTCAACCAGCGGCGGCGCAAGAAGCCGGGCGAGCTGCGCCACCGCGTCGTCGTCAATTTGTTCTTCGAGCCGTCCACCCGCACGCGCACCAGCTTCAGCCTGGCGGCCCGGCGCCTCGGTGCCGACACCCTCGACTTCACGCCCAGCAGCAGCAGCCTGAGCAAGGGCGAGACGTTCATCGATACCGCCAAGAACATCGAGGCGATGGGCATCGACCTCATCGTCGTCCGCCACTCCTCGCCCGGCGCCCCGCACCTGCTGTCGCGGCACCTGCAGGCGAGCGTCATCAACGCCGGGGACGGCGCCCACGAACACCCGACGCAGGCCCTGCTCGACATGTTCACCATCCGCCAGCACAAGGGCCGGCTGGACGGGCTGACAGTCGGGCTGGTCGGCGACATCGCGCACAGCCGGGTCGCGCGCAGCAACATCCACGGCCTGACCAGGCTCGGCGCAAAGGTGATCGTGTGCGGCCCGCCGACCCTCGTCCCGCCAGCCCTCGCCCGGCTCGGGGTGGAGATTTCCTACCGCCTCGACGACATCCTGCCGCACTGTGACGTCATCAACATGCTGCGCATCCAGTTCGAGCGGCAGCGCAGCGGGCTATTCCCGTCGATCCACGAGTATGCCCTGCTATTCGGGATGGACAGCGAGCGGCTGCGCCGGGCGAAGCCGGACGTGCTGCTGCTGGCGCCGGGGCCGATCAACCGCGGCGTCGAGATCACACCGGAGGTGGCGGACGGCCCGCACTCGGCGATCCTGCAGCAGGTGACGAACGGTCTGGCGGTGCGCATGGCGGTCCTCTACCTGCTGTGCGGCCAGCCCCCGGGCGAGGGCTAATGCGGCAGCGCCGTGGCGGTTTTTCCTGCCGCTTGCGGCCTGGCGCGTGGTCGCTCGCGCAAGCCTGCCGCCGCGCGCGCACAGGATCCGATGAGCGGCGCGGACGGGTGCCGTCCCGGCTTCAGGAGGTTACAGCTCGACCTTCCTCAACCGCAGGGAGTTGCCGACGACCGAGAGGGAACTCAGGCTCATTGCGGCGCTCGCCCAGACCGGCGAGATGAACCCCAGCGCCGCCACCGGCACGCTCACCGCATTGTAGATGAAGGCGAGGAACAGGTTCTGCCGGATGCCACGCATCGTCGCCTGGCTCAGCCGGCGAGCCCGCGCGACTGCACGCAGGTCGCCCTGGACGAGGGTCACGTCGGCGCTCTCCATCGCCACATCGGTCCCGGTCCCCATCGCGATGCCGACGTGCGCCTGGGCCAGGGCCGGGGCGTCGTTGATGCCGTCGCCGGCCATCGCGACGGTGCGCCCCTCCGCCTGCAGCCGCTTGACGACGGCGTTCTTCTGCTCCGGCAGCACCTCGGCAATCACCTCGTCGATCCCCAGCCGTCGGGCGACCGCGTCGGCGGTGGTGCGGCTGTCGCCGGTGAGCATGATGATGCGCAGCCCGGCCTCGTGGAGCAGGCGAATCGCCTCCGGCGTCGAGGCACGGACCGGGTCCGCCACACCGATCAGCCCCGCCGCCCTGCCGTCAATCGCCACCAGGACGACCGTTTGTCCCTCGCCGCGCAACACCTCGCCCCGCGCCGCCAGCGCCCCGGGGTCCGCTCCCTGCTCGACCAGGAGGGCAGCGTTGCCGATCGCGACGGTGCGGCCTTCCACCTGGCCGAGCACACCCTTGCCGGTCAGCGAGCGGAACGCGCGCGCGTCGGCGAACGCGACGCCGCGCTCCTGCGCGCCCTTCACGATGGCACCGGCCAGCGGGTGCTCGCTGACGCGCTCCAGGCTGGCGGCCAGGCGCAGCACGTCGGCGGCGTCGAACCCCTCGGCCGGTTCGACGCCGACCAACTGCGGCCTGCCCTCGGTGAGGGTGCCGGTCTTGTCCACCACCAGGGTGTCGGCCCGCTCGAAGATCTCCAGCGCCTCCGCGTTCTTGATCAGCACCCCGTTCTCGGCCCCGCGGCCGACGCCGACCATGATCGCCATCGGCGTTGCCAGCCCCAGGGCGCACGGACAGGCGATGATCAGCACGGCGACCGCGTTGACGAGGGCGTACCCCCAG
The DNA here is from genome assembly GCA_020847555.1 of Gemmataceae bacterium. Next base: position 27,599 of record JADLBT010000216.1, read on the forward strand.
CGCGGCTCCGGCCCCCACAGCCCCCAGCCGACGAACGCGGCGGCGGCGATCAGCAGCACCGCCGGCACGAAGTAGCGCGTGACGCGGTTGACCAGTCGCTCGACCGGGGCACGGCTGCGCTGCGCCTCGCCGACCATGCGCACGATCTGCGCCAGCAGCGTGTCGGCGCCGACGCGCTCCGCCCGCATCACCAGCGCGCCGGTGCCGTTCACCGTCCCGCCGATGACCTTCGCCCCCGCCTCCTTCTCGACCGGAACCGGCTCGCCGGAGATCATCGACTCATCGACGGAGCTATGCCCCTCGGTGACCGTGCCATCGACCGGCACTTTCTCGCCCGGCCGGATACGCAGCAGGTCATGGGGCCGGACGTGCTCCAGCGGGACATCGTGCTCGGTGCCGTCCGGGTTGATGCGGCGGGCGGTGCGCGGCGCCAGCCCGAGCAGGCGGCGAATCGCCCCACTCGTCTGGCTGCGCGCACGCACCTCCAGCATCTGGCCAAGCAGCACCAGCACGGTCACCACCGCGGCCGTGTCGAAGTACGGCATCACGACCGACCGGCCGCCCGGCAGGTCCATCCGGAACCCGGCGGGGAACGCCTCCGGGATCACCGTCGCGGCCGCGCTGTAGAGGTAGGCCGCTCCGACGCCGAGCGCGATCAGTGTGAACATGTTCGGGCTGGCGTTGACGACGGACGCCCAGGCGCGCTGGAAGAACGGCCAGCCGCACCAGAA
>JADLBT010000217.1 GCA_020847555.1 Gemmataceae bacterium
TCCTGCACCCAGGCGGAGTACCTGCTGCTGGAAGACCCGGCAGCAGGTCCCGCCGGCTACGTCTCCGATGCCCGCCCTGGCCGCGCCAACTGGTGCGCAGGCGTGCTGGATCGCCTGCTCGAGGCGACGGGCGCACGCTATCTCCGGCTCTCCGTTGAATGGGCGAACGTCGAGCCCGAACGCGGCCAGTACGACTTCGCCCTGATCGACGCGCTGCTCGCCGTCGCCGAGCGGCGTCAGGCGCGCGTGTTGTTGACCGTCGGCGTAAAGGGCCAGCGGCACCCGGAGTACTACCTGCCGAGCTGGCTGACAGCCGCCCGCCAGTATGCGGAGGGCGCGACCGTCTCTGACGACCCCCTCCTGCACGACAACGCGCTGGCGATGGTCGGAGCCGTCGTTCGGCACGTGGCCGCGTCCCCGGCGATCGACGCCTGGGCGGCGGACAACGAGCCGTTCCTGCCCTCGCCGCGCGCGGAGAACTGGGTCCTCAGCCGGAGCTTCGTCGAGGAGGAGGAAAGCGTAATCCGCGGCAACGACTCGGCCGCGCGCCCGGTGCTCATCAACCACGCGGAGCACTTCGTCTTCGACCGCCGCTGGGAGTGGACGCTCGCGGACGCCGACGTGGTCGGCACGTCGCTCTATCCTTTTCGCAACTACGAGATCGCGGGCCACACCTTCGTCGTCCCGATTCTGGAGATAGGGCCACTCGCGCCCAACTACGCGGCGCGGGCGCGGATGACGAAGGCAGCCGGTAAGCAGTACTGGATCACAGAGCTGCAGGCGGAGCCCTGGCCTGACGGGGACATCCGCTATCTGTCGCCCCAGCACCCGCCACGTGATCTCACGCCCGCGAACTTCAGGAGGAACGTGGACTACGCCCGACGGACGGGGGCAGAGCGCGTCTACCTCTGGGGTGCCGAGTGGTGGCTCTTCCAGGCCGAGCGGTATGGGGACGGCGAGTGGCTGGAGCTTGCGCGGGGGGTGATCGCGACGTCGTCGGGGCCCGCAGCACCGCAGGCCAACTGAGCAGAGTGCGCCCATGCGAATTATCAGTAGAATCCCCAGGCGCAGCTTGCTCCAGACACAGGCTGGCTGCTCGGAGGAGTGTCGCGCCATGAAGCTCTTCGCATCGCTGCTCGCGGCAGCCGTCGCCGCCTTGATGGCCGGGGCCGCCCTGGCCGACACGCCGACGGCCACTTCCAGCGCTACGGCGACGACCAGCACCGCGACATCGACAGCGACGGCCACGACTACGGCGACGTCGACACCGGGGCTCCCGGCAGTCACGGACGCGGCGGCCTTCCGTGACGACCTGCTGACCCTGGGCATGGGCAACCTGTCGGCGCAGGAATCGGCGGGCTTCGACGGCTTCTTCCCGGTATGGGCGACTGCGTATCCGGGGCTGCGCGGCGTCGGCTACGCGGTTCCCGCGGGGAACGGAACGGTCTCCGTCTACCGCAATCTCCTTCATCCCAAGGACCTGGGCTCGCCTGCGAACCCCACGGTCATCGCCTTCGCCGTCACGGACGTGAGCGGCAGGTGCGCCGGAGGTGTCATCTACGGCTTTCCAAAGACCGACCGTTCGACGACGGTCGCGAGCGCTACGCCCTGCACGGCGCAGGCAGTGGTGAGCGCGTTCAGCGCGTCGTTCCAGCCGCCGAGCACGGCCACGGCGACCGCCACAGGGGCGCCGCTCCCGCCTGCCACCGGCGCCGGTCAGACCGAGAGCGCGGCGCTGCCCCTGCTCGCCGCTGCCGGGGTGGCGCTCGCTGCGGCGGGCCTGGCCGGGGTAGTGGCAGCCCGCCGAAGGTAGGGGGGTTCTCAGGACCCGCCGAACAGCTGGCGAAGTTCGGCGGGCACGATGGCTTCAAGCTGGTCGAAGGTGCAGGCGGCCGGAGGCTTGTCCGAGCGCCAGCGCCGAAAGGTCGCGGCGTGGCGGAAACGCTCGCCCTGCAGATAATCGAAGGTGACTTCGCAGACCAGCTCCGGGCGGAGCCGTTCCCAGGATTGGTCTTTGCCTGCCGTCCAGCGGCTCTGGCCGCCGGGGGCGCGACCCTGGCCGAAACCGGAGGCCTGGTCGTCGGTACGACAGGGCGCCAGCAGGCCGACGAGCTCCTGTCGCTGGGCCGCGGTGAAGCTCGACGTGTGGCCCACGAGGTGGAGCACGCCCGTGTCGTCGTACAGACCGAGGAGGAGAGAGCCGACAGAACGGCCCTCCCCCCCGCGATACCAGCGGAAGCCGCCCACCACGCAGTCGCAGGTCCGCAGGTGCTTGATCTTCGCCATCGCGCGCACGCCTGGCTGGTAGCGCGCAGCCAGGGGCTTGGCGATCACGCCGTCGAGGCCAGCGCCTTCGAAGCGGTCGAACCAGTCCCGGGCGACGGCCGCGTCGTGCGTCGCCGGTGTCAGGAAGACGGGTGGGCCCACGCCGGCGAGGAGGATTTCGAGACCTGCGCGGCGCATGGCGAACGGCTGGCCGCGAAGGTCCTCGGCGCCCCTCGCCAGCAGGTCGAAGGCGACGAAGGAGGCGGGTGTTTCGCCGGCGAGCTTGCGCACACGCGAAGCGGCGGGATGGAGGCGGAGCTGGAGCGCGTCGAAGTCGAGCCCGTGGGGAGCCATGATGACGATCTCGCCGTCGAGGACGAGCGGCACGGGGAGGACGCGGGCCATGCCTTCGGCGAGCTCGGGGAAGTAGCGTGCGAGCGGCCTGAGGTCGCGGCTCTGGAGGTAGACGCCGCCGTCGTCGACGAAGGCGAGCGCGCGGAAGCCGTCCCATTTCGGCTCATAAAGCCAACCGTCGCCCTCCGGGATGGCAGGCGTGAGGCGGGCGAGCATCGGTGCTATCGGCGGAGCGAGCACGACCACAGGCTGCGGGGCGCCAGGGGAACGCGCAACGCGCGGCCAACGCGTCAGGCGGCCTGGCGATGCTCCTCGTTGGTGATGAAGTCCGACTCTTCGAGCCAGTTCTTGAAGGTCTTCCGGACGCCGCAGACACGGCAGACACCCTCGCTACGCGGGCCCTGGGCCTCCTCGATGCGCCAGTGGTGAGCGTGGGCGGGCCGCGTGTCGGTTGTCGATTCCATTGCTGTCACTCCCAGGGGCCAGTCGGCCGACCTTCATTTGCACGGTAGCGGGCATCTCGCCTCCGATTGCAGGGCCGATCGGACGGCGATTGCTCGGCCTTTCGGCGGAGTATGGCCAAGGTGGGATTGCAGAAGTGCAACCGAAGGCGCGCGTTTCATGCCTGTCCCGGAAGGGAATGGGGCGCGGACCGGGTTGCGGCCGGTCGGCCGAGCGCCTCGCTGTCCTACGCGAGTGCACTGGGTCTTACCGCAGCCGGGCAGGGAAGCGCTGCGACGTGCGGGATTCCCCGGTCTGCCCTCGGCGCTGTAACGGTATTGCGATTGGGAGGCCCCGATTCTTCACGTCGGGCTCGTCCGTTCTGTCTAGACTTTCCGTGCGGTCCGGCTACTCTATAGATCTGTCACGGATCCCGAGCGCTGAGGTGGGCGGTCGTCCGGAGGCGGTATTGTGCAGATAAAAGTCATCGAATTCGAGCTGGTATGCCGCAACCATGGTGTGCATAAGACGCTGGTACCGGCGCTTGCGCCGCGGCCGCAGTACTGTGCGCATTGCTTCCTGCCCGTGGACACGCGGCGGGAGCTGCGGCGCTTTGCGATCGACGGTCCGCTGCCGACCCCTGTCGGGACGGAGGCGTGGATCGGCTGAGCGCGGCGTCTGGTCCGCTATCACGCTCGTGGGCCTTGAGAACATCATCGCGCAGAATGGCCGATCTTCATCGCGCGAATCCTCTACGGCGTTCTCCCGGCGCGCTGCTCTCAGGCGTGGGCGCTGAACACCAAGGGGCGCGGGTGTGGACACCCGCGCCCCTTCTATCCGCTGACTATGGGTTGCAGTACGCCCGGATGATGTCCTTTACTTCTTGGACAGTAAGGCCGCTTGCGTCCGCGATCCCGCCAATACCGTGGATGCCTGCCGTGGTGCCAACCTGGGCGAGATAGGCCGTCGTCTGACCCACGCAGTTCTTGTCGCCGGGCGTACCGGGTGCAGCGTGATTGTCGGACGCCGCCAGGGCGACGCCGCTAAAGGCGGAGATGGCGAAGGCGCCACCAAGAACGAGTGTAAGGATCCGTGTCTTCAAAGCTATCCTCCTGCCACAGTAGGCAGGGGCGGTGTACGCCAGTCGCAGCGCCATGTCCATAGGTTCAATGGTGATTGATATGAAACGTTTATGTGCCGGCGGGGCAAGTCTGGAAACTCCGGCTAATCACTCACGAAAGCGGTAATCGAACTGCGACGGTGGGCTGCGCCACGCGCGGCCCAGCAGTCGAAATGGCCGCGCGGAAGACCCCGTCGAGAGGGGAAGAGCGTACTGCCATCGACGGGAAGAAACGGGCGGTTGGAGGCGGCGCGTGGTGTGCCCGGAGCGGAGGCCGCCGCTATACTCAGCGGCAGCGGTCGGCGACGCGGCCGCCGCGAGGCAGCCGGCCGACGTAGCTCAGTGGTAGAGCAGCTGTTTCGTAAACAGCAGGTCGTCGGTTCGAATCCGACCGTCGGCTCCAAACCTCGTCCTGGACTGTCCCGCTGTGCCGCGAGGGCGGGCCGGGCACGTTCCCTACAGTCGCCGGGCCCAGAAATCGACTGCCCAAGCGCCAACCTGCTGAGCTGATCGGGCGGGCTGTTAGAGGCGCACCCAATGCCTGCGGGCTAGCCGGACGCGACAAGCCGGGGCGCCGGGCGCGCCGCTGCGAGCAGGGCGTCCAGAACCTCGCCGGCGTGGTCGACTACCCAGAAATGGCCAACCCCGGGGAGGAAGCGTGCCCGGCACCCCGGAATGGCGCGGGCGAGGTGGCGGCCCATCGCCGGCGGCACGTTCTGGTCGTCCATCCCCTGCCAGAGATCGACCGGGGTGCGGATCTCGGCCAGATGGAATCCCCAGGGACGGGCAGAGAGGGCGAGGTCGCGGTTGGCGCCTCTCACGCCCTGACGGAACGCCTCGCGGGCGTCCCGCAGCAGCAGCCGGCGGACCGCGGGTCGCTCGAGGATGACGCGGTCGGGTGCCGGCGCCCCCTTGATCAATTGGGCGAGAGAGGTGCGCGGGAAACGGCGCGTGAGAAAACGGGCAAGGCGGTTCGGCACACCGGCGACGAGGGGCAGGCGCCGCGCGAGGCGATAGAGGGCGGCGTTCAACTGGTTCATGCCCTCGGCGCTGTTGTCGAAGCCGAGCGGTGCCATGCTGCTGACCAGTGCCGCCGCCTGGACTGATTCTCCGAGCTTCCAGGCGCAGGCGGCGGCGCAGGGTCCGCCGCCGGCAAGGCCGGCAACGCCGAAGCGGTCTAGCCCCAGGCCGTCGGCGAAGTCGGCGACGACGTCCGGCCAGGTAGTGAAGCGCCAGCGCTCGTAGTCCGAGAGGCCGTAGCCCGGCCGGTCGAGGGCGAGAACGCGAACGCCCCGCTGGCGTGCGGCGGCGTCGAAGATCTCGCCTTCGAGGCGCGAGCCCGGATAGCTGTGGAAGAAGAGGAGCGGCCAGCCCGCGGGGTCGCCGTATTCGTTGTAGGCGAGGAGGCGGCCGTTCGCCCGCCGGAAGAGTCGATCCGGCGTAGTGCGCGTCATGCCGGGAGAGTATGCGCGCCGGACGCCGGCGTAAAGTGGCGGACTTCGGGCCGGAACGCCGCAGCCGGGCATGGCAAGAGCAAGGGATGTCGAGCAGCTGACGTCATGCCGAGCGAGGCGACACGGCGGGGCAGGACGGCGGGCTCGTCCTCAGGGGCGAGTGTGTTCGGGCCGACCGGGGGCGAATGCAGGAGGCATCGAGGCATCAGACGAGGACGGCGGACTTGAGGCCCTGGTGTCCGAGGCGCGCGGTGTAGGCCGCCGCGGCTTCGGCCAGGGGGTAGCGGTTGGTCACCACGCGGTCCAGTGCCGACATGCGGGGGATGAGGCGGGCGGCACGGGCATAGAGGTGGAGCGGTGCGTTCTGCGTGCCGAAGATGCGAATCTCGTCGTAGTGGATGCGATTGAGATCGAAGGTGGCCGGGGTGCGTGGCGGGAAGCCGGCGAACAGGTTGACACCTCCTAGCTTCCGCACGAGGTCGAGGGCCAACGGGACGGCCTCGGCCAGGCCCACGGCCACGGCGACAGCGCGGAAACCCTCGCCACCGGTCAGCTCTCTTGCCACGGCGGAGGCGTCGGCGGGCGTGGCGGTGGCGTCGGCACCGAGATCCCGGGCGGCGTCGCGACGGGCGTCGTCGGGCTCGACCACGAGGATCGGGCCCACGCCGCAGGCTCGCGCGGCCAGGAGGTGGACCAGCCCCATGGGGCCGCCGCCCACGATGGCCAAGCCGTCGCCGGGACGGACGCCGAGCGACTCGAGCGAGTTCAAGACGCAGGCGAGCGGCTCGAGCAGGGCGCGGAGGTGGGGGGCGACGGCGGGATCCATGGGCAGCAGGTGGCCCAGGGCCACGAGCTCGGCCGGGATGCGCACCAGCTCGGCGACGCCACCGTCGAGGTCGTAGCCGAGGGTTAGCCGCGAGGGGCAGCGGTTGCGAAAGCCCTCGCGGCAGAACGAGCAGTGGCCACAGCAGAGGATGGGGCATACCGAGACGACCTCGCCGGGCTGCAGACCGCTGCCCGCGGGTGCCCTCACGATCTCGCCGGCGATCTCGTGGCCGGGAACGACGCCCGCGGCCGCCTTCTTCTCGCCCAGATAGACACGCACGTCGCTGTTGCAGAGGCCCGTGGCGTGCACACGCAGGAGTGCATCCCCGGGGCCGAGCGACGGTTCGGGGGCGTCGACGACCGCGACGCGTCCGGGCTCGTAAAAACGCAGTGCCTTCATGGGGGCACTCTAGCGACCCGACAGCAGAGGCGGTAGCGCGCTGCCCATAGAGTCTCTGCGGGGGAGGATGGGAGGCGCATGCAGACTCTGCACACCGTCCTGTTCGACGTCGACGGCACGCTGCTCGACACGCGCGAGTTCATCTTTGCGGCCTTCGAGGCCGTGTGCCGGGCCGAGCGGATCGGCTTTCCCGGCCGCAATGTGCTTGCAGCCCGCATGGGTGAGCCCCTCGAGACGATCTACGCGCGTCTAGGCGCTGCCGACGCGGCCCGCTGCTGCGACCGCCACCGCGCCTTCCAGCTCGAGAACCTGCACCTGGCGTCGCCGTTTCCCGGGGTCGCGGAGAGTCTCGGCCGGCTGTGCCATGCGGGGATCGCGCTCGCCGCAGTCACGACCCGGTCGTGTCGGACGTCGCTGGTGACGCTGGAGCAAGCGGGCATCGCCTCGCTCTTCGGTGCCGTTGTTTCGGCAGAAGACGCGCCGGCGCTGAAGCCGGATCCGGCGCCGCTGCGGGCGGCGCTAACACGGCTGGGTCGCCCCGCGGTCGGGGCGGCGATGGTCGGCGACACAGTGGCTGACATGCTGGCGGGGCGGGCGCTGGGGCTGTTCACGCTCGGCGTGACGTATGGCTTTCACGGGGAGGGCGTACGCTCCGGGTCGCCGGACGCCGTCGTGCACGAGGTAGCGGCGATCCCGGGGGCGCTGGGCGTGCACTGAGGGACTTCGCCTCGCCCGTGGCGGGCGTGCGTGCTATCTTGCCCGCCCGGGGCACCCGTCGTTCCACCCGGCTCACCGCCCGCCTGGAGTACGACCCGATCGTGTATACGGACCTTGCCGTCTTCTCCGGCCGCGCCCATCCGGAGCTGGCACAGGCGATCTGCGCGCGGATCGGGCGGCCGCTGGGCAGGGTCGACGTCTTCGAATTCGCGAACGAGAACATCTTCGTCCAGTACCAGGAAAACATCCGCATGCGCGACGTCTACCTGGTGCAGCCGTTCTGCAGCCCCGTGAACACGTCGATCATGGAGCTGCTCGTCATGGTCGACGCAGCGAAGCGGGCCTCGGCCGGGCGTGTGACAGCGGTCATCCCGTACTACGCGTATGGGCGCAGCGACAAGAAGGACCAGCCGCGCGTGCCGATCACGGCGCGGCTTATCGCCAACATGATCGAGACGGCGGGCGCCGATCGGGTGCTGACGATGAACCTGCACGCCGGTCAGATCCAGGGATTCTTCAATATCCCGTTGGACGAGCTGAACGCCCTCTACCCGGTGAGCGCGCATTTTCGGCAGGAGCGGCTGGAGAACTACGTCGTCGTCGCCACGGACGTGGGCGACGAGAAGCGCGCGCGGGACATGGCGGTGCGGCTGGACCTGCCGCTGGCGATCATCGAGAAGCGCCGGATCGGCAACACCGACCGTACCGAGGCGGTCAACGTCATCGGCGAGGTGGCCGGCCGGAACGTGCTGATCCTCGACGACGAAATAGACACGGCGGGCACGATCACCGAGGCGATCCGCGTGCTCCGGGCGAACGGCTGCGGCGAGGTGATCGTGAGCGGCTACCACCCGATCCTGAGCGGCCCCGCCATCGAGCGGCTGAAGCGCGCCGAAGTGCGGGAGATCGTCGTCACCGACAGCGTGCCCATCGCCGCCGAGAAGCGGCTGGGGAACATGACGATCATCCCGGTGGCCGCTCAGTTCGGCGACGCCATCGGACGTATCCATTCGGGGCAGTCGGTCGGGGCCCTCTTTCAGTAGAACCCCTCGGAACGCGGTCACGGACCGGGGGCACCGTTCAGAGTGAACGACACGCGGCCGACGATCGGTTCGTGGGACAAGACGTGGAAGGCCTCCTCGAACAGATTGAAGAGCTGCCGCCGCTGCCGGCCGTCGCCTCGCGGGTGATGGCACTGGCCGACAACGACCGCACGAGCGCGCTCGACCTGGCGCAGGTGTTGAGCACGGACCAGGCACTCACGGCGAAGCTGATCAAGGTAAGCAACTCCGCCTACTACGGCTTTGCTCGGCGGGTGAGCACGGTGCGGGAGGCGGTCCTTGTTCTTGGGTTCAGGCAGGTCCGCCAGATGGCCGTCGGGGCGAGCATCATGAACGCGTTCATGAGCGGCGCGCGCGCAGGCGGCTTCGACCTGGACCTCTTTTGGGGCCACTCGGTAGCCGTGGCGGTGGCGGCGGAGACGTACGCCCGCAAGTCGCGCGTCTGCAAGCCGGAGGACGCCTTCACGGCTGGTATCCTCCACGACATCGGACGGCTGGTGCTGCTGCGGGCCCGGCCGGCCGAGTTCGGCCAGGCGGTGGCGCTGGCACGGAGCGGGGAGTGCAGCCTGCACGAGGCCGAGGCCCGCCTGCTGGGGTTGAGCCACGACCACGTGGGACGAGTCCTCGGGGAGCGCTGGAAGTTTCCCGGGCACCTGGTGGAGGCGATCGGAATGCACCACGACAACGGCCTGAGGCCGGAGGACGGGCTGCCCGGTGTGGTCGCTCAGTGCAACGAGCTCGTGCTCCACCACGGGCTTTTCTGCGGGTACGACGCCGAGGGCGAGCTGGCGCCGTTGCCGCCGCTGCTGGCCGAGCTCGAAGAGACCTGCGGCGGGATCGACACCCTGCTGCAGCGGGCCTTTGCCTTCATCGAGACAGCTTCGGGCACGCCTGAGCACTGGTACGCGCGGGCCGCCTGACCGCTCCGACTCGACCTGTTGACCGCGTCTCGGCCGGGGATGACGATGCCGGGGATGACGCGGGGTGGACGGAGGAATCCCTGGCTGCCGGCCTTTGCGCTCAGTGTCGTTGCCCTCTGCGGCAGCCTCGCCCTGCTCGGCGTCGCCCTCCGCCGCGCAGCAGTCGGGACCGAGAGCGCCGGCGCCGAGACGACTGACGGCACCAGGTCGAGCCCCGTGCCGGACAAGCGACCCGCCGTGCCGCTGCGTTTCCGCGGCGCGCTCCCGCCAGGCCTGGCCGACGCGGGGCTCGTGGCCGAGGGACCCGACGCGGCGGCGGACCTCGCCTTCGCGGCGGGGAGCGCGGGCGACCCCGTCACGCGCTACTGGGTGCCGGTCGCCTCGATGGCAGCTGCGCTCGACGCTGTCACGGGCGCGCAGCTGAGCGGCCTCCTCGAGGGCACGGTGACGTTCGTTCAGGCCGGCGGGCTGGGCGGCCGCGCGACCTACGCCGGCCTCCCGCTCGACGCGGGCGGGGCAGCCGCGAAGGTGCCGGTGCCGGCCGTCGTCTACGCCGACACGGCGGCGCTCTTCACGGCGATGAGCGACTGGAGCGCCGGCCCGATCGTCGCGTTTGTGCCGCTCCAGGACGTGCGGCCGGGGGTGACGGCGCTGGCGGTCGACGGCGTGGACCTTGTGCGCGGGCGCGGCGACCCGGCCGCCTGGCCGTTCGTCGAGCGGACAGCGGTGACGGCGCTCACGTCCCGGGGGCAGGCGGCGGTGGCGGGGCTGCGCGCCAGGGTCGCTGAGGCGCTCCCGAAGGTCACGCGGGCCGTGGCGACGGGTGACATCCTCCAGTCGCGGTGCGCGCTGACGCGGATTCGGGCCACGGGCGACTGGGCAGCGGCGCTGCGCGGACCGGTCGCCGAGTACCTTGCGGCCGCTGACCTCGCCCTGGGCTCGCTCGACGGGAGCATTCAGGACGTCGGCACGCCGTATGGCTGCGTGGCGACGACGAACCTCACCTCGCCGCCGGAGGTGATGGCGGCGCTGACGCTGGCCGGGCTCGACGAGGTTACCGTCGCGACGAACCACGTCTTCGACTGCGGCCAGGCGGGTCCCTGCGGCGACCGGGCCTTCCTGCGCACGCTCGAGCTGCTGCAGCAGGCTGGCATCAAGACCGTGGGCGGCGGTCGCAACCTGGCGGAGGCGCTGGCACCCGCCATCTTCGAGATCAATGGCGTGCGTTTCGCCGTCCTCGGCTTCGACGACATCGCGGCAGAGGACCTGGCCGCAACCGCGGACGCACCCGGCACCGCCCCCATGGACCGGGACTACAGCGACGAGAAGGCGGCGGTGCCCCGGGAGCCGGCCTTCTACAAGCCGGCCTCGATGCTCGACCTCTCACAGATGGAGGAGGCGATTCGCAGGGCGAAGGCCCAGGCCGACGTGGTCGTCGTGCAGGTGCAGAGCGGGTATGAAGACACCCACGAGCCGAGCCCCCGGAGCATCAAGGGCCTGCGTGCAGCGGCCGCGGCCGGTGCCGACCTCGTCATCGGGAACCAGGCGCACTGGGTCCAGGCGGTGGAGACGCGCGGCGACGTCTTTGTGGCCTATGCGCTGGGCAACTTCGTCTTCGATCAGCAGCACACACCGGAGCACGAGCAGGGCTACCTCCTCGAGGCGAGCTTCTGGGGGAAGCGGCTCGCCAACGTGCGCCTGGTGCCCTATCAGATAGCGGACCAGTACCGGCCCGTCTTCGCCGAGGGCGCGCTGCGGACCAAGATCCTGGGGGATGTGTTCGCCGCTTCGAAGCAGTTGGCGAACGGCGAGTAGAGAGCCGGGGCCCTGGAGCGGTGGCTTCAGCGGCCAGTCATGCGGCGGGCGTCGAGGAGGCGGTCGAGCTCGGCCGGCGGGAGGACCCCCTCGGCGAGTGCCACCTCGCGAACGGTGCGGTTGCTGCGGAAGGCTTCGTTGGCGATCTCGGCGGTGCGGTCGTAACCGATAACGCTGGCGAGGGGAGTGGCGACGCTCAGGCCCGCCTCCACCATGCGCGGGCCGTTCTCCGTGGCCTCGAGTCCTTCGACGCACTTCTCGGCGAAGACGGTCGCGGCCGCCCCGAGCAGCGATATCGTCTGCAGCAGGTTGTAGGCGGCCACGGGCAGCATGGTGTTGAGCTCGAAAAAGCCCCACTGGCCCGCCGTCGCGACCGTCGCGTCGTTGCCCAAGACCTGGGCGGCGACCTGCACCACGGCTTCCGGGATGACCGGGTTGACCTTGCCGGGCATGATCGAGCTCCCCGGCTGAAGTGCGGGCAGCGCGAGCTCGAACAAGCCGGCGCGCGGACCGCTCCCCATCAGGCGAATGTCGTTTGCGATCTTGACGAGCGAGACGGCGACCGTGCGCAGCTCGCCGCTCGCCTGTACGACGGCGTCGATCGTCGATTGCGCCTGGAAGTGGCCGGTCGTCTCGCGCAGCTGCACGCGCGCGCTTTCTGAGACATAGGCGAGGGCGCGAGCGGCGAATTCGGGGTGGGTGTTGACGCCGGTGCCGACTGCGGTGCCGCCGAGCGCGACCTCGCGCAAGGCCTCCCCGGCGAGGGTGACGCGGCGGCGGGCGGCGGCCATCTGGTCGGCGTAGCCCGCGAACTCCTGGCCGAGGCGGATCGGCGTTGCGTCCATGAGGTGGGTGCGACCGGTCTTCACGACCTCGTCGAAGGCGTGTGAGCGTTCGCGCAGGGCGGTCTCCAGCCGATAGAGGCCGGGCAGGAGCGAGCGCTGCATGTCGAGGATAGCCGCGAGGTGGAGCGCCGTGGGAATGACGTCGTTCGAGGACTGGCCCCGGTTCACGTGGTCGTTCGGGTGGACCGGCCGGTAGACGCCTTTCGGGCCGCCGCTGAGCAGCTCGTTCGCCCGGTTGGCGATGACCTCGTTGGCGTTCATGTTCGTGGAGGTGCCCGACCCCGTCTGGAAGACGTCGACGACGAAGGCGTCGTCCCAACGGCCGGCAGCGACCTCTTCGGCGGCGGAGACGACGGCGGCGGCGAGCGGGGGGTCGAGCAGCCCCAGGTCGCGGTTCGCCAGGGCGGCACCGCGCTTTATCGCGCCGAGCGCATGGACGAAGGACGCGGGCAGGCGCAGACCGCTGATAGGGAAGTTCGCGACGGCGCGGGCGGTGTCAATCCCGTAGTAGGCGTCGGCCGGGACCGGATAGTCGCCGAGGGCGTCGCGCTCGGTGCGAAAGCCGGGCGTTTGCATGGGATCACTGTAGCAAGGGGGAAGAGCGCACGGGCGCGACCCTCGAAGATCGGCCCACCTTCATTGCCCGAGCGCCGAACGGCGGCGCTCAGTCGGCGGGGAGTGAGGCGAGGAACTCCTCAACGGCGGCGTTGAAGGCAGCCGGCTGGTCGATATTGGCCGCGTGGCCGGCGCCGGGGATGACGACCTTGCGCGCGCCGGGGATCTTCGCCGCCATGTACTCGGCCGCGCCGATGAAGGGAGTGTCGTTCTCGCCGACGAGCACAAGGGTGGGGACGGCGATCTTCTCGAGCGATTCGATGACGCGGGAATCAACCTGGGCGAGCATGCCGCGGGCGGCATGGGCGAGACCGGCCGCGGAACGGTGCCTGCTGACGCGAACTTCGGCACTCCCGCCGAGCGCGTCGAGGCCGCGTTCCTCGAACGCCCTGGCGCGGGCGAGTGCGGTCTCGTTCCAGCCGTCGCGACCCTTCGGGTTGCGATAGCCGGGCCCGGTGTCGAAGAGCATGAGGGCGCGTGTCCTCTCGGGGTGGGCGAGGTGGAAGGCGAGGGACATGTAGCCGCCGAGCGAGAGACCGGCGACGACCGCGCGCTCGATGCCGCAGGCGGTGAGGATGGCGGCCATGTCGCCGACCGTGGCCGCCTCGGAGTAGGCGGTGGGGTCGGTGGGGCTGTCGCTCTCACCATGGCCGCGCATGTCCCAGGTGACGAGGCGATGGGAGCCGGAGAGCGCCTGCACCTGGCCGCGCCACATCTGCGCGGTCGCGCTATAGCCATGGCTGAGAAGGACGGGCGGACCGTCGCCGTTGACCTCGTAGAAGATGCTGACGCCGCCGCGGTCGATCACTGCCATGTCGCGCCTCCCGCAGATGTTGCGCGCATTGTAGGCGGCCGGCGGCTGTGCGCGCGTCGCCGGGACGCTGGTCGACCCGAGGCGGCGGTGGCCCATACAATCAAAGCGCGGCCCGGCGTGCGGCCGTCCGTGTCCGAGGAGAGCAGCATGACAGTGAAGTACCTGCGCGACCAGCGCCATCTGGGGACGGTCGCCGAGATCGCGAAGCTGAAGTTCCCGTTCCCGAACGAGGAATTCCCCAACTTCGAGACGATCGTGAACGAACCCACGCCGCTGATCTCGGTTGGCAAGGAGAACGGCAAGGACCTCTACCCGGACATCGTCGTGGTGCGCCGCCCCGGCACCTGGCTGAAGATGATGGCAGAGGTGGAGACCGCCGACACGGTTAACGACCAGAGTGCCGTCGAGCAGTGGCTGCCGTATTCGCAGTGCGGTGAGCTCTTCATCTACGTGCCGTTCGGATGCGTGCAGGAGGCGAAGCGGCTTTGCCGGAAGCACGGGGTGAAGCCGAGCGGCATCCGTGCCTGGCGTTTCCGGCCCGTCTGGGGCCTCGAAGTCGCCGAAGCCTGAGAGCGGAAGCGAGCCGGGCCGTGCGATGGCGAGAGTTCTCTTCGTCGAGCCGTTCTTCGGGGGTAGCCACCGCGCCTTCGCGGAGGGGCTGAGGCGCCATTCGCGCCACGAGATCGTGCTCCTGACGCTGCCGGCGGGCGAATGGCGGCGGCGGATGCGCCGGGGAGCGCAGGAGCTGGCCGAGGAGGCGCTCGCCTTCGGTGGCGAGGTGGACGTCCTCGTTGCCAGCGACATGCTGGACTTGGGCGCTTTCCTGGCGCTGACTCGTCGGCGGTTCCACGGCGCTCCGGCGCTGCTGTATTTCCACGAGAACCAGTTCACCTATCCGCGCCTGCGGGGCACGAAGCTGAACTCCTGGTTCGGGCAGATCAACTACTCCTCGGCACTCGCGGCGGACGCCGTCGCCTTCAACTCCGCCTACCACCGGGACGAGTTCCTGGGCGCGCTGGCGACCCTGGAGCGGCAGCCGAACAACTGGCTGAGGCCGGAGGGGATGGCCGCCGTCGCCGCGAAGGCGAGCGTCCTGCCGGTCGGCGTCGAGCTCGACTGGCTGTCCGGCGCGCCGACCGGCGACGGCTGGCGGAACGACGCGCCGCTCGTCCTCTGGAACGCGCGCTGGGAGTTCGACAAGGCGCCGGAGACGTTCGCGCGGGCGGTGCGCCACCTTGCCGCGGAAGGCGTGCCCTTCCGCCTGGCGCTTGCGGGCGAGCCCGGTCCGAACCCCGACCCGGCGCTCGCCTGTCTGCGCGCGGAGCTTGGTCCGCGGGTCGTCCACGCCGGTTTCGCGGCCTCGCCCGAAGAGTACCGCTCCCTCCTGCACCGCGCGGACGTCGTGGTCAGCACGGCCCGCCACGAGTTCTTCGGCGTGGGGATGGTGGAGGCGATGGCGTGCGGCTGCCTGCCGGTCGCGCCGGCGCGGCACAACTACCCCGCGCTGGTCCCATCGTGGCTGCACGGGACCTGCCTCTGGGAGGACGAGTCGTGCTTTCGCGAGAGGCTAGGCGCGCTCCTGACCGAGGGATTGCCGACGGGCGCCCGGGCATCGGTCCGGGAGGCCGCGCACCGGTACGGCTGGGGCGTCGTCGCGCCCGCCTGGGACGCGGCACTCGAAGGGCTGGCATGTCAGTTCTCTTAATTCTCCCGCGCGAGGGAGGACGACCCGGGCGACGGCCGCAGGCCGAGGGTATTCTAGGAACGTGTTAACGCCTGTCGTTGTCCCGCCAAAAGAGCTCGAAAGTTACCGCGGCTCGGTGCGCGCCGGCGTCGTCGAGCGCATCCGCGAGGAGGTGAAAGACCTCGCCGGCGCGAGAGTGCTGCACGTCAACGCAACCGCCTACGGGGGCGGCGTCGCCGAGATCCTGGGGAGCATGGTTCCCCTCATGCGGGACCTCGGCCTGCACGCGGACTGGAAGGTCATCAGCGGGACGGACGAGTTCTTCGGCGTGACGAAGGCGATGCACAACGCGCTTCAGGGGAAGCCCCATCCGTGGACGGCGCATGAACGGGACATCTGGGTGCGCCAGAACGAAGTCAACGCGGCGAACTGGGAGGACTACGACTTTGTGTTCATCCACGACCCGCAGCCGGCACCGTTGCTCGCCATCCTGCGGGCGCGGGAGCACCCGCCGACGGGACGCTGGGTCTTGCGGTGCCACATCGACCTGACAAACGCCCAGCACGGGGCGTGGGAGCTGCTGCTCCCCTTCCTGCAGGAGTACGACGGTTCGATCTGGACGATGCGGCAGTACGTGCGCGACGGGATGCCGGAGCGGAACCTGATGATCGCGCCGCCGGCGATCGATCCTTTGAGCGTGAAGAACGCGCCGATGGAGTCGGACCAGATCTCGGCCGTCCTTCAGCGCTTCGGGCTAGACGAGACGCGGCCGATCATCACCCAGGTTTCGCGCTTTGACCCCTGGAAGGACCCGCTCGGCGTCATCGACGCCTACCGCCTCGTCAAGCGGCGCCACCCGGGCGTGCAGCTGGTGCTCATCGGCTCGATGGCACACGACGACCCGGAGGGCTGGGAGTGGTACGAGCGCGTCGTCCGCCGCGCCGGGGAAGACTGGGACATCAAGATCCTGTCGAACCTGAATGGCGTTGGAAACGTGGAGGTGAACGCGTTCCAGCGCGCTTCGCAGGTCGTTATCCAGAAGTCGACGCGTGAAGGGTTCGGGCTGGTCGTGGCCGAAGGGTTGTGGAAGGGCCGTCCCTGCGTCGGCGGCAACGTCGGCGGCATTCCCCTGCAGATCGTCGACGGCGAGTCGGGGTTCCTGGTCGACTCAGTGGAGGAGTGCGCCGCGCGCGTAAGCGACCTGCTGGGCGATCCGGCTCTCGGGGAGCGGATGGGCGAAGCGGGACGAGAGCACGTGCGCGATCACTTCCTTATTACCCGCTACCTGCATGACTATGTGCGAATGTTGCGACAGGTTGCCGGTGAACCGGTGACCGCCTGAGGCGGCGATGTGGGCGGAGGCGCAGGCCACCTGGCAGCGCGCACCGCGGGGCGTGCGCTGGCCCGTTGACGTCGTGCGGCGAACGTTTCACCTGTACTACGAGGACCGCTGCGGCACCTATGCCGCGGCGATCGCCTACTACGCCATCTTCTCGCTCGTGCCGCTGGGGCTCCTCATCCTGTCGGTACTGGGGCTGGTGGTCGACCGCGAGCGGATCGTCCAGTTCGTCTTCGACCAGGTGCCACTGAAGGAGACGGCGAACGTCCGCGACAACGTCGACAGCATGGTGCGCCGGGCCCAGCAGGCAACGCCCGCGGGGATCACCCTGGGCCTGGCCGCCCTGATCTGGTCTGGAAGCGGCATCTTCGCCGCCGTCCGGCAGGGCCTGAGTGCGACGAGCCATCGCTCACGGCCGCGGCCGTTCTGGCGCGGCAAGCTGATCGACTTCGCGCTGGTGCCCGCTCTGGGCCTCCTCATCCTGCTGTCCATCGGCCTGACGGCCATTGCGCAGGGCGTGATCGAGCGGGCAGGCCGGCTCGGGCCGGTTGACCTGCACACGAACTTGACGCTGCTCGTGGTTTCCTATGTGCTCCCCTCCTTCGCCTCCTTCGCCATGTTCTGCGTCCTCTACCGGTACGTGCCGAGCGTGCGTCCGAACTGGCGAGAGGCGCTCACCGGGGCGGTGTTCGCGAGCCTTCTTTTCGAAGGGGCGAAGAACCTCTACGCCGCCCTCTTCGCCTTTCTGCCGTTCACCCGCGACACGGCCATCTACGCCGGCTTCGGCACAGCGCTCGCCTTCCTGTTCTGGATGTTCATCAACGCCTCGATCCTCTTGCTCGGTGCGGAGTTCGCGCGGGCGGTGGTGCACGGGCCGGAGGTAGGCCTCGCGACCACCGGACCAGCACGGGCCCCTGACGCGGCCGCCATCTTGCCGATGACTGAAGACGCGGGCCCCGAGAGCGGCGTCCCCCCCGGGGCGGCGCACCTCGGCCGGTCCTGAGGGGAACGAAGATGCGTCGGCGCGAGGCCGGCGCACGGCTGCGTCAAAATGCTGGTTGACCGTCGCGATAAGCACTCCTAGTGTCCCGCGAACGGGAGATGGGTATGCTACCGGACCGCGGTCTCGACCGGCGACGCCTGCTGAAGCTCTCGCTCGGCACGCTTGTGGGAGGCGCGCTGGCGTCCGCCCCGGTCGGCCGAAGTGCATCGTGGGCCGCGGCGGTGGCACCGACGCCTCCCGCGGGGCCGGGCCTGCGGACGCTCGCGGACCGGCTTGGGCTTCGTCTCGGCGTCCTCATGGGCTGGGAAGACCCGAACCTGGACGTCATCTACCGGCGCGACTTCAACGCCGGCATCGTCTATTCGGGCGGCTGGGGGGAGATCGAGCCAACGCCCGGAGCGCGCAACTACGGCAACCTTGACTACGCGCTCTTCCGGAACGCGAAGTTCGCCCCGCCGCCGTTCAAGTACCCGCTGATCGACCCCATCGCGTTCGACTCTCCCTACGGGCTACCTAAGTGGCTGCGCGACCTTTCCCGCGCTGACATGATCGCCGCCATGACACGGTACGTGACCGACGCCACGACGCACTGCCGGGGGAAGGTCGGCGTCCTCACGGTGACCGGTGAGATGGACAGCTCGTCCTCCGGCTGGGACGTGCTGTATGACGTGATCGGGCCCGAGTACGTGGAGATCGCCTTCGCGGCCGCCCGCGCTGCCGATCCCGACACCCCGCTGTGCTATGTGGACTACGCAAACCAGACCGCGAAGACCGCACGCTACGCGGCTACCCATGAGATCGTGGATCGGCTGCGCGCGAAGCGCCTGATCGACATGGTTGGCCTGGAGGGTTTCTTCTGGCTGCCGTGGGACTGGCGGAAGGACGAGATCGTCGCCGGCTTGCAGTCGTACGGGCTGCCGATCGCGATCACGGAGTTCGCGGTCTTCCTCAAGGACGTCGCTGGGACAACGGCCGCCAGGTACCAGACGCAGGCCGACATATACCGAATGGCACTGGAGGCGGCGTTGGAGTCTGGCCTTTGCCAGCACTTCATACTCGGCAGCCCGGCCGACGGGCTGAGCGCGTTCGACAACCCCGCCTCGGGCTTTGCGCCGGCGGACGCCCGCAACGATCCGGCACCGTTCGACGACCAGTTGCAGCCCAAGCCGGCGTATTACGCAATGCAGTCGGTCCTGCAGGCGGCTGTCGACGACCGTTTTACGGCGCGGCGGTACCTGCCCGGTGTGGCCGGGGACCGTTAGCGGCAGATGCCGCCGTACTGCCTCGCGGGGGCCTCTTGTTCAGGTGGGCTCGAAGCGTTAGAGGGCGCTGAGACTTTGCGCAATCCGTCACAGACGGGGTAGTATCCGGCGGGGGGTTTCGGCCTGTGTCACCTGCGCTCGCGTTCATCGGCATCTCGA